>CADDYU010000050.1 GCA_902810705.1 Methylococcaceae bacterium
TTCAAGCGCAGCGGCCCTGGACCGCATAGCCGGGCTGGAGGCCAGTCTGAACGCTCAAGAGCACACCCCCATTGAGGCGGATGGTCGAAGCGGTAGGCCGGGAGTGCTCTCGCTCTTACTCTGCCCTGCCCTGGCGGTGGCTCCGCGTTTCGATCTGGCTTCTAGAAATTTTCGCGGGCGCGAAAAAAGTTGGGGACAGGCCTTCGAACCATCTTCGGCCATGCTGTCACCAACCGATGGTGACACCTGGCGAGGCCTCGATCGCCGCGTCTGTCACCACGCGAAGCAGGGAGAGTGAACAATCACCCGGGGAAGCCATGCGAACGCCGATCCAATGGGTTTGGCAGGAGGAGATGGGGTCAGGCTTGGGGGCTGGGCGCTAGCGCGCCGAGCGATGTTCGGGGGAGGCTCAAGCGGCGGGGGGTCTGTGGCCCGCAGGCACGGAGGGCTACAGACCCCCAGGAGCGTCCGGCAAGGCGCTGGAAGCCCCAAGGGGCGAGACCAACGGCTCCACCGTTGGTCTCGATGCGCAACACGACATAGCCGGTTTTCCCACGAAGACGAAAATGCCCCATCAACTGAATGTTTGCTTTTGAAATACACTCCTTGTAGCATCATGTTCGACTATTTTGCTAAACGATATTAGCTAAAAAAACCATCAAACTGTGTTTTTTTGATGTCAAGGATCCATTATAAAAACGTCTGTTCACCCTCACGATTTTCGAATCGCTGCTCAACAATCCTTCGCCGGATGCCTGCGGACGCAAAGCAGTAATATGGCCTTTTCAACTCGAATGATAAAAGGGATTGATCGTTATGGACTTCATCGCTTTGGCCTCGGAGTGTGCGCCCTGGGTAGCCCCGCAAACACTGGAGGCCATCGTCAAGACGGAATCGCATTTCAAGCCGCTTACGATCGGCGTCAACGGCGGAGCGCGGCTGGAAAGGCAACCGGAAAACAGGGAAGAGGCCGTTGTCACCGCCCAATGGTTACTGGATAACGGTCACAACATCGACCTGGGATTAAGCCAAGTCAACTCGGCCAATCTATCGAAGACCGGCTTGACGGTCGAAGACGCATTCGACCCATGCAAGAACCTGGCGGCAGCGGGAACGATCTTCGGATGGAACTACCAGGACGCCAGCCGTCTGTACCCGGGCCATCAGGCCCTACATGCGGCGCTATCGGCCTACAACACCGGCTCGTTCAGTGACGGCATAACGAACGGGTACGTTCAAAAAGTCCTCAACAACATGAGCCCCCCGACGGCAACGAAGGCGCAGACCGCACCGGCGCTCAAGCCGATCCCGCTCATCGAGGGCGCCAAGCGCCCCGCCAAGCCGCAGGCAAAAACGCAAGACCCCATCGACCAGCCGGTCAAGTTGAAGCTGGAAACGGCCCAGCAAGGGCCGGCAACCGACGTGTACGGTACCCACAATCCAGATGTGATGGTGTACCGATGAAACTCATGATTATCGAGTCTCCCGGAAAGATCCCGAAGCTTGCGGCGATCCTCGGGAATGACTGGAAAATCGCGGCCAGCGTCGGCCACGTGCGCGATTTGCCGCAAAAGCAAATGGGCGTCGCGGCGCCCGATTTCAAACCGGCCTATGAATTGACCGAGCGCGGGACGGGAGTCATCGCCAAGCTGAAAGGCCTGGTGAAAAACGCCGAGGCGATCTATCTCGCCACCGATCCGGACCGGGAGGGCGAAAGCATCAGCTGGCATTTGCAGCAATGCCTGAAGCTGTCGAATCCCCTGCGCGTCACCTTCAACGAAATCACCCCCAAGGCGGTCAAGGCGGCCATCGCCGCGCCGCGCGCGATCGACGTGAAGCGTGTCGCCGCGCAAGAGGCCCGGCGCGTACTCGATCGCCTGGTGGGCTACATGGTCAGCCCGGAACTGAGCCGGCAAAGCGGCGAAAGGCTGTCGGCTGGGCGGGTGCAAAGCCCCGCCGTGCGGCTGGTCGTCGAGCGCGAGCGGCAAATCAGGGCGTTCAAACTAACCCATCACTTCGGCGCAATGCTGTTTTTCGCGGACGCGAAAAATGAATGGTCGGCGGAATGGCTGACCAAGCCGAACTTCGTCACCGAAGATAACCCGTATTTCATGGATCGGGCCTTCGCCTCGGCGGTGGCCGGGGTCAAGACGGTGATCGTCAAATCGTTCAACGAGGGTGAAACGAAACGAAGCCCACCCCCGCCATTCACCACGTCCACGCTGCAACAGGCGGCCAGCGTCGCCTTGGGCCTGGACCCCAAGGCGGCCATGGATGCCGCGCAAAAGCTCTATGAGCAAGGGCACATCACCTACCATCGCACCGACAACCCCAACGTATCGGATGAATCCCTGGGCGATATTTACGCGGTGGCGGTCAAAATGGGCCTGGACATGGCGGAGCGGCCGCGCACGTTCAAGGCGCCGGAAGGCGCACAAACAGGCCATCCGGCCATCACGCCGACCCATTGGGACATAGAAGAGGCGGGCGAAACGCCCGACCAACGGGCGCTATACAAAATGATCCGGCTGCGCGCGATAGCCTGCCAATTGGCCGACGCGCGCTATGCGGTGCGGACCGTCAGGCTCGACGTCCAGGAGCCGGTTGCCGGCAAAGCCGTTGAATTCGAAGCCAAAGGCCGGACGCTGGTTTACAGCGGCTGGCTGAAACTGGTCGCAGGCGATCAGACCGAAGAAGAGGACGAAGACGCCAAGGAACCCTCAAACCCGATTCCGGTAGTCCAGCCGGGGCAAATCTTGCCCGTGGCGCGCGGCAAGCTGCTGGAAAAGCGGACGAAGCCGCCAAGCCGATACACCAAGGCAACGCTGGTCAAGAAACTCGAAAGCGAAGGCATCGGCCGCCCGGCGACCTATGCCGCGATTATGGACAACATCGAAAGCCGGGCCTACGTGCGCACGGAAAATAAGTATCTCGTACCCACCGAAACCGGCGAGCTGGTGGTGGATTCGCTGACCGGAAAATTCGAGTTCATCGATTTGGGCTTCACCCGTGATGTGGAACAAGACCTGGACCGGATTGCCCAAGGGCAAGCCGGATATAAGGTCGTGATTCAAAAGGTGCATGACCAATTACAGCGTGAATTATCCACGCTGGAAGTTTCGGCTATGCCGAAACATCCCTGCCCTGAATGCGGAAAGTCGTTGCGGCGCATGAAAGGGAAACGCGGTTTCTTCTGGGGATGTACAGGGTACCCCGATTGTTCTGCGACGCTGCCGGATGAGCGCGGCAAACCGGGCGAACGGAAACCGCAAACGGTGTCGGATTTCGCGTGCATGAAGTGCGGTAAACCGTTGGCGCATAGGGTCAAGAGGGGTAAGGGAGGTTATGACTTTTGGGGCTGTACCGGATTCAGGGATGGCTGCAAGGAAGCCTACCCAAACCACAACGGGAGGCCAAAAATCGAAGCCGCGTAATAAGTCAATATGCAACGGCGGTTTATTATATTTTGCACATACGAATAACACAAAATGTGTTATCATAATGCCGCTTCTAGAAAAGGTATGCAGGGTGCTTATTGCGAGGTAAAGCATGAGCACCATTACTGAAGCCGATCTTGTTGACTACTTACGCAACAGGGCGGTGAAAAAGTTCAACATCCGGCAAACCGCCAACGGCACGTATCAAGTCGTCGTGAGCCTGACCTGGAAAGAAGGAGAACTGACTTTAGAAACCAGCAGAAAAGCTCCGCGAGAATGGGCGAGCCTAGACAGGCTGATTCGCCATATTCAGGAGAAATACGGAAAAGTTCCCACCATCAGCCTATCGCTATATCAACAGGAGTGATAACCCAATGAAGTTGACTGCACTCATGAAAAAAGCCGCCAGAGCCCTGAATTCGAAAGAAGGGGGAAAGGCGAACAATCGGGCCACAACCTTGATGGTTGCGGCCGGCATCGGCTTGTTGGCGCTGACGCCGGAACTAGCACTCGCCGCGCCGTGGGATTCGGCGGCAACCAAGGTGCTGGAAATCTTTACGGGTGGCCTGACCCGGACGCTAGCCATCATCGCGGTGATTGCCTGTGGCATCGCGGCCATTGCCGGCAAGCTGTCGTGGGATTGGGCCATCAAGATCATCGTCGGCATCGTGTTGATCTTCGGCTCGACGTCGATTGTGGATTACGTGGTTTCCGCATCGAGCGCCTAAGCCATGAGAGAGGGCGATCACGACGTTTACGTAGACCCGCTGTTTGTCGGATTGACGCGGCCGGCAACGATCTGGGGCATACCGTATGAGGCCTTCGTGATCGAGTTCATGATCGTGACGGTGATCTTCCTCGCCGTCGGCGACCCCTTCTACATGTTATTGATCGTGCCGGTTCATGCGGTTCTATACCTCATCAGCGCCCACGACTCCAATGCATTCGGATCGTTTTTCATCTGGACGAAAACCATAGGGCGCTGCAAGAACACCCGGTTCTGGTGTGGCGCGGCGAGTTTTTCGCCGCTTCCGACCAGGAAATGGAAGCAATGAAATTTTCGCGGGCGCGAAAATCAGCAGGGAACAAACATGAGTGCAAAATACAAATATGCGGATGCTGTCCGTAACGAGGAAGAAACTTCCGCATTCATCCCGTATTCGAGCCATGTAACCCGAAACACGGTCAAGCTCGAAAGCGGCGACTATCTGCAAACGATCCGCCTGCAAGGCGCGGCGCACGAGAGCGCCGACATAGCGGACATCAACATCTGGCACGATCAGTTGAACCACTTCATGCGCAACGTCGCCTCGCCGAACGTGGCGGTGTGGTCGCATGTGGTCCGCAGGGAATATGGGGAATATCCGGACGGCGAGTTCGAGCCGGGCTTTTGCCGAGAGTTTAACGAAAAATACCGGCAGAGTCTGGCGCGGGAGCGGATGCTGGTTAACGAGCTGTGCCTGACGGTGGTTTATCGCCCGCAACCGCTCAAGATCGCGAAGCTGTTCGCTTTGTTCGATCGCAAAAAGCCGAAGGATCTACAGGAAAAGCAACTGGACGAGCTGGAAGCGCTCAACGAAGTGACAGGCGCGGCCATGGCCGCGCTGGATCGCTACGAGCCGGAACTACTCGGATGTTACGAGCATAACGGCGTCATGTTTTCCGAAGTGTTGGAATTCCTTGGCTACCTGGTCAATGGCGAATGGCGGCGGTTCCCGCTGCCGCGCGCAGAAATACGCAACGTGTTGTGTACCTCGCGCCCATTCTTCGGGAAGGGCGGGCTCATGTCCCTCAAGGGACCGACCAGGACTCAATACGGGGCCATCGTGGCGATACAGGACTATCCCGCGAGCACCTGTCCCGGCATTCTGAATGAACTGCTCGGCATGCCGTTTGAGTTCGTGCTGTCGCAGTCCTTCACCTTCCTCTCGAAGGCGGTGGCCGTCGGCCGGATGAAACGCCAGCAAGCCCGCATGATCAACGCGGGCGATGTGGCGGAATCGCAGATCGCCGACATCAACGAGGCGCTGGACGATCTCGTGTCCAACCGCTTCGTGATGGGCGCGCATCACCTCTCGCTGATTATCCGCGCGGACGACCAGAAGCGGCTCAACGAGTCCATCAACGCGGCGGGCGCGTCCCTGTCCGACAGCGGCATGAAATGGGCGCGCGAGGAAGCCGGCCTCGCCGGCTCCTTCTGGGCGCAACTGCCGGGCAATTTCGAATACCGGGTCAGGGTAGGGGACATCACCAGCCGCAACTTCGCCGGCTTCTCGAGCTTCCACAACTATCCCCTCGGCCGCATTCGCGGCAACCAATGGGGCGATGCGGTGATGATGTTTTCCACCACGTCGGGAAGTCCCTATTACTTCAATTTCCACCGTACCGAAGGCAAGGAAACGCGCCTGGACAAGAATCACAAGGACCTGGCGAACACGATGGTCATCGGGCAGTCGGGCGGCGGTAAAACCGTGCTCGAAATGGTCATGCTGGCCATGGCGCAGAAGTTCAACCGGCCGGAAACGCCGGCAACCTATGTGCTGTTCGACAAGGATCTGGGCGCGTCCATCGGCGTACGGGCGATGGACGGCAAGTATTACCCGCTCAAGAACGGGGTGCCGTCCGGATTCGCGCCGTTTCAGCTCGATCCCACGCCCGACAACCTGATGTTCCTGGAAGCGCTGGTTAAGAAACTGGTCAGCCGCGAAGGCATGCCGCTGACGCCCTCGCAGGAGAAGGAAATTAACCAGGCCATCGCCGGGGTGATGGGCGCACCCAGGAATAAGCGGCGCTTGGGCGCGGTGCTCGAATTCCTCGATCCGACCGACCAGAACGGCCTGCATCCGCGCCTGGCGCGCTGGTGTCGGGGCGGGACGCTCGGCTGGCTGTTCGACAACCTGGAAGACACGCTATCGCTTGACGGCGCGCCGATCTTCGGTTTCGACGTGACGGAATTCCTCGACAACGAGGAAACGCGGACACCGACGACCATGTACCTGTTCCATCGGATCGAAAAGCTGATCGATGGGCGAAGACTCGTCATCTTCATGGACGAATTCTGGAAGCTTCTGCTCGATGAATACTTCGAGGATCTGGTACAGAACAAGCTCAAGACCATTCGTAAACAGAACGGCTTTCTGGTGATGTTCACGCAACCCCCGCGCGATGCGCTGCAATCGAAAATCAGCCATTCGCTGATCGAGCAAACGGCGACGAAGATTTTCCTGCCGAACCCCGGCGAGGATTACGAGGATTATGTCAACGGGTTCAAGCTGACCGTGCGCGAGTTTGAAATCATCAGGGAACTCGGCGAGAAGTCGCGCCGGTTCCTGATCAAGCAAGGTCACAATTCGGTCGTCGCCGAATTGAACCTCCGTGGCTTCGACGATGAGCTGGCCGTGCTTTCGGGCAACACGGCCACCTCTTTGCTGGCGGAACAGCTCGTCGCCGAAATGGGCGATGATCCGGCCAAGTGGTTACCTGAATTCCATCGTATTCGTAAAGGAGCATTAGGATGAAAAAGCACATCCGCAGTATCGCCCTGGCCACTGGCCTGCTTGCAGGCACCGGGGTCTATGCAACAGGCATTCCGGTCATTGACGCCGCCAATCTGGCGCAAGCGACTCAACAGGTCGCGTCGTGGGCTCAGCAGCTTCAACAAATGGCCTATCAGCTACAACAGCTCAAGCAAACCTACGATAGCTTGAGCGGTATTCGGGGTATGGCCGGGCTGGCGAACAACCCCGCCTTGCGCAAGTACCTGCCGGGCGAGTGGCAGCAGACCTTGAGTCTCGCCAACGGCGCGGCCAGCGGTCAGTACAACAGCCTGTCGGGATCGCTCGGCGCGATGAAGTCGGCGACGCGGATCATGGGCATTGAAGACACCGGGTTAAGCAGCACGAGCTACGCGGGTAAGGCGTACCAGAATTCGCAGAATCAGGCCGCACTGAACCGCGTCCTCGCCGAAGAAAGCTACCGGCAGGCCAGCCAGCGAATCGACGGCTTGCAAACCATGCTGGACAAGGTGAACGACTCGCCAGACGAAAAAGACATTCTCGACTTGCAAGCACGTATACAGGCTGAAGAGGCCATGCTGCAAAACGAACAAATCAAACTGGCCTCCCTGGCTCAACTACAACAGGCCCAACGGGATATAGCCTATCAGCAGGCTGCGGAAATCCGAATGCAGTCATCAAGGGGCGACGTTCCTCGGTTCTGATTACGAAACCCAGTTCGCCCAATGGGGCGCACATTTGGAGATAAGCATGAAAAAACTATGGTTCGCAGCGCTGTCCACAGCCGCCTTATTGACAGCGTGCAGTGATGATGTACCAACAGTGGAAGATCCGCACAACGTAGTTGTCGACGGGGAGAAAATGACGCAAGCGGATTTCTTGCAAAAGCATTGTGTCGCCAAGACAGGCAATGAGAACTGCGAAAAGGTGAAAAATGCCATGTCCAAGGATGCGACTAAGGGCGCCGTTCCACGGTTTTAGGGAGGTCGTTCGTGGCTAGTAGCTTTCACTTCTATGAAGACAGTTTTAAGCACCTCAATGATGCGCTTTCAACGTATGTAAGCGACGTAGCCGCAAACATCATCGGCGCTATCACGCCAGTCGCAACCACTCTTATTGCGATCTATGTGATGCTGTGGGGGTGGGCCATGATGCGCGGGATGATCTCGGAACCGATCATGGATGGCGCGAACCGGATCGTGAGGTTATCGCTGATTACCGGTATGGCCCTGAGTATCGGGCGATACAACGAATTCCTGGGTGATTTCCTATGGCAGTCGCCGGAAGCTTTGGCGGGTTATATCGCATCTGGATACTCGGACAGCGCGAGCAATATGCAATTCCTGGACAGTCTTTGGTCACAGCTATACGACTTTGGAGATGCTTATTGGCAAAAAGCCAACGCTTCGGCCGGGATGCTTCCTACTCCCGATCTTGGAATGTTGGCGGTTGCGCTATTGATATGGGTGGCGGGAACGGCGGCAACTGCCTACGCAGCATTCTTATTGGCGTTAGCGAAGCTAGCCCTGGCGATCGTTCTTGGGGTCGGGCCAATATTTGTTCTACTTGCGATCTTCGAGCCGACCAAACGGTTCTTCGATTCGTGGATAGGGCAGGCGCTTAATTATGTCTTTTTGGTGATGCTAACAGCGGCGTCCCTCAAGATGATGATTGCCATAGTTCAAAAATATCTTGGTGCGGTGACTGATGCAGGCGTGCTGACGGATCCCGCGATTTCCCAAGCGTTCCCAGCAATTATTCTGTGTGTCATGGGCACATTAGTAATGATGCAGCTTCCATCCATCGCCTCAGCACTCGGCGGCGGAACGGCAATCGGAACGCTGGGCGCTGTCGACTGGGCATACGGCAAGGCCAAGGGCGGCGTCAGCGCCATGCGGCCAACGAATATGCGGCGGGAAATCAACAGGATAAGGTCGGACGTAAGAATTGCGAACAGTGCGGTACGCACAACCGCCGGCGTTCCTGGAGCCGTGTATCGCAAGATCACCGGCGGAACCAAAAACCGGATATCGAGTATGTAATCAAAAGGGCGTCATTTTCGCTTCCGCGAAAACCGTCCATTTTTTGCGCCCAAAAAACACAAAATGATATATTTTGACATATCACAATATGATATATTGCAACGCAACCTAACCATACATGGAATGAATTGATATGCGACACATCACAATGTTATTGCTCGTTCTCAGCGTGGTAACTGGGTGTGCAATTCCGCCCAAACCACGCGAATGTCAGGGTGAGTTCAAGCCGGTCAACAGCATCGAGAACAAGAGCGAAACGGAAAGGGGATCGCATGGGTAACAACAAGGTTGAAAAGCGGGACTTCGAGCGGTATTTAGCCGAAGCGCGTTCCTGGGAGACGGATAAGGTAAAAGCCGCGGAGCGCTCGAAAAGAACCGCATGGATAGTCGCCAGCGCCTCGGGTGTCATGGCCTTTTCATCGGTTCTTGCCGTCGCCATGCTAACACCGCTTAAAACGGTGGAGCCCTACGTGATTCGGGTGGACAACTCGACAGGGGTTGTCGATGTGGTGAATGCCATGACGGACGGTAAAACCAACTACGACGAAGCCATCAACAAGTACTTCTGCCAGTGGTATGTGCGGTACCGGGAGGGTTACAGCAAGGAATTGGCCGAAGAATACTATTACAACGTCGGGATCATGTCGGTTGGCGTTGAGCAGCAACGCTACTTCGATTACTTCAACCCGCGCAACCCCCAATCCCCGCTGAACGTGTTCGCAAACTACGCGAAGGTCAAAGTCCGCGTCAAGAGTACGTCTTTCATCAAGCCGAACGTCGCCCTGGTGCGTTACACCAAGGAGATCGAGCGCGGCGCTGATAAGCCGCAGGTCACGCATTGGGCGGCCACGATCACATTCCGCTATTCGGGAGCCCCGATGTCGGAGAACGACCGGGCGATCAACCCGCTCGGTTTTCAAACGGTCGAGTACCGAAATGATCCGGACGCGCTCCTACAGGACGCAACGGCTCCGAAGATTTCGGAAGCGCTGCCGGCAGCAGGGCCGGGCGTTGTGGTGTTCCCCGGACAGGATGCGCCAGTCGCGCTACCGGCACAATCCGGACCATAGGAAGGCGAATATGAGACAAGTCTGGTTGATTGCGTTGATGGTCCCGGCGTTTGCCTGGGCGGAAATAACCCCAAGCCGAGGCGCTTATGACCCGCGTGTCCGGGTGGTCGATTACAACCCGGCGAACGTGGTGAAGCTGTCCACGTTCTACGGGGTATCGACCCATGTGCAGTTTGGGGAGGGAGAAACCATCAAGGACGTTGCCGCTGGCGACGATCAAGCCTGGCAAATCGTCCCACGCGGCAGTCATCTATTTATCAAACCCAGGGCGACCAAGGCGGATACCAACCTGACGGTCATCACCGACAAGCGGGTCTACGAGTTCGCAGTATTCGTCGAGCCGCGCCCGATCAATGACACGACGGCATGGCGAAACCCGAACCTGATTTACGCTCTGTCATTCCGTTATCCGGAGGAAGCGGCCGTGCGCCAAGCGGCCAAAGAAAGGACCGCCGACCTGAAAGCGCGGCTGTCGAACGACAAGATTAAGCCCGGCGAAGACAAGAAGGCGAGCGACAACCTGGATTATTGGGTCGCCGGATCGCCCGAGATCAGCCCAACCGCGGCTCGTGACGATGGGCGCTTTACCTACCTGACCTTTACGAACAACCGCGACATGCCGGCGATCTACACCGTCGATGCAGAGGGCAACGAAGCGCTCGTCAACACGAACGTGGAAGGCAACACGATCATTGTCCATCGCGTGGTGCCTCGCCTGACGCTGCGTAAGAGCAACGCGGTGGCCTGTCTCCGCAACAAGAGCTTCGACTTCGACGGGGGCCGAGACAACACCACCGGCACGGTCGCACCGGATGTCGAACGCGTGATCAAGGGAGCCGAATGATGAGCCAGCAAGAGCCACAGGGCGGCTCGCTCAATGCGGGCGAGCAAGAACCGGCAACCCTGGCCGAAGCCGCAAGACAAGCACGCGAGTTTCGCGGGCGCGAAAATGATCCGATCACGGAAGACGAGGGCGTTCCCTCCGTCAACCGGCGCAAGGATGGCAACAAGCTGATCAACCTGCTCGGCATGATGGTCATTACCGTCGCCGGCGCGGCGATGATCGTGGCCGTCAACGCCGACAAGGACAAGAGTGCTGAAAAGAAACCAGGGCCGGAGAAGATCACGAATACTCTTCCGCCATTGGTCATACCCGCGCAGCCGGCGCCGGTTAACGTCACACCGGCTCCATCGCCACCGGTTCAGGTCGTCCAGGCACAGACACTACCACGCCCGAATGCGACGCCGACGCAGAATGGAAAACCGCCCATTGATTGGACCGACCGCAAGATGATGGGCACGTTACTGGTTGGAGCCACGGGCACGAGCGGAACAACGGCGCCCATCCGGGCGCAGACGGCCGAAGATCAAGACGGCAACGGGCCACTGTCTGGTGACCGGAGCGATTTGGCGGTCAAGCTCGAACCGACGATCACGAAAGGGGCGTCCGCCTCGCTGCTGCCGAATCGGAACTTTCTGATTGCCAAGGGAACGACGCTCGATTGCGCCCTGGAAACCGCACTCAATACCACCGTTCCTGGCCTCACCCGATGCCGGCTTACCAGTGACGTGTATTCGGACGATGGCAAGGTAGTATTGCTGGATCGTGGCTCGCAACTGGTCGGGGAGTATCAGGGCGGTATCAAGCAGGGACAGGCGCGCATCTTCGTGTTGTGGACGCGCGTCAAAACACCCAATGGCGTCGTGGTCTCACTCAACTCGCCGGGCGCCGATGCGCTCGGGCGGGGCGGTCTTGAGGGCTGGGTGGACACCCATTTCGCCCAACGCTTCGGCGCGGCAATCATGATGACGCTGTTGCAGGACGCCGTGGCCGTGCTGATCGCCAATCAGCAACGAGGCGGCGGCAACATCGTGTTGGGCGGCAGCTCGATCACCGGCAGCGAAAAGCTCATCGAAAAGACGTTGGAGGCCCAGGTCAACATTCCCCCGACACTCTACAAGAATCAGGGCGATCACATCCAAGTCATGGTCGCCCGCGATTTGGACTTCTCTGGCATCTACGATCTGCAGGTGTCCAATTGAGTCCGCCTGGCGTCACGGCGTTAAGAAGGGAGGACGAGCAGTCGTCCGAAATGCTCGCGGAATACCTGCTGCCCCTGAGGGAATTCCTGGATGAGGAAACGTTGACCGAGGTCTGCGTCAACCGCTCACGGGAGGTGTGGGCGGAGGGCAGAGGAGGGTGGAAACGCCACGACGTGGAAGCCCTGTCGTTCAATCATTGCCGGCAGCTGGCAACGCTCATTGCCGGCTACAACGGCAAGTCAATCTCCCACGAAAAATCGCTGCTGTCGGCGGCGCTGCCGACCCGCGAACGGGTGCAGGTCCTCATCCCGCCGGCCTGCGAACAGAACACGGTGTCCATCACCATCCGCAAGCCCAGCATCATCGACAAGACCCTGGACGAACTGGACGAGGAGGGCGCGTTCGAGCAATACACCGAGACCGAGGACGGCCTGCAACCCTTCGAGCAGGATCTGTTGGCGCTCAAGGGCGAAAAGCGAATCAAGGAGTTCCTGGATCTGGCCGTGCGGACGCACCGGAACATCCTGATCGTGGGCAAGACCGGCTCGGGCAAAACCACGGTCACCAGAAGCCTGACGCGCAGCATCCCCATGGATGAACGGCTCATCACGATCGAGGACGTACACGAGCTGTTCTTGCATCAACATCCGAACAAGGTCCATTTGTTCTATTCGCGCGAGGACGAAGGCGCTTCGAAGGTGACCCCGAAGCAAGCCTTGGTGTCGTGTCTGCGCATGAAACCGGACCGAATCCTGTTGGCGGAGCTCCGTGGCGATGAAGCCTGGGAGTTCGTCAAATCGGTGAATACCGGCCATCCCGGATCGATCACCACGATGCACGCCAACGGCGCGTTCGAGGCCTTCGAGCAGCTCACCGCTCTCATCAAGGACAGCCATACCGGAGCGCATCTGGACACGGCCTATATCAAGCATCGGCTGTTCACAACGATTGATATCGTCCTGTATTACTCGAAGCGTAAGCTCATGGAAATCTATTATGACCCCGAGTTTAAGCGAAAGCGGATGGCCTAAAGCCGGCGCTATCCTGACCCTGCTGCTCGTAATGGCCGGGCTTTGGGAATACCTGGCTGGCGGTATCTTTCTCATGGCATTTGACCGAAAGTTCGACGATGCCACGCTGCTGACGTTTTACCAGTATTGGTATCACTACCGCGCCGACAAAGCCGTTGAACGCTGGTTGACCATATCTGGCGGTATCTCTCTGGTTGTCGTTCTGGCGCCGTTCGTGCTTTTTTTCGCGCCCGCGAAAAAAAGCCTGTATGGGGATGCCCGTTTCGCGCGCCGCTCGGAAGTCAAAAAAGCCGGCCTGCTGGGCGAGAAAGGCATCATCGTCGGGCGGCTTGGCAGCCGTTACCTCATGTTCGATGGTCCTCAGCACGCCATCATTTCCGCGCCGACGCGAAGCGGGAAGGGCGTGGGTATCGTCATTCCCAACCTGTTGAACTGGCCGGACAGCGCCGTTGTCCTGGACATCAAACAGGAGAATTGGAACATCACCAGTGGATTCCGCCAGAAATACGGTCAGGCCTGTTATCTGTTCAATCCTGCCGCCGCCGACTACAAGACGCACCGCTATAACCCACTGGCCTACATCAGCACGGACCCGAATTTCAGGATCGATGACGTACAGAAAATCGGGAATATGTTGTTTCCCGACCAGCCAGGCACGGATGTCATCTGGACGGCAACACCGCGGAACTTGTTTCTCGGCGTCGTTCTGTACCTGGCCGAAACACCGGGCAAACCGGTGACGCTGGGCCAGGTGCTCCGCGAAACGCTTGCGGAAAGCGATGGGGCGGCGTACTTCGCGAAGATCATCAATGACCGGGCCGACGACGGAATGCCGCTTTCCGGCGCCTGTGTCCGCGCCCTCAACAGCTACATATCCATCGCATCGGAAAACACGCGCGCGGGTGTGGTGACTTCGTTCCGGTCCCGGCTCGAGTTGTGGATGAATCCGCTTATCGACGCGGCAACGAGCGCTAACGACTTCGATCTGAGGGACGTAAGAAAGCGGCGCATGTCGATCTATCTGGGCGTGACCCCCGATAACCTCGACCGCCTGGCCCCGCTGCTGAATCTGTTCTTTCAGCAATTGATCGATCTGAACACACGAGAGTTGCCGAACCAGAACAAGGCGCTCCGTTACACCTGCCTACTGCTCATGGACGAATTCACCGCCATTGGAAAAATCGGAATTCTGTCCAAGGGTATCAGTTACGTGGCCGGGTATGGGTTGCGAATGATGCCGATCATTCAAAGCCCTTCGCAGTTAGTTGAGGTCTACGGCAAGGATGCCGCGCAGACGTTCACGACCAATCACGCCCTGCAAATCGTCTTCCCCCCCAAAGCATCGGAAACCCAAACAGCGCGGGACATTTCGGAATGGCTGGGGTATCAGACGGTCGAGGGACGTTCGCAATCGAAGGGCAAGGGGTTATTCCAAAATCGGCCGCACACGGAAAGCACGTCCGACCAACGCCGGGCGCTCCTGCTTCCCCAGGAAATTACCTCACTCGGGCCGGATCGCGAGCTGGTCATCATGGAAAACGTACCGCCGATCCTGGCAAGGAAGGTGGCTTACTACAAGCACGGCGTCTTCATTGACCGGCTCAAGGAAATATCGCCGACGCTCAGGGCACTAGGCAAAAAAGTGCCTAAACAAACGGAATTGGACAAGGCCGTCCTCAAGGGAGAGTTGAGCGCATTGGTACCCCTGATCGACCTGACCGAACACCATCGAAAAGTCGGGGCTGACGCGCCCGCAACCGCGGCCGTACCGCAAACACCGGAAAACCAGGTGGTGACAGTAGAGCGCCCGGTGACGCTCGATGACGTACCCAAATTGAGCAGGCTCGCCTTGGCGAACTTCGCCATCGACTTCTCGCCAATCGAGAAGCCACAGGCCGGCGATTTAGACACGGTGGCCCTACAAGCCTACGCCGACAATCTCTGCAAGCAAGCCGGGCTATCACTCTGAAAAAAGGGGGAAACATGGAAGCGACACGAAAACCTCGTTCAATCGACACGTCCGTATTGGGGCCGGTCGGGACGCACATCGAAACCGCGCGCGATAGGGCTGACCAGCTCGGTTTAACGGCCAACATCGAGAAGCTGGCGTTCGAAGGAAAAACCGCAACGGATATTGCCCGGTCATTGTCGCATCAGCTTGACCCTGTCAATGATGAAGCGCCGATCAACTTCGTGCGCCGGGTGCGGCTCAGTTTGGGAATTCCGCCCCTGGACGATCAAGCCGGCTTCGATGCTTGGAAAAAACGGGTCGAAGCCCGGTTGAGCGAAAAGGAATCAACGGTTATCGCCGCAGTGGATCTCCCACGGGTGGATGTCAGTGCGCTTGGCCCTGTCGGGGAACAAATCAACAAGGCCCGTGAAATGGCCGGTCAGCTCGGGCTGACCGCCGACATAGAAAGGATGGCGTTCTCCGGTATGACCGCAACGGATATTGCAAAAGCCCTGGATGACAAATTGGACTCTGTAAAAGCTCAAGCGATAGGGGACAACAAGAATCCGAGTGTGGAGTCGGTCTACTTCGTTCGGCAGGTCAGGATGAGCCTTGGGATTCCGCCGCTGGATGATGAAGCGGCGTATCTGGCCTGGAAGGCGCAAGTGGCGGCTCGACTCAAAGACAGCGTTGAAACGGCACCGCCAGAAGCGGTGAAAGCCGCCCCGGAATGGGTCGTTCTCGATCAAGCGACAAAGGACAAGCTGGCCGTACTGAGAGCACGGGATAACGCGGAAGCGCGGGAGCAGCTTGGGCTTAACGCGATCGAACCGGGGTTTGAACGGGAGAGCCAACCGCTGAATCCGGACCAGGAGGCGAAGCGGGCGGCATGGTTGGGGAAAGCCGACAAGACCAGCCGGCCGCAACCGGCAGGCGGCAATCTGGTTGAATCGGATGAAGTATTCACCGCAACAGGGGGTGACGTAAGGCTGATTGTCCCCCCTGAAATCGAAAAGCGGTACATCCGGCGCGGCGAGAAATTCTACCATCCGAAAAATGCCGAATTGGTGGCGTTCGAGGACAAAGGCAACCGTTTGGAAACCCACTCGAATAGCGAGTATATCGCCGAGTCGATGGTACGGATTGCCCAAGCAAGGGGATGGGACGAAATCAAGGTATCCGGCTCCGAAACCTTCCGTAAGGAAGTCTGGATGGAAGCCGCCACACGGGGAATGCACGTCAAGGGATATACCCCGACCGAGCAGGATAAGATCGAATTGGAAGGCAGACTAAGAGGAACAGCCGCAAATGCAGTAACGAAAGAAGCGGGCGATGTTAGCGTAAATATGAAAGGAGACGCTGATTTTCGCGCCCGCGAAAATGAGGCCACGCGATCCAAGCCAGTAACCAAGGAAGCACAAATGGCGGAAACATTCCGCAAGGAGCCGGCAAACGAAGGCGTGAAGCAATTCCCGGAATTGGCAGGAGCCTATGCCGTGGCGGCCGCGCTGGAAAAAAAAGCGGAATCGGACGGGCTGAGCCCACAACAGCGCGCGGTGGTATCGGAAAGAGTCCATCAGAATATCGTCAATAGCATCGAGCGCGGCGCCACACCTGAGGTGAAGATCAGGGATCAGGTCGAAGTGAAACGCGATGCAAAGAAAGAGCTGGTGTATTCACGATGAAAGCCGCTCGTATCGTCTTTCTGCTGGCCTGCGGCACATTATTGGCGTCCTGTGCCCACGAGGCGCCTATGCATCGAGTCAGCCCGGATTACCTGGCATCCGGGAATTTATCCGGCGTTCGCGCCTTTCTCTACGGCCAGCGCATCGTCGTGGAATTCGCCCATGCGCCAGCCTTCCTGTGGATCGCTCTGGCAATTCTCTCGATCAAGGATGAAAACGGCGTCGACGTGGGGTTCGAGAAGGAAGGGCGCTATTACCGCCTTTCCCGCAGGCTGAACCATTTCACGGTTTGGGTGAACGGTCGCTCTCTGGTTTTCCAGTCCGTGGGACCTGAGGAAACGGCCTCGTCTCCAGCGCCGGGCGATACCGCGCCGACCATGGCGAACGGGGACGGAGAAGACCTGTGGTCGGACGTGCGCAAGCTGTCGGAAACACAGCTTGCAGAAATTCGCCGAGTGATCGAAGTCACCCAAACGAACACCGGCACAACCGAGTCAGACACCCCCGCCCTGGACCGGCGCATCAATGCCATTCAGTCGAGGCCTGAAAAGGTGGCAACTGCAATCATTCATGTGAATTTCGCCCCTGGCCAAACGGCGTTCAAACCTGGCGAGGCGGTGAAACGAGTCCTGGCGTCTGCCGCAAAACTTGCCGATCATGTGATCCTGCACGGACGAACGGATGCCCGCGTAGCGGGTCCGCATGACGCGGGGATCGCACTCGGTCGTGCGCTGTCCGCCCGGAAATACCTGGTTGAAAACGGCGTGGAAGCGGACAAGATCACTGTGAATTCACGAGCAGACGGCGATTTCGTAGCACCTGGCGGCACGAAAGAGGACAGGGCGCTAAACCGTCGCGTTGAAATAGAACTGCGCATTAGCCGGCACGAATAAAAGACATGGCCGCGAGGATGCGATCGGTATGGCGTTTGGCTGGGTTTCACATTTTAGGCGGCATCCAATTCGATATGCACACGGCGGCCTAAGGCGGTCGCGATGTTGACCAATACATCCAGCGAGAAACGCGATACCCGGCCGCGCAAGAGGTCGTTGATGCGCGGCCGGGTCACGCCGCAATGGCTGGCAGCTTCTGCTTGTGTCCAGCCGCTTTCTTTGACGATGACGGCAATCTTCTGCATCAATTCGGCTCGCGCGCTTAGGTTGGCCGCTTGTTCCGGAGTATCGGCTATCGCATCCCACACGTTTGCATAGCTTTCGGTCTCGATCTCGCTCATTGTTGCATTCTCATCAGGTAGGCGAACCGTTCCTTTGCGGTGTCAATGTCCCGCTTGCTCGTCGCTTTTGTTTTCTTCTGGAACGCATGAAGCACGTATACGGCATCCGCAATTCGGGCGGTATAGATCACGCGGTAGGTGCCAGAGTCATCCCAAACCCGAATTTCTTCAACGCCCTTACCAATGGAAGGCATTGGCTTGAAATCGTCTGGCTGCTCGCCGCGCTGAACCTTATCGAGTTGGTAGCCCGCATCGTGCCGCGCGTCCTCGGGGAAGTCGCGCAGACATTTGAGCGAGTCCCCAAGAAAAATGACGGCTTTCATGCTGTGATTATACTGATATGGATATAAATAGTAAGTTTGCCTGCCCGTGACCCCTTAGTTCAAGGGCAGGGTCGTCGGTTGCGCCTTTAAGGAATCGCTGAATAAATCGGTTTCAACGGGTGCCGGACCGGTCACGTGCGTGAGTCAGTGAAAACTTTTCAGCTTTTTGGCATTTTTCGCCCGAGCGGATGCCATCCGTGAGCACTTTGCCCCGCTTTTTGCGCCCCGGCGCCGCATCAGGACGCACCTTGGGCGTGCAATGCCAACAACGGTCGGCGCGCCAGGAACAGATTGGCGAGGCCGAAGAGCGAGAACAACTGGGCTTCGTTCTTCGCCAGCCCGCGGTAGCGGGTCTTTTTGTGCTTGAAGAGGTTCTTCACCACATGAAACGGGTGCTCGACTTTGGCGCGGAGGCTCGCCTTCGCGCGCTCGAGCTTCTCGAGGAGCTTGCCCAGCCGGTTCGCCGGCAGCACTTTGCGCTTGCTGCGCTTCATGGCGACGTGCCAAGTCGCTTTGTTGTCCCGGTTCTCCGCGCGCTTGTCGACGCCCTGGTAGCCCGCATCACCGAGCACCTCCGTCTCCTCGCCGTGCAGCAGCTTGTGTGTCTGGCTCACGTCGCTCACGTGGGCAGCCGTCCCGACCACCGCATGCACCAAGCCCGACTCGGCATCGACGCCGATGTGCGCCTTCATCCCGAAGTACCACTGGTTGCCCTTCTCTGCCTGATGCATCTCGGGATCGCGCGCCTTGGACCGGTTCTTGGTCGAGGGCGGCGCGGCGATCAGGGTGGCATCGACGATGGCCCCCTCGCGCATCATCAGGCCCTTCTCCGCCAGGTGCGTATTGATGACCTCGAAGATCTTGCGCGTGAGCCCGTGCGTCTCCAGCAGGTGGCGAAACTTCAACAGCGTGGTTGCGTCGGGCGCCGCTTCCCGGGCCAGGTCGATGCCGACGAAGGCGCGGATCGCCTGGCTGTCGTAGATCGCGTCCTCGATCCCTTCGTCCGACAGCCCGAAGCACTGCTGGGCGACATACATCCGCAGCATTCGTCCCACCCCGATCGGTGGCCGGCCGCGGCCCGCACCCGTCGGGTAGAACGGCTCGATCTCGGCCTCCAACGCCGCCCACGGGGTCACCGTCTCGATCTCGGCGAGAAACCGGTCGCGCCGCGTCTGCTTCTTCTTCACGGCGTACGCCAGCTCGGAAAAACTCGATTGCATCGGTTCAGGTCTCGTCTTGTTCCAGCAGTCGACATTATCTCAAAGGCATGCAACTGCCGGCCCCGTGCCCGACTAATAAATCAGCAGTTCCTTAACGCTCTGCATCACGGCCCGGCTGATTACCTGGACGTCTGGCCCCTTGCAAAAGGGCCTGCTGATCGGAAGCATCGACAACCCCCTTTTCCTGCCCGCGCTGCTGGGTGAACTGCTTCATCAACGATGCTTTTAATTCGTGCCGTGCGGTGTCGATGGCTGGCATCCTGTCCACAAACCCTTTGATTTGCTCTGACAGCGATTGACCCTCGGCTGATTGTTCAAGTGCTGTGGCTGCGGCCAGCCATGCGCCGCGTATGGCGGTCTGCGTGGCCTTGATCTTTTCTTCCCAGGGCTTAGGTGTAGCCGGCTGGCCCTGAGTCTCCGCTAACAGCTCGTCGGCGGTTTCCTTGATCCGAGCCGCCTTGACCTTCGAGACTCGCGGCTTGTGAGTTTTGTCGCCTCGCTCGATGTGCCGGATGACGTTCTTTTCGGACTTTTTAACCTTCCCTCGGCTTCGCCGGGGCGTGGCTTCGGCGTCCACGCCCTGGTCCCGCATCGCCTCTGCAAAGCCCTCTCGCCAGGCTTGCGCGGTATGCCGCCCGACATGCAAGCGCCGGCCGTTCCGGCCCAGGCATTTCACCGTAACATGGCAATGGGGATGGGGCTCGTCGGTATGCAGGGCAAACACATATTCGTGATTCGCCCCGAAGGTTTTCTTGGCGAACTGCCGGACCGCGTTTCGCACACCCTCCGGATCGGTCGTCTCCGGCATGGATAGAACCATGTGCATGGTGTCGCGCCGCGCTTTGTAGGCGCCTCCATCCCCGAAATCGTTCTTCCACTCGGCGAAGAACTCCTTGACCTCCTGCCGCCCGCTTAAGACCTCTCCCCGCTCGGTCTCAAGCTCCACCTTGCCATTGCGCGAGATGTAGTCCAGGTGAGATTCAACGTGTTTGCCGCCCTTGCCAAAACCGGTGATTTTCACCATGACCTCGGGCGCGCTCCGCGAGATGCGCCGGGCGGTCGCACGAAGATCCCAGGTCCTATTTCCCTTGCGCCTGACGGATCGGCGCCCTAGGGCGTCGATTAGCGCGGTTTCGGCTTCGATAACGCCCATTACTCGGTGCTCCACACGTTACGGCTGGCTCGAACCAAGGCGCGGATGCTTTCGCGGGTTCGGCCGATGGATTCGGCCAACAACTTCAGCGTATCGAGCTTGACGCGCTCCGTTTCGGTGGGGGCCTGATTCAAGGCTCTGGCGATCTGGTTGATGTTTCGGCCAATGGCCGACAGCTCATAGGTGCATCGTTGCAGAGCGGCCACCTCGGTCTCGGTCGTGACCGGCTCCTTCCTTAAATTCGATTGAACCAGGGCCGCTATCCATCGGCTAGTGGCCATGCCGAGCGCCGATGCCCGGCCTTTTGCGGATTCAAGCAAGAATCCCGGAAGGCGGACGGTGATTCGTTCAAGGTCGGCGTTCTCCGGGTCAACGGGAACAGCTCCAGAAGCCGGCATGTCATCGAGGAATTTCAGGACCAGGACGCGAAGCTGTTCCGATCCGGTCAGCCCATTGGCCGCCGCGCGCTTTTGGAAGCGGTTCTTAATGGAAGAATCGACCCTCGCTATGATGACTGGAGATGACATTCGTATCCCGCTACAGGTATGTGAATGCTGATAGAGACTGAACCGATCGCGGACGGCGCTGGCGAGTTCGTGTCACCAGGGTTGGAGACGGACTTAGCACCAGATGCGTCCCGGAATGTCATCAGGACCGCTCGATAGGTATGACAGGGATGTGTGTAAGTGGTGTTGCCCGGCGAGTAACCGTGACTCGATGGCACGAACTTCCGCACTGAGCCGATCGAACTCGGCCGCACGCTGAATGCCGGCCTGCGCGTCGGCGATTCGCTTTGGATCGCTACCGATGTATTTGCGGGTTCGCCGGCCGTCACGTTGCGGATAAATGAGGTAGAGGTATTTGCCCTCCCGCCAGTGCGAGGTAGCGTAGATCAGTCCCGCAGTTTTCAACTCGGCCAAGCGGGCGCGAGCTTGCGCGAGCGCCGCTTCGTGTCCAGCAATCAGAGCCGGCAATTGGCCGGCGAGCTCAACCAACTCGGCGATGGGGTTCATAAGGTCGTCTTCGGTCCTCGTGGGAGCGGTGTTGGGGGATTGTATTACATCAGCAGCTTGTCTGCGAATCCCGCCTTAAAGTTCGTTCTCCCCAACACGGCTCTGCGATTTTTGGACAGAACAGGGTCTTTTATGTGGCTATTGTAGGACAATATCAGGTTATAATAGGGTCATTTACGGGACTAAATGTCCTAGGCTCCGGAACTTTTCTGGACACAATCCGGCCATGAGCCGAACAGGCGACCGGAATAAGCACAAACGATGGGCAAGAATACGATAGCCGAACGACTTCGAGCACTGGCCGCGGACGATCAGAACAGGTCCAAGGCCGCCAGGGTCAGGGAGGTGATCGACGAGATCGAAACGGCACTGGCGGCGGGGGTATCGCGCCAGAAGGTGCTGGAGGCCCTTGCCGCTGACGGGCTGGTCATGTCCATGCGGACGTTCGAAACCATCCTGAAACGGATTCGGCGCAACAAGGGCGGGAGGAAAACGCGGGCAACGGCACCACCGCCCCGGGTGAAAGAAAAACCTACGGGGGCGGAACCAGAAGAGGCCGAAGCCTCGGTGACCGGGTCCCATGACCCGAAGGACATTGACGAAATCGTGAGGTCTACGCCGGACCTCGATGCGTTGGCGAAATTAGCAAAAAGGAGCAAAAAACCATGAAAGTAGCGGTAATGAGTTTCTCCGGCAACGTCGGCAAGACGACCGTCGCCGGACACCTGCTGAAACCCCGGATGAGTGAGGCGCCGATTTACTCCATCGAGTCCTTGAACGTCGATGCCTCGGCGGATGGGCTGGAGGTCGAGAAGATGAGAGGCAAGAAATATGGGGATCTGATGGGCGAGATGATGAAGCTCGATCAGGCCATCGTCGACGTGGGCGCGTCCAACGTCGAGGACTTTCTGAAGCTCATGCAGCAATACGATGGATCGCACGAGGAATTCGATTATTTCGTGGTCCCGGTCGTGAAGGAGAAGAAACAGCAGGCCGATACGGTGAGCACGATTAGGGCTCTGGCGAAGATCGGCATACCGAAAACCAAAATCCGCCTGCTGTTCAACAAGGTCGAGGTCGATGAAAGCGTCGAGGAGGAATTCGCACCGCTGTTCGGCTTGGCGCAATCGGAAAAGTCCTTTGTGATTCGATCCGAAGCAGTGGTTTATGCGAACGAGGTCTTCGAACGCCTCAAGGCGGTCGGGAAGTCGCTCGGAGACATTACCAGCGATGCCACCGATTACCGGGCGAAACTCCGGGAAACGACCGACGAGGACGAGAAGGACTTATGCGTGCGGATGGTCGCCTTGAAACGCCTGGCGAGCACAGCCAACAAGAACCTGGATGAAGCCTTCAAGGCCGTCTTCAAATAACGATGAACAAGCCCAGACCGAACACGACGCGCGAAGCGCTGATCGCGGAGGTCCTGGGGGACCTGGACGGGCTTCTTGATCGTGTCGAAGCACTGCCCGGCCGGATCGGCGCTGCGGAAGCCCAATTAACGGCGACGGTGGCGGCCCTGGCCGACGCGAGCGATAAATACCGCATGGCGGTCACTGCGTTCAACGAACAGGCCAAAGCCGAGCTGACGGAATATCTCGAACGCAAGGCGGGCGAGATAACGGCAAAGACAGTCGAGGAGCAGCGCGTGGCGATGCAGGAAGCCGCGCGTCTGGCGTTTCGGTCCGAAGCGACGGACAGGGTTGCCGTGCTGGCCAAAACCCCCGCCCGTGCGAATGAAGCCAAACCGCGGCCTTGGGTTCGGCTGATGGAAATTGGGGTGGCTTCGGTGTTGTCTGGCCTTACTGTAGGGCTGGTTCTACTGTACTTGAAAGCCCACTGACGCGCTCCGCTTGTCGCCTCTCCGTTTTGTCGTTGTTCGCGCGCGAGCAATGCAAAACGGAGAGGTCATTTCGGGAAGTCATACAGGGTGACAGGTATCAGGCGGATCGGGGCCGGGTTAACTGTGTCACCAATCCAACGGCTTTCACGTCTGATTTAATCAGCCACGGAACGAATGATCAACATATCGCTTCCGCCCTGACGAGGTATAGGTGTAGCGACCTGCAGTCGAAAATCCACGAACCTGCAATCAGTGCAATTGTCGACCGGAATTACCTACAACTGACGACGACGCAAACCGGAATTAGCTGCCACTGAACCTGCAATCGATCGGACTGCCCTGCAATCAACAGGTTTGGAACGACTTTATCTGCACCTGAAATCGACACTTCGACCAGTACAGAAAACCGCCGTTTTTTGGCCTTTTTGGATGCACAAAGCTACTGCTCAGCCCATGCGGTCTTGCGCGTCCAGCTTGGTAGTCCCTGAATCAAAGTCCATATTGCTGCCGTGAAACCGAGTTTTTGGACTGGTCATCAGTTGCAAATAAACCCGGTTGGGCGATTACGATTGTAGGCTAGTTGCATTTAATCCTGGCTCAGTGGCAGCTAATCCCGGTTTTTGGCCTAATTGATTGCAGGTTTGCCATCCGTGGATTGCAGGTCGCTACAGTTAGGCGACAGCCCGTGCCAATACTGGCTTTGCGCCAGATGGCGGTTCAGGGTGCAACGGCTTGTTCTACCCCTGCTTCGCGGGAACACGATGCCGAGCCCGGTCCAGTTCATGCGGTCTATGATGCGGACACCATCGGGGTCGCCGTCAGGGACAAAGATGCGAATGGTGAAGGGACCGGCGGGCATTGGGAGTTATGTTCGTTCAATGCCGGCAGTCCGTTCACGATCTTCATGGTCTCGATGCTCACCCGCACGATGCGCTTGAGTAAATCCACGATATAGCGCGGATCGTCGGACCAGTCGTTGGGATCGTTCCTGATGCCGCTGGCCTTGTCGGTCGTTACGGCGTAGCGTTCCATGATCCACTCGATGGCGGACTTGCCGTTGACGACGTAATCGTAGGCTTCCGGCGGAATCTCCCGCAGAGTCAGGTTGGCGTTGTAAATAATGACGCTCTTGGCCGGCTTGCCGTTTTTCTTGCCGAAGACCATCTTCTGCACCCGGTAGAAGTTGGCAGGATCGGGGTCGAGGCTCCTCTTGTCCTCGATCAGCGGCCAGGGCTCCACAGTCTCGTAATCGAGATGCCAGCGGCCCAGTTCGCGGCCGGCTTTGCTGAAGGTCCAAAAATCACCGGCAAAGGGAATGCGCGGGAGCATCTTCTTGAGATCGGCGGCGAAGCGCTGCTTGTACTCTGCGGAGTGCAGTATGCCGTAGACGTACCAGAACAGGTCGTCCTTGCCGATGGTTTGATCCTGGTAGTGGGCGCGAAAGGCCGACAGCGCCCAATCGGCGATGGCTTCGTGGCGGATATAGCCGTCAGCGTCTGGTTTTTCCGCTTCCCCTTCGCCGCCTGGGCCGTGCATGTCGGGCTGCCAGGCCGGGCTTTTGACGGGCTTTTCGTACCAGTAGAGGGGAAAGCACTGGCCTTTTGAGATCATTTCCAGATCAGGTAGCGTTTTGGTCGCCAGCGCCGAAAACTCTTTAGTCGCCCCAATGCCGGTCGCTGAAATGACGATATTGTGGTGTGCGGGTGTGGGGAAGAGGCGAGGTATTTGGTAGATACTATTGTTGAACATCCGATCGAAGTACAGATACTCTTTCGTAAAAGGTCGATACAGACTTTGCCGAATAGAAACAAGCGTAAAGCTGCCTTTTTTGTGTTTCCCAAGCTCTATCTTTAGGTCCCCGCTCCAGCTTATTTTTCTGGAGTCGTTGTCAACGAAATCATCGATATTCGGCCATTGGTCTTTACGTTTACCCTCGCACGCTTTCCGGTAACGCTCGACTTCCTGGTTGTAGAAGCCAATCATGTGGCGCATGTTGGTTTCCACAGCATCACGGGAGAAGTGATAGACCCAGGCATCACGGTTCGTTTTAACGCCAGAGGAATACGTCTCGAACAGCGTATTCTTCTCGATTCCATCTTTTCCCCCCAGTGCGATGAAGGTCTCGAATTCAGGATTGCGCTGATTGATCCAATCGCCCTTGGCATTCGGCTTGAGGGTTTGCCAATCGATGCTGTCGATGCTGCCGAATCTTTCGATGATTTCCAGCTTTTGCTCTCGGCTGAGGTAGTGTCCGATGTCGTGGTAGCACAGTTCGCAAGTGCCCGTGTAAGCCGGGTCTTTGACCATGAGGGTAATGGCAACCGGGGTGCGTGAGCCGGAGCCGAAAATCTTGCCGCCCTCTTGCCGCGAAAGCTCGCCGGCTGTGCGTTGATTGCCCCGCAGATTGAACACATACAAGTGACTGAATTCCCCGGCCAGGCATTTGCGCAGCCCATCCGCCGCATTGCCATCGATAAAGGAACCATTGGTGACGAAAGCAACAACTCCTTTATCTTTGATGCGGTCAGAGGCCCAGCGGATGGCACGGATGTAGGAATCGTAAAGGCTAATTTTTAGGCGAGCGGATGAACGTGCTTCGTATGTCTTCTTGATTCTTGCATCAAGGGCTGGGTAGTCGATGTTCTTATTGTTCTCGTTTTCATTCTTCTGCCCAACGGAATACGGCGGATTCCCGATAATTACCCGGATACCCTGTTCCCTCTGCCGCTTCACCCGCGCATTGTTCTCGGCGGAGAACCCGATCAAGCCCTCCTGCCGTTCTGCCATCTGGAAAGTGTCCGTCAGCACGATCCCGTCGAAGGGTTGGTATTTCCCGGCCGCGGCGTGATAGGCGCTCTCGATATTGATGGCGGCGATGTAATAGGCCAGCAGCACGATTTCGTTGGCGTGCAGTTCCTCCCGGTACTTCCGGACCAGGTCTTTCCGGAGGATCAGCCCGGATTGCAGCAGCCGCACGATGAAGGTTCCGGTACCGGTGAAAGGGTCGAGGATCTGCACGCCCTGGTCGGTCAGGCCGCTGTCAAAATGCCTGCGCAAGGCCGCTTCCGCACTGCGGATGATGAAGTCCACCACCTCCACCGGCGTGTAGACGATGCCCAGCCGCTCGGCCATACGTGGGAAGGCGTTGTTGAAGAAGGTGTCGTATAGGTTCCGGATGATGTCTTGCCGGGACTTATCACTCTTCGCCAGGCTCACCCGGTCCCGGATGTTGGCGTAGAACGCCGAGAGGCCCTGCGCCTCCGTGTGTACCTTGCGGGCGTCCGTTACTTCGATGAAAGCTTGCATGGCCTTGGACACCGGGTTGTGCTGCGTGAACGAATAGCCGTCGAACAGCGCCTCGAAAACCGGGCGGGTGATGACATGCTGGGCCAGCATCTCCACCGCCTCGTCCTCGGTCACCGCCGGGTTCAGGTTGTCCCGCAATCCCTTTAAAAATTCAGCGAAGGCTGGGCGCGCCTCCGGGATGCGGATCAACTCCCGAATGCGGTTCATCAGGTTTTCGGCAATGTTCGCTACATTCTTGGCCCATTCGCTCCAATATTCCCGATCCCCCAGCTTCTTGGGGATGGCTGCGTAGACCGCTTCATTAATGGCATCGATGGGCAGATCAGGGAATTCGATTTTCAGTTGCTCCCCGCCGCCCTTGCCCGAGGGATCGGTAATGACCTTGATCTTGCGCCGGAACTCGGCTTCGTCCACCAGGGATTCATCGTGCGCCCGCAAGGCCTTGATGACCTTCCAGATACCCTTGAACTGCAGGTCGCTGTCAATATAGCTGTTGTAGTCCTTGACCTTGCTGGATGGGATGCCCACTGGCAGGATGATGTAGCCGTAGCGTTTGCCCTCGGCCTTGCGCATCACCCGCCCCACCGATTGCACAATGTCCACGATGGATTCCCGCGTGTCGAAGAACACCACCGCATCCAGCGTCGGCACGTCGATGCCTTCCGAGAGGCAGCGGGCATTCGACAAGATCCGGCACTGGCCTTCGCCGGGGTTTTCCTTCAGCCATTCGAGCGCGCCTTGCCGCTTGAGGGCGTTCATGGTGCCGTCCACGTGGTCGAGATGGCAGCGGACCATGCCCGTGCCGTCGTCATCGACATGCTTTTCAAGATAGAGCCCGACGAGCTTAGAAAAGACGTCCGTCACCTGCTTGGAATCCTTGATGGAACGGGAGAACGCCACGGCGCGGCACATGGGGACCGGGTCTTCGGTGGCGGCCTCCTGTTGCCCATCCTCATCCACGATCATCAACCCGCGCTTGGACAGCCCTTTCCAGCTTCCGATGATCTTGGTGGCAAAGCGGGTGTCGATGGCGTTCTCGCCGTCGAAGTTGTAGAGATTGGTGAGGGCGGCCATCTTGTCTTCTTGAACGGCCACGATCAGCACCTTGTATTCCGACAACAGGTCCTTATCCACGGCTTTCCCGAAGCCGAGCCGGTAGAACTCGGAGCCGTAAATCTCCGGATCGTCCATGGAGAACAGCGCGGCGCTATTCTCATCCGCCT
>CADDYU010000051.1 GCA_902810705.1 Methylococcaceae bacterium
GTGCCGACGCGGATCGCGGAGGCGTTGGGCCTGCCCGTCTTCTACCCGACGCACGACGGCCGGCCGGTCGTCATGGAGGGCGGCAGCGTCGAGTTCAACGGCGCCGGCACCGTCCTGACCACCACCGACTGCCTGCTGAACAAGAACCGCAACCCCGCGTTGTCCAGGGAACAGGTCGAACAATACCTGAAGGATTACTTCGGCCAGACGCACGTCGCCTGGCTGACCGGCGGCATCGAAGGCGACGACACCGACGGCCACATCGACGACCTCGCGCGCTTCCTGTCCCCCACGAAGCTCGTGATGGGCGTCGAGCCCGACCCGAAGGACGCCAACCACCGCGTGCTGAAGTCGGTCCGCAAGCAGGTCGACAAGCTCCGCGATCAGGACGGCCGAACGGTCGAGGTGGTGGAAATCCCGATGCCGTCGCCCGTCGTCCACGACGGCCAGCGCCTGCCGGCGACGTACGTGAACTTCCTGTTCGTCAACGGCGCGTTGCTCGTGCCGACGTTCCGCGACCGCAGGAACGACCGCCGGGCGATCGAAGTTTTCCAGTCGCACTTGCCGAAGCACGAGGTGATCGGGATCGACTGCACGGAACTGATTTGGGGGCTCGGCGCGATCCACTGCCTGAGCCAGCAACAGCCCCAGGTTTGAGCGCGGCCTTAAGGGCGTGTGGGTCGCGAGACGAAAATTGAAGTTCCTTTATTGACTTCTCACGTGATCCGATAGGATTGGCCTGCGGCTCCGATCGGTTCGTCACCGGTCGCCGCAACCGTCCGCCCCCGCGAGGGATGCTCAGGCAAATGGACCTCACCACCGAAACGTACAACCGCGACCACGGGATCCTGGAACCCGAGCGGGCCCAGGGCGTCACCCACCCCGACTCCAACGGCCAGAACGGCGTCCACGGGACCGGCCCGGGCCGGCAGTGGACGATCGCTGACTCCGCGCGGGTGTACGGGATCCAGAACTGGGGCCAGGGGTACTTCTCGATCAACCCCGAGGGGCACGTCGCCGTCCACCCGAAGCAGAACCCGAACCAGAGCGTGGACCTCAAGCAGCTCGTCGACGAGCTCCGCGCGCGCGACGTGCAGCTCCCCTGCCTGCTCCGCTTCACCGACATCCTCCAGCACCGCGTCGGGCGGCTGGCGGAGGCGTTCAACAAGGCGATCCGCGACCACGACTACAAGGGCCGCTACCGCTGCGTCTACCCGATCAAGGTCAACCAGCAGCGGCACGTCGTCGAGGAGATCGCGGCGTTCGGCAAGGAGCACGGGTTCGGCCTCGAGGCGGGCTCGAAGCCCGAGCTGCTCGCGGTCATGGCGATCGTCGACGACAACGACACCCCGATCATCTGCAACGGCTTCAAGGACGACGAGTTCATCGAGGCCGTCATCCTCGCGACCAAGATCGGGCGGAACATCATCCCGGTCGTCGAGAAGTTCAGCGAGCTGGAGCTGCTGGTGAAGTACGCCAAGCAGCACAACGTCAAGCCGAGCATCGGCGTCCGCGTGAAGCTGGCGGCCCGCGGGAGCGGGCGGTGGGAGAGCTCCGGCGGCGTCCGCAGCAAGTTCGGGCTGTTCATCTCCGAGGTCATGGACGCGCTGGAGTTCCTCCGCCGCCACGACATGGGCGACTGCCTGAACCTCCTGCACTTCCACCTCGGCAGCCAGATCAACAACATCCGCAACGTGAAGGCCGCGATCATCGAGCTCGGCCGCGTCT
This sequence comes from Methylococcaceae bacterium, assembly GCA_902810705.1. Classification (GTDB taxonomy): domain Bacteria; phylum Pseudomonadota; class Gammaproteobacteria; order Methylococcales; family Methylococcaceae; genus CADDYU01. Next base: position 1,729 of record CADDYU010000051.1, read on the forward strand.
ACGTGGAACTGCAGCGGATGGGCGCCGGCCTGCACTACATCGACGTCGGCGGCGGCCTCGGCGTCGACTACGACGGGTCGAAGACCGACTTCGGGTCCAGCATCAACTACGGCCTGCAGGAGTACGCGAACGACGTCATCTTCCACATCAAGGAGATCTGCGACCAGCGCAACGTCGCCCACCCGACGATCATCAGCGAGAGCGGCCGCGCCATGGTCGCGTACCACAGCGTGCTGGTCTTCAACGTCATCGGGTGGAGCGGGTTCAACCGCTTCGACCTCCCCCGCGAGATCGCGCCCGACGAGCGGGCCAAGCTCCCGCAGCCGATCGTCAACCTGTTCGACGCGTTCACCGGCGTGAGCGACCAGAACTACATGGAGTACTACCACGACGCCCAGAATGCCAAGGACGCCGTGCTCTCCCTGTTCAGCCTCGGCTACTGCAGCCTCGAAGACCGCAGCCTGGCGGAGCGGCTCTACTTCGGCATTTGCCAGAAGGTGCTGACGATCGTCCGCCGGCTCGACTACGTGCCGGACGAGTTCCAGGGCCTGGAGGCGATGCTCAGCGACACGTACTTCTGCAACCTGAGCATCTTCCAGTCGATCCCCGACTCGTGGGCGATCGACCAGCTCTTCCCGATCATGCCGATCCACCGGCTCAAGCACGAGCCGTCGTGCCGCGGGGTGCTCGCCGACATCACGTGCGACTCCGACGGCAAGGTCGACCGATTCATCGACCGCCGGCAGGTCAAGAACGTGCTGGAACTCCACCCGTACGACGACAACGACTACTGCATCGCCGCGTTCCTCGTCGGCGCCTACCAGGAGATCCTCGGCGACCTCCACAACCTGCTCGGCGACACCAACGCCGTCCACGTCACCGTCGACGACGACGGGCACTACAGCATCGACGAGGTGATCGAAGGCGACACCGTCCGCGAGGTCCTGCACTACGTCCAGTTCGACGCCGACGACCTGCTCCGCGCGATGCGGAAGATGGTCGAGAAGGCCCTGAAGGACCAGAAGCTCAGCCTCGACGAGAGCCGCGTGCTGCTGAAGTTCTACGAGAACGGCCTCGAAGGGTACACCTACCTGGAGTAGTCCGGCCCGTTCGTTTGGACATCACCCGCCCCGCCGTACGATATCCCTCGTATGTCAGCTCTCTCCGGCAAGCGGGTGACGGTCGCGGGCCTCGGGCGGTTCGGTGGCGGGATCGCGGCGGCGCGGTGGCTGGCGGGCGAGGGGGCGACGGTCCTCGTGACCGACCGGGCGCCGGCGGAGAAGCTGAAGGACTCGGTCGCGGCGCTGGCGGACGTGGCGGTTCAGTACCGCCTCGGCGAGCACCAGGAGGCCGACTTCACGAGCGCCGCCCTCGTCGTCGCGTCGCCGGCGATCCCGCCCACCAACCCGTTCCTCGCCGCCGCCCGTCGGGCCGGCGTGCCGGTGACGACGGAGATCCGCCTGTTCGTCGAGCGCTGCCCCGCCACGATCGTCGGCGTCACCGGGACCAAGGGGAAGTCGACCACCACCGCCCTGCTGCACCGCATGTTGTCCGCCAAGTACCCGACGCACGTCGGCGGGAACCTCGGCGGGTCGCTGCTGCCGAAGCTCGGGCAGATCAGGCCGACCGACCTGGTCGTGCTCGAGCTGTCGAGCTACATGCTCCACTACCTCGGCGAGATCGGGTGGCGGCCGCACGTCGGCTTGGTGACGATCGTCGCGCAGGACCACCTGGACTGGCACGGCGGCGCGGCGGCGTACGTGCGGGCGAAGCAGAACCTCGTCCGCTTCATGCGGCCGGACGACGTCGCCGTGCTGAACCACGACGACCCGGGCGCGATGGCGTTCTCCACCGTCTCCCAGGCGAAGGTCGTGACGTACGGCAGGGACGCGCCGCGGCAGTTCGCGCTGAAGCTGCCGGGCGCGCACAACCAGCTCAACGCGCAAGCCGCGTTCGCGGCGGCGCAGCAGCTCGGCGTGACCTTCGAGCAGGCGCAGGCCGCCGTCGCCGACTTCCCCGGACTGCCGCACCGGCTGCAACTCGTCCACGAGTCGCCGCGCGGGGTGCGGTACTACAACGACTCGATCGCCACCATCCCCGAGGCCGCCGTCGCGGCGCTCGAGAGTTTTCCGCCAAACTCGGTCCTGCAGATCGTCGGGGGGCACGACAAGCACCTGCCGCTCAAGGCGATGGCCAACGCGCTGGTCGAGCGCGCCAAGGCCACGCTCTGCGTCGGCGCGACCGGCAAGGCGATCGCCACCATGATCGGCGAAAGCACGTTCCAGGGCGGCGCCGTCGCCTACGACTGCGGCGACCTCGCCGCCGCCGTGAAGGTGGCCCGCGAGATTGCGATGCCCGGCGACGTCGTCCTCCTCAGCACGGGGTGCGCGAGTTACGACCAGTTCGTCAATTTCGAGGAGCGCGGGGACCGCTTTGCGGCGCTGGCACGGGAAGACGCGTGACGGCGGGCGGTCGTCGCTTTCGCTGAGGTTCCCTCCGGAGCCGGAGCGCTCCGCCACTGGAATCCGCGTGATCGTTCGGGCGTGGTTTGGTATACTACGGACGTGCTGGAAGCACGCCCGAAGCCCACTGCCCCACTCGCGCGGCACGGCCGACGCGCCGGCAGGGGCGTCGGGGGTGCAACGGGATGCAACACCGTGCAACAGGCAACCATTTGCGGGCTCGTGGCGGTCGACGTAACCCGCAGCCGGCCATCGCGTTGCCGCGCCGGCCTATGAAGCGGTGCCCGCGCGTTGTTGCAGTGCCGGCGCGGGCGGCGGCCCCGTCCGGACATGCACGGGCACTCAGGCTCGCGTTCGACACGGCACTGGCGGACCGGACGCCGCGCGCATCGGCGCCGAACCACGACTTCTGCCTCCCCCGTCGTTTTGACACGCTTCGGCCCCGCCAGTAGCATTCCCGCCCTTCGATTTCCGCTGGAAAGTTCGCGAAAGGACAGGACACGACCATGGCCGAGCCGCTGAAGATGATCTACGGGAACGACGCGCCGATCGACGGCCTCAAGGGAAAGACCGTCGCCATCCTCGGCTTCGGCAGCCAAGGCCACGCGCACGGCCAGAACCTCCGGGAGAGCGGCGTCAACGTCGTCGTCGCCAACCGTAAGGACTCGCCTAACGGCCGCCTCGCCATCGAGAAGGGCTTCGAGCTGTTCAGCGTCGAGGAGGCCGTCAAGCGGGCCGACCTGATCATCGTGACGCTGCCCGACGAGGTGCAGCCGGAGGTGTACAACAAGAGCATCGCGCCGAATTTGAAGGCCGGCAAGGCGCTCGGTTTCACGCACGGGTTCAACATCCACTTCAAGACGGTCGTCCCGCCGAAGGACGTCGACGTGATCATGGTCGCCCCGAAGGGGCCGGGCCACCTGGTCCGCAGCGAGTTCGAGCGCGGCGGCGGCGTGCCGTGCCTGATGGGCGTCTACCAGGACGCGAGCGGCAACGCCCGCAAGGTCGCGCTCGCGTGGGCGAGCGGCGTCGGTGGCGCCCGCAGCGGCGTCATCGAGACGACGTTCAAGGACGAGTGCGAGACCGATCTGTTCGGCGAGCAGGCCGTGCTCTGCGGCGGGCTCAGCGCGCTGATCAAGGCCGGCTTCGAGACGCTGACCGAGGCCGGGTACCCGCCGGAGATGGCGTACTTCGAGTGCGTCCACGAGGTGAAGCTGATCGTCGACCTGATCTACCAGGGCGGCCTCGATTACATGCGGTACAGCATCAGCAACACCGCCGAGTGGGGCGACCTCAAGACCGGCCCGCGGATCATCACCGACAAAACCAAGGCCGAGATGAAGCAGGTCCTGAAGGAGATTCAGGACGGCACGTTCGCCAAGGGCTGGCGGGCGGAGTACGAGGGCGGGATGAAGAACTTCAAGCGGCTCTACGAGGCCGACAACAACCACCCGGTCGAGGTCACCGGCCGGCGGCTGCGGAAGATGATGCCGTGGCTGAAGGCGAAGGAGCCGCCGAAGGCGTCGTAAGACGAACCGTCACACGATAAGCACGGGAGAGGACGGCCAAATGTTAGCCGACCAATCCCGCCCGCGTGGCAGCGTGAAGCTCGCCGGGCAAGACGCCTACCGCATCCGCGTCCGCGACTACCGGGTCATCTACACGATCAGGGACGACCACCTGCTCGTGCTCGTGGTTGACGTCGGCCACCGCCGCGACGTGTACCGACGCATGTGACCGTGCCAAAGGTCATGCCGCCTTGCGACGGGCCTTCTTCGTCGCCGCCAAGCGTTGTTGCAGCAGGGCGAGGACCGCCGCCTCTTCGGCGGGCAGGTTCTTCAGGTTGCGCGTGACCTCGGCGCTCGCCTTCTTCGCCAGAGACTCGACGAGCGAGCCGTCCATGTACGAGTCGATGACCGCCGGGTGGACGTAGCACTTGCGGCAGACGGCCTTGGTGTTACCGAGCTTCTTCGCCACCGCCTCGATTGCGGCGACCACGTTCCTCTTCCGCCGGGCCTCGGAGTCCACTTCTTCGAACGCCTTCAGCGCGGTTGCCGCCAGTACGGTGCCCGCCCACGTGCGGAAATCCTTGGCGGTGAACGACTGGCCGGTGACTTCCTTCAGGTAGGCGTTGACGTCGTCGCTGCAGACGTCGCGGGGTTGGCCGGCGTCGTCGACGTAGGTGAACAGTTCCTCGCCCGGCAGGTCCTGGCACTTGCGGACGATTCTCGCGAGACGGCGGTCTTCGAGGGCGATCGCGTGCTCGACGCCGCTCTTGCCCTTGAACTGGAAGCGGACGGCGTCGCCGCTGACCTTCGCGTGGCGGTTGCGGAGCGTGGTCAGGCCGTAGCTCTTGTTGCTCTTCGCGTACTCGTCGTTGCCGACGCGGATCAGCGTCGTCTCGAGCAGCCGGACGACGGCGGCGAGCACCTTCTCGCGCGGCATGCCGGGCATGGCGAGGTGCCGGCCGGCGGTCCGGCGGAGCCTCGGCAGCGCGCGGACGAAGGCCATCATCCGACCGTACTTGTCCTCGTCGCGGACCTCCCGCCACTTGGGGTGGTAGCGGTACTGCTTGCGGCCGCGCGCGTCGAGGCCGGTCGCCTGGACGTGGCCGCTGGGGCTGGGGCAGATCCAAACCTCGGTCCACGCGGGCGGGATCGCGAGGGAGTTGATCCGCAGTTCGTCGTCCTTCGACACCGCCTTGCCGTCCGCGCGGACGTACCGGAACTTCCCGCCGACTTTCATCCGGCGGATGCCGGGCGAGGCGTCGGTGACGTACCGGAGCCCGGCCTCCTTGGCGGATTCGGCTGGGTCCTTCTTTTTTGCAGTGACTTCGGGCAGCTTTGCGGCGGCGCGCGACATACGCACAGCGGGTTGGAGCGAGCCGCGTGCCACAATCAGGGCGGGTTGAACCGCGGAGACGCGGCGGGCACCGAGCAGGGTTTTCGGCCACAGACGGATACGGACGAACACAGACAGGCGGTGGCTGTCACCAGCCGATCCATGGCTGGCTCGTTAAACGGCCCGACATCCGGCCCGGCAACCGCATAAACTGATAAACCTTCTATCGTTCTCCGAAATTTGGGGCACGCCCTCGACCGCCTTTCGATTCGCGCCGTGATGCCCATTGGACGTCGGCACTTATGCGCAGATGATGCGGGACCCGGATAAACCCATGCCCCTGAACGCCGTTCCCTCTCTCGCCGCTCATCCGCGCCTGTATGCCTCGCCCGCTCAACTTCGTCGGCTCAAGCAGCCGGTCAAGCTCCGGCTGCTGCGCGATGCCGCCCGCAATGTTGCCAAGGCCGCCGACGTTTACCTCAATGACACGGAGTTGAAATTCGACACCGGCCTGCATAACTCGCTTCTGCTGCGCGCCCGCGAAATGCAGGCGCGGGTCATCACGCTGCTGGTCTGCTGGCGGCAGACTGACGACGTCCGCTACCGCGACGCCGCCATCCGTGACGTGCTGGCGATGGGCGAGTGGACGTACTGGGGCTGGGTATCGTCCCTGAAGCCCGACCCGCGCCCCGAGGCCGAATTCGACCTCAGCTACGGCGAGAACAGCACCACGCTGGCCATCGCATACGACTGGCTGTACGACGATCTCGGCGACGAACAGCGGCAGCGTTTCATCGCGATCGCGCGGCGATGGACCGTCGCTCCCTTTCTCCACCACGTGCGAATGCCCGCCGGCCAAGGCCGGCCGGGGTGGTTCGGTAGCCCGCTCACGAACTGGAACTCCGTCTGCGTCGGCGGGGCCGGACTGGTCGCGTTGGCGATGCGCGAAGACCTGCCCGAAGCCGACGAGATCCTCGCACGGGTCGACGAGTCTCTCACCCCCTACATGCAGGGACTGGCCAAAACCAACGGCGGCTGGGTGGAGGGCATCGGGTACTGGAATTACGGCCATCGCTACGCCTTCACGTACCTGCTGAGCCATTCGCGGGCGACCGGGACGACCCATCCGCTGCTTCAGGGCGCGGGCGTGAAGGAGACGCTGCGATTCCCGCTGGACTTCTGCCCCAACGGCGAGCCGAGCAGCTTCGGCGACGTCAACCTGTGGAACCCGCTGCCGTTCCACTTTGCCGCCGCCGAGTACCTCGGCGCCCGCGACGTGACGTCCACACTCGACGCGATAATGACGGCGCGACGGCCCTCGGTGGGACCATGGCCCGATGATGCGGAGCTGCTCATCCTTCACCCGCGCCGCGTCGCGAAGATCCAAAAAGCCGCAAAAAGCAAGCCGATCCTCAAGCACTACCCGTCGCTCGACTGGTTCATCCTCGCCGACCGGCTGCCCGCACCGCGCCTTTACCTCAGCGCCCGCGGCGGGACGACCAACGTCCCGCACTCGCACCGCGACCTGCTCAGCTTTCACTGCGTCGTCGGCGACGAACAGTTGATTACCAACCTCGGCATCAACGGTGGCGTCGATTACCTCGACACCACCTTCAGCAGCCGGCGCAACGAGCTGTTCGAGGTCCAGCCGCTGTCGAAGAACACCATCCTCATCAACGGCGTCGGCATCGCGACGGACGCGACGATCGCCTCGACGCTGGTCAGCGGCCGCGGGTTCAACGGCATCCGCATGGACGCGACCAGCGCCATGGGCGTCTTAGGTGGCGATCGCCCCGCCGCCACGTTCTGCGGGCGGCTGTTCCTGATGCTGGGCGACCAGGCGATGCTGATCCTCGACCGCGCCGACCTCCCGACCACCGGCCGCGTCGAATCGCGAATGCACAGCCGCGCCGCATGTGATCTGCAGGAGAAGTCGATCCTCGTCCGCGGCAAGAGGCAGAAGCTCCGCGTCACCTACGCCAGCGACGTCCCCTCGGCCGCCTATCTGAGCGTCACCGCCCCCACGACGCCCGGTCCCGGCGCCAACGTGCTTCGGTGGTGCACCGACGCCCGCACGCATAAATCCGTCACCATGGCCACGCTGCTAACACCGGAGGCAACGCGGGCGAAGCTGTCGTTCGAGCGCGACGCGGAGCGGATGACGATCGCAATACGCCTCGGCGCCAAGACCTGGCGGGTGCGGTCGTACCTTCAACTCGATCATGTCGAGAATCTCTAGCCTCTTCTGTTCTTCGTGACCCCGGCGGTTCCGCGGTTCAACATCCTCCTACCGCTCCCCTACCGTCGGATGGTCGGTGGAGTACTGGTTGAACTGTTGGGCGGCCGATGCCTGGCGCGCCTGGACGGCGTCGGGCGTGGCGTCGTCGACGTGTGCGCCGCGGACGCGGCGGTCGCTGCGGCCGGGGGCGGGTAGCGCGCGGTTCAGCAGCGCGTTGATCTCCTGCGAGACGCCGGGCATCAGGCCGTACGCCTTGACCTGGGCGGCGGCGATGAACGGGCTGATCAGTTCGGCGTCGCCATGGCGGCAGGCGTCAACAATTTGGGCGGCGAGGCGGTCGGGGTTGATCGAAAACAGCGGGGCAACGTCGCTGGCGGTGAACCAGGCGTACTCCTTGTCGGCCTGTCCCTTGAAGAACGCGTTGCGCGGGCTGCCGGTGCGGATCAGGCCGGGGCAGACGGTGGTGACGTAGATGCCGTCCTTCGTCAACTCAGCGCGGAGGCCCTCGCTCAGGCCGGTCAGGGCGAACTTGCTGGCGGTGTAGGGAATCATGTGCGGCGCGGCAATCTTCCCGCCGATCGAGCTGATGTTGACGATCCGCCCGGCGCGTCGACGGCGCATGCTCGGCAGCACGTGCCAGATCAGGTTGAGCGGTCCGGTGAAATGCGTGTCCATCGCCATGCGAAAATCGTCGAGCGTCTGGTTCTCCAGCGGACCGACGGAGATCGTGCCGGCGTTGTTCACGAGCACGTCGACGAGGCCAAGCGTCGTCTCGACCTGGTCGATCAAACGCTCGCACTGGGCCGGGTCGCGGACGTCGGCGTCGAGCGCGCTCAGGCGGGTGCTGAACTCGCCGCCCTGCCGGGCGCCGAGCTGGCGGAGCTGATCCTGTGCCGCGCGGAGCTCGGCCGCGCCGCGGGCGCAGATCGCGACCTTCGCCCCTTCCTCGACAAAGCGCCGGGCGAGCGCGAGGCCCAGCCCGCGGCTGCCGCCGGTGATGACGACCACCTTGTTGCGGAAACTGATCTGGCGGCGCTTGCGCACGATCATCGCCACGGCGATGCCGGTGGCGACCGCGCCGAACGCGGTGGCGATCAGTCCGGTGGCGAGGTTGGACAGGCCGGTGGTTCGGTTGCGGGACATCGGGGTACTCCCTTGACGTTTTCGGGCCCTCTCGCGGAGCACCGGGAGAGGGAATCACGCGAGCGCACTGCCTACCGCCGCGCCGGCTGGGCATCGGTCTTCACGCGGAACAGGGCGAACGGCTGCTTCCGCTCGTCGCTGCCCTGGTAGAGCTTCTGGCGGTTGAGCTGGTTGACAGTGACGTACAGCCAGCCGTCGTTGCTCAGGTAGAGCGTGTCGGGCCAGATCAGCCGCGGGTCTGCGGCGACGACCTCGAACGCCGTGTCGCCCGGCGTCCACCGGCGCACCGCGTTGTGCTCGTAGTCCGTCAGGTAGACCCGCCCCTGCGCGTCGGTCGTCAAGCCGTCCGACGCGAAGTCCCGCCGCGGCAGCTCCTTCACCTGCGACGCGACCGACCCCTCGCCGAGGTGCCGTTCGACCAGCGCGCCGGTCGGGACGCTGTACCAGCGGTGGCTGGAGAGCGGAGAGTAGTAGAGCGTCTGCCCGTCGGGCGACAGGGCGATCCCGTCGGCGCCGAGCCGCGGGTAGGCCTCGGGCTGGCCGGGCACGCGGGCCATCAATGGCTCGCCTTCCACGGACGCGGTGAACTGGCGGTCGGCGGCCGTGCTCGGGTGGCCGCTGAGCTTCCGCCAGCTCTGGCCACTCGCCAGGTCGAGCACGACGATTCCGTTCGGGCCCTTGTCGGACGAGTCGGTGATGTAGGCGACGCCGCCTTCGCCGCGCGTCGTGTCGATGCGGACGTCGTTCAGGTACGTGGTCGGCAGCGCGACGTCGTCGGGGAAGTTGTACTGGCGGATGATCTTGTCGCTCCGCAGGTCCACCGCGATGAGCTTCGGCGCGCCGGGATAGTTCGTGCCGAAGTTGATGTTGCCGGTGTCGAGGATCCAGAGCCGGTCCTTCGCGTCAACGCGGACGGACTGGACGGAAACGAGCGTGTTGTTCGCGTAGGTCGTCTGGAGCTTGTTGACGCCCGCGTCGGGGTACGGGACGACCTTGTCAGCCTTCAGCTCGCCGACGGTGTACGCGGCGGGGTCGCCCCAACGGGGGAAGCAGACGAAGATCCGGTTGAACCTGCTGACGGCGACGCCGGTCGGCATCGGGCCGCGGAACGTCGCGACGAGCTCCAGGTTCTTCGTCGGCTCCAGCCCGGTCTGCCCCGCGTTCTTCGCGACGTCCAAATCGACGTCTCGCAACACAGCCGGCGGCGCGGGCACGCCCCGGCGGGTCGCCTGCGGCTCGTCCGACGAGCAACCGGCGACGGCGAACGACCCGGTCAGCGCGACGACGGTCCCAAGGGTGCGGCGCATAATCCTTCTCCTTCTCACCCCGAGCTTGTCGCGGGCGAGGAAAACGTGGAACCGCAGATTCGGCAAATGACGCACTTTGGAAGAGAAGCACCGTCGTCCTCAACGTACACGCGAAGGATCTGCGTCCGTCGCGTTCGTGGCCAAATCCTTCGCATATGCGTTCAGGGTGACGAGGGTCGGTACTCGCTCTGAACGCGTGCAAGTCTGCCTCATCTGCGGTTGCGGCCTCCTGCCTCACGCGTTCACGATCTCGCCGCCGTTCGGGTGCAGCACCTGCCCGGTCATGTAGCTCGAGTCCTGCGACGCGAGGAACACGTAGCACGGCGCGACCTCGGCCGGCTCACCCGGCCGCTTCAGCGGGACGTCCGAACCGAAGCTTGCGACCTTCTCCTTCGGGAACGTGCTGGGGATCAGCGGCGTCCAGATCGGACCCGGCGCCACGCCGTTCACGCGGATCTTCCGCTCGGCCAAGCTCTCGGCCAGCGACCGCGTGAACGCGACGATCGCACCTTTCGTGCTCGCGTAGTCGAGCAGGTGCGGACTGCCGCGGTAGGCGGTGACGCTCGTCGTGTTGATGATCGCGCTCCCCTCGCCCAGGTGCGGCAGGGCCGCCTTCACGAAGTAGAACTGGGCAAAGATGTTCGTCCTGAAGGTGCGCTCGAGCTGGTACGCGCTGATCCTGGTGATGTCCGGCTGCGGGTGCTGCTCCGCGGCGTTATTGACGAGGATGTCCAGCCCCCCCAGTTCGCTCACCGTCCGCTCGACCGCGTCGCGGCAGAACTGCTCGTCGCCGACGTCCCCCGCGATCAGGACGCACGCGCGCCCCTCCTCCTCCACCTGCCGCTTGGTATCCTCGGCGTCCTCGTGCTCGTTCAGGTAGACGACCGCGACGTCCGCGCCTTCCTTGGCGAAGTGGATCGCGACGGCCCGCCCGATCCCGCTGTCGCCGCCGGTGATGAGGGCCTTCCTCCCGGCCAGCTTGTCGGACGCCTTGTACTCCAGCCGCGCGGAGACGGGCTTGGGGGTCATCTCCTCCTGTCTGCCCGGCCGCTGCTCCTGCGACTGCGGTGGGCGGGTGGTCTTCTTCTTGGCCATGGCGTGCGCTTCCTTCCCTCGCTGAGTTGACAATGTGACCGGCCCACCGACCGCGCAGGGCCGCGACGGGCACGGCCGCAATGAAGGTGCCACTCGCAACGGCCTGATGTGGCCGTTCTCAAGACGATTGGACGCCGCTACATTCTCGGGCCGCTAAACGGGGAGGGATTGGATGAAAGGCAGGCGGAAAAGGAACGGGGTAGAGACGGCCAACTGGGGCGCTGCGATCCTCACTCTATTGCTCACTCTCCCGCCTACCTACGCCGCGTGGCGTCTTGGCGTACACTGCTCCCCTTCTTTGACGACAGGAGATTCTCCCGGATGAAACCCTCCGCCCGCCGCCGCGGCCAGAGCCCTGCCTCTCACGCTCTCCCGTTCGAACACGCCTATCCCCGCCCGCTGCTCGAGCGGGCGAGCTGGAGCAACCTCAACGGCCAGTGGGACTTCGCCATCGACGCCCCGGCTAGGTGGACGCACCCCGACCAAGTGAAGTTCAACAGGAAGATTCTCGTCCCCTTCGCCCCCGAGACCCCCGCCAGCGGCATTGAGGAGACGGGCTACTACCAGGCCGTCTGGTACCGCCGCGCCTTCGACGTCGGTCGGGTCCCCGCCGGCCAGCGGGTGCTGCTCCACTTCGGGGCCGTGGACTACGACGCCTGCGTCTGGGTCAATAACCAGCCCGTCGTTCGCCACGAAGGGGGCTACACGCCGTTCTGCGCCGACGTCACGGACGTCCTGAACAAGGCCGGACCCCAAACCCTCGTCGTCCACGCCAAGGACGACCCGCTCGACCTCTCCAAACCCCGTGGGAAGCAGGACTGGCTCGAAGCCCCCCACGGAATCTGGTACTACCGCACCACCGGCATCTGGCAGACCGTATGGCTCGAGGTGGTTCCCGAACACCACCTCGCCCACCTCCGCTGGGCCGCGGATGCCGAAACCTTCGACGTCAGACTCGAAGCCCGCGTCGCCGGCCGCTCGCGTCCGGGCCTGCGCCTCTCCGTCTGCCTGATCTGTAAAGGCAAGACGATGTGCGACGACTCGTTCGTCGTCGACCGCGACGAGGTCACCCGCACGATCACGCTCCCCGACCCCGGCATCGACGACGCCCGCAACGCGTTCCTCTGGTTCCCCTGGAACCCCGTCCTGATCGAGGCGGACCTGAAGCTCCAGGACGAGACCGGTCGCACCCTCGACCACGTCAAGAGCTACACGGCTTTGCGGCAGGCTAAACCGATCGGTAAGAAGTTCGTCTTCAACGGCAAACCCCTCCGCCTCGACCTCGTGCTCGACCAGGGCTACTGGCCCGAGAGCGGGCTCACCGCCCCGAGCGACGACGCCTACCGTCGCGACGTCGAGTTGGCCAAGCAGATGGGGTTCAACGGCGTACGCAAGCACCAGAAGATCGAGAACCCGAGGTTCCTCTATTGGGCCGACAAGCTCGGCCTGATGGTGTGGGAGGAGATGCCCAGCGCGTACCGGTTCAACGACCGCGTGGTCGAGCGGGTGAGCAAGCAGTGGATGGAGGCCGTCCGCCGCGACGTCAGCCACCCGTGCATCATCGCCTGGATGCCGTTCAACGAGAGTTGGGGCGTGCCCGACCTCCCGACGCAAGCCGCCCAGCGCGCGTTCGTCCAGTCCCTCTACTCGTGGACGAAGGCCTACGACCCCACCCGAATGGTGATCGGCAACGACGGCTGGGAGAACGGTCCCACCGACGTCGTCGGCATCCACGACTACGAGGCTTCGCCCGCGAAGATCGCCGCCCGCTACGCCGACACCCCCGGCACGCTCGCCCACACCCTCGCCACCGCCCGCCCCGGCAACAAGCTTCTCGTCCTCGACGGCTACGACCTCTCCCACCTCCCCGTCATGCTCACGGAGTTCGGCGGCATCGCCTACCACCCCGATTCCGCCCATACCTGGGGCTACAGCCGCGCCAAGTCCACCGACGAGCTGGCCAACCGGTACTTCCGCCTCCTCGCCGTCGTCCGAAACCTTTCCACCCTCAGCGGCTACTGCTACACCCAGTTCACCGACACCTTCCAGGAGGCCAACGGCCTACTGACCATGAACCGCCAGCCCAAGTTCTCGATCGAAGAAATGGCCGTCGCCAGCCGCGGCCCCATCGGCCAGCGCGATCACGAGGTGGAGCAAAAACTCAAGGAACGCGCCGGCGGTTGAGGGCCGAGCGACTTGAAGGGCGGTGCCCGTGCCCGCCCCGCAACCAGCCCGGCCCGCTGCCGGTGCTGGCTGCCTGGTAACGACCTTCATTTCGTTCCGTTTTCATCCCGTGTGACGCCTTGGCCGCTGACTGTATGTTCGCCGCCGCGCACGCGCACGTTCGTCAGTCGCGCCTCGGAATCGATGCCGTGCAACCTCGGTCGGGCAGCGAGCTCTCCGGATCGGTCGAACTCGACGCCTAATATTGAATCAATCACCGTCTCAGTAAACGCCCCGCCAGTGATGTTGTACCATTCGTTGCAGTAGGGATTATCCGGCGGGCATTTGCGTGCGCCACCGGCGATCGTCGGGAAGACGGTGTCCACCAGATGGGCCTGACCGAAGACGCCTTGCCGCGCGGTCGCGGCCAATCCGCGAATCCAGGCATTGGTGCGCTCGCCGGGGTCGTGACGGAGCAGCGCCTTGGCCATGAATGCGGGCCAGGCCGGGAACGAGCCGCACCACTGATGATCGGCGCGGACGTTCGCGGTGCTGGCCGGATCGGCCGGCGAGAGCGCGTGCAGCCAGCACGGCGTAGCCAGCTCCCGCCAGAAGAAATCAAGCATCGCCCGGCGCTGTTGGGGCTGGAGGAACGGGTCGAGGTACTCCAGCGCCATGAGCAGGTCGTACACGTGCCGGACCTCAATGCGGCTGCCGTCGGCGTGAATTGTCCGGAACCAACCACCGGGGACGAATAACTCGGTCAGGATCCGCTCTGCAAGCGCCTTCGCCTCGGCGCGCAGGGTCGCGGCGGGTTCGGGACGCTCACACAGCTCGGCGAGTTGCGCCGCGTCGAGCATCGCCTGGAGATTGCCGATGTTCATGCCCGCCACCGTCCCGCGATAGCTGGGAACGACTTCGAGCAGCGGGCTGTCGGAATAGTCGGCCAGACCCAGACCGTGCCGGTCGCGCGACTTCCACAGCGTGGCCTGGGCGATCAGGAGGTCGAGCACCGACCGACCGTCGAGCGTCGTTTCCAGCCAGGCGCGGTCGCCGCTGGTGGTCACGTAGGCGTGGGCGCAACGCACCAGGGAGTGATGGTTGGCTGGATAGAACGGGCCGTCGGTGGCGCCGGTGAAATAATCGATGACGCAGCGTCCCGGATCGCCTCGCAATAAATGCTCCAGCGTTTCGCGCATGGCAACCGGATCCAGCAGCGCCATCGTGTGCCGCACGGGCCACAGGTCCCATACGCAGGAGCGGGTCGGGAGGATCCGGCAGCCGATCGCGCGATACACGACCCGCCCGATACGGCTGGTCGGTGGCGTGGCGCGGGCGACGAAGAGCGTGCAAAATCCGGTGTAATACAGCCGCCAGAGATCAGGGTCGGTCGTGTGCAGTTGGGGCAGGTGACCGGAGTAGGTACTGTTGCCGGGGGTGAACGCGTCGCGGATGCGGCGGGCGACTTCGTTACGGTGCGCCGTCAAGACCGCATCAAAACTGGCCTGAAGTTTTTCGTATTCGGCAAGAGACGCGCCGCGTTCGTCGCCGAGCGTGTGGGCGTAGCTAAAGACCGTAGACTCGCCCGGCGCCAACCGGTAACGATGCACGCTTTCACACTGGTCGCGCACCGCCACGGGCGCCGGCCGCACGCCCTGCACCGACACCGCTTGCGAATGTCGCGACGAAAAGACAAAGACGCCTTGGGCGGCGAGGACATCCGAGGCATTGTCGTCCTCGCTGGGCGGACGCCAATGCCACAGGTTGGCATTCTTCTCCCGTCCGGGCGCGGCTACACCCGCGCGAATGACGACTCCGACCGTGCCTTTTCTCACCCCGCCGCCGCGGTTGGTGATCTGGATGCGCTGCAACACGCTGCGATACCCGCAGGGCATGAAGCATTCGGTGACGATCTCCAAACCCTGCACCGAAACCGACCGGCGCACCATGTGCGGAAACCACTGGAAGGTGATCCTCTCGCCCGGTTTGAGGCTGGCGCTGACCAACCGGTCATCGAGGATCAGGTCGCAGGTGGAAAGGTAGTCTTTCGCGTCGGGATCGACCGGCTGCCCGCAGGCGAGCAGCGGCGGAAACGTGATCGCAGTAATGCCGGCAATCGAGCGGGTCGTCTGCGCCTGCCCCCATTCGTTGCCCAGTCCCGGCGGGTTGAACAACAAGTCAACCGGATTATTTTCCATCGGCGCCGAGGCGAGGTCCTCCGGCTCGGGTATCGGCGGAAGGCACTGCGTATTGCTGGGGTTTATCATCATGGCAGCGGATTGCTCGCGATCTCGCCTCTTTCGTCAGTGCCCGGTCTTGCCACGGGCCGCGCGGTTGCGCATGAATTCGTCATGGCTCTTGGTCGGGTCCGCGTAGCGGTTGCCGGCGTGGTCCCGGCCACGGGCGAGGTAAATCTGGTGCCACTGACCGATTTCCAAGTCATCGTGATAGCGCACGCGTGTGCTCATGTAGCGCATCGTGTACCCGCAACGGCGCTTGTCGCTGAGGTTCGGTTCGCTGCCGTGAATGAGCCGCCCGTCATGCAGGCTGGCGTGATTAGGCTCGAGCACGCACGGGACCGCCTTTGACCTGTCGAACTGGTTGCGTTTAATTTCGGTGTTGAACACGTTCGTAGCCAGGTCAACTGGCTCGGTTTCCGAGTTGCCTCGGAAGATGCGCGGGATGACCTTCATGCAACCGTTCTCCTCGGTTGACGGGTCGATCGCCAGCCACACCGTGACCACTTCCATCGGCTCGATCATTCCCTTCCAATACGAAGAGTCCTCGTGCCAGGGCACCCGCTTGCCGTTGCCCCTGGGCTTGCAGATAAAGTGACTGGCGAACAGCGCGATGTCGGGCCCGGTGATCGGTTCGATCAGGTCCAGCACCTCGTCGGCAAACAGCCACTCGAAAAGGGCCGGGTCCGTGAAGTGCGGCACGTCCATGTTCTCCGGCCTCTCGCCGGGCGGCAACGCGGCCAGCTTGTTCTCGAAGTGCTGTTTAAGCCTGGCAAACTTCTCCGGGGGAAACACGGGCTGATCGTAGATCAGGTAGCCCTCGCGACGATAGGATTCGGTCTGTTCACGGTTTAGTCTCGGGGTTGTGGTCATGCCATTATTCTACAAGTCCGGAATGGCGGTCTCTTGGCATGTGCTGATTTATTCTTATGCTTATCTGACATGATCCCCCGGCTGCATCTGAGGGACTTTGCCCGCCGCGAGGAAGCCTATCACTTCGCCCGCGTCACATTGCCGGAGACGCCGACCCAGTATGTCCACCGGCACGACTTTCATGAAATCTTCTGGGTCGAGGAGGGTTTCGGACTGCACGTCATCAACGGGTGCCGCCGCGATTTGCGGGTGGGAATGTGCCTCTGCATCCGCCCCAATGACGCTCATTCAGTCCTCGCCGGCCCCGGGCACTCGCTGCGCCTCATCAATATCGCGTTCCCAAGCCCCACGTGGCAAACCTTGCGGCGGAGGTATTTTCGCGACCGGCCTGACTTCTTCGCCGGACCCGTGGCACGCCGCGAGTTCGACCTGACGCATCTGCTCTCGACCGTTCTTTTTACTGCCGCCGAGGACCTCGGCCACGGCCGGCGGTCGCGACTCAAGATTGAGCGGTTTATCATCAACCTCTTCTATGAGTTTGTCGCGCGGACGCCCCCGAACGAATCGCCGCGCTTGCCGCATTGGTTTGAGCGGGCATGCATCGAGATTCGGAAGAACAGGGCATTCGCGGGTGGGGTGCCGGCCTTCGCGCGCCTGGCCAAGCGAAGTCCCGAACACCTCGCCCGGGAAGCGCGCCGGCTGCTGCACAAAACCCCGACCGACATCCTCAACGAGGCCCGACTCGCTCATGCCGCCAGCGAACTGACCAGCAGCAGCCGCTCGATCACCGACATCGCCGCGGACTGCGGCCTGGAGAACTTGTCGCACTTCTACCATCTGTTCAAGCGCCACTTCCGTGACACGCCACGCCGATACCGCCTGCGCCAGCGAAGTATCGTGCGGTAATTTGTCCTAGGGAGGCAACGCGCATCGTCAGTTGGGGCCGGCGCGTTCCCGTCGTGGAGGAATCGAACACTGCCTTCTCCTCAATCACTCCCGTTCGCTGTAAAGTCCAATGTCAATCGGTGAATGCCACTGCTTAATTGAATAACGCCGCTGTCCCATGCCGAGTGCATGCCAGGCGCATCGTAGGTATCGTACTCCAGGTCCAGCGGCATCCCGTTCACCCGCCGTTCGCCGCCGGCGCTCAGGCGAAGATGACCATTCCTCGGCGACTGGTATTCCAGCACCAGGTTGGCCGGGTCGTACGTGACAGGGCTGGCGGAGAAGGCGCTGCGAAACGCGGCAAACGAGGCGTACTCGCTGAGCAATGCTGCCTCGCAGACAACGCCGTGCCGGGGGCCGTCGCTGATGAGCTCGCAGCCTGCCCATTCACCCTCTTGTGTCCAGCGGTAGCCGCCAAGGAGCCGCAAGGCGGCAAATGCTTCGCCGGCCCGGACGAAGATGATTCCATTTTCTTCCAGCACTTCGTCAAAAGCGTCTCGCCGCAGGTAGGTGTGGATGAACTGACAGGGTTGATCGACAGCAATGTCATAGAGCGCCACGAGTGACGAGCGATGCTGAAGAAAATGCCCGCAGCCGCAACCGCGGTCGCCGGTCCAGTAGTTGTGCTCACCGTCACGGCCGGGGTGCTGCGTGAAGATCCGCGCCCGCGGACCTGTGCGGAAACTCAAGTCCCATTCGTGCTGCTGATGGTGGGCGTACCAGCTGTTCGGCGTGGCATCATCGTGGTCGTGCTTGCGGCCACCGGGAACTTCGGGCGGATACGGATCCTGCTGTTGGATGGCCCCCATAACGTAGTCGGGCGTCCAATAGGTATATTTGCGTATGCTGCCGGCGATCGGATCGATCGGGCATTCGTCGAAGAGGTTGTGCAGGTGCTTGCGCTCACGGTTTTCATAGACCGAGTCGCGCTCAAGGGCGAGTCGAACTACCGCCTCGTGCGGCGCGTAGATTGAGGTGGCCAGATCGACAGGCACGTCAGTGATGGCACCAATGTCTCCTTGGCCGAAGTAAAGATACTGGTGCGGATGGCAGGACTCGGCACGATGGTCCATCGCCTGCGGCGGATACATCCGCCCGTGGGCGCCGCAGTACATGCCATCCAGCGAATCGACGGCCATGTCGGCCAGCAGAACGTCCATAGTCATGCGGGCCAGGCGCTGAAGCTCGAAATCCTGCTCGCGCTGAGCAGGGGTGACGCCTTGGGGCAGGCGTCCCGCCGGGCCGCAGAAATCGTGCAGCGCCGTCAGGCACTTCCACTGGCAGCCGAAATATCCAGGTGAATCAAACTCCCCCCAGCCTTGTCGGGCGCGGTATCGGAGGAAGCGATCCAGCCACGGGCCGTCCTCGGCCAGCAGTTCTGCGCCGATTCGGTGATAGGCTTCAAAGCGCTCCTGGAACATCACCTTGGCCATCAGATAGCGGCTGACGCGGAAGATCAGCGCGTGGTTCTCCGAGTGATACGGGCTGTCGATGCGGCAGGCGCCGAAGAAGGCGAGAGTCGCCTGGCGCGTGACGGCTTCAAGGCGCGGGTCGTCGCTCAATAGATACCACGTCCGCGCCAGCCGAATGGCAACGAAATCGCATTCGCCAATATGTAACCGGCCCGTCGGGTGCGGGTGCTCGTACCAGTGTGCCACGTATTGCAGGTGCCGGTTGGCTTCGGGGATGAAGCGGTTGAGCATCAGGTTCGCCAGGGCGCGATCGCCGTACAAATCGGCGGATTCATCCAGAATCTGCGCGGCCCGCGAGGCCTCCCCGCCCGCTGCAATCATCAACAACTGCCCGCGACGCACAGGCTGTCCATTCAAGCAGTTCTTCACAGCATCCCCATGCGGCCCGCGCCGGTCCGACAAATCTGTCGGAGTCTGCGCACCGCGATCCTCATCCGACATCCTGTCTTTCATCTTCGGCCTTTCATATTAGGGGCCAATTCCCGTTCCGGAACGAACAAGTGTGCCATCCTCGACATGCAGGATCAAATGGATCGTTGTTCGCGTCATGCCCGCCCTTCCTGCCGATACACGGCGGCAAATTGATACCGTCCTGCCCCAACCTGGTAGACCGCGGCCCCATCGCGCATGGCGACAAACGCCACGCCGTCGCTTTCAGCCGCCGGTTTTCCACTCTCAGTCACCTGCTCCTGGCCTGTGGCAGGCACATGAACTGTGGCATGGCTATTGGGCGGAACGATGATGTCCATCGAAAACTGCTCGCCCTGCAGACGCCAGTGGCTCTCAATCAGGCCGTACAAAGATTCCAGCCGTGCCTTGGCGTGAGTAAGACTCCCCCCGGGGGTCGGACGGATGACGATGTGCTTGTAACCCGGTTGCCGGGGATCCAGATCAATCCCGCCCACTGTCGCGTAAAGCCATTCGCCGATCGCGCCATAGGCATAGTGGTTGAATGAGTTCATATCGACGGGGCCAAAACCCTTGTCCTTGCTCCAGCTATTCCAGCGTTCCCACATCGTGGTGGCGCCTTGTAGAACGCTGAAAAGCCAACCGGGATAGCTCGTCTGTTCCAGGATACGGTAAGCGACATCGCTGCGGCCGAACCGGCTGAGCACGGGACACAGGAGCGGGGTGCCCACGAAGCCAGTAGACAAGTGCCACTGGTGCTCCTGAAGCTCATCAAGCAGTTGCGCCAACGCGAGGGGGCGCTTCTCCTCAGGCAGCAGGTCGAAGCCCAGGGCTAACAAGTATCCGGTCTGTGTGTGGCCGGCAACGCGGCCACCGGCCGTCACAAACTCACGATTGAAGGCCGCTTTAATGTTTGCCGCCAGCTCGCCATAGCGTCGGGCGTCCGCCGCCCGACCAAGACAGTCGGCGATCTGCGACATCAGCGTCGCGCAGCGGAAAAAGTAGGCCGTGCCAATGAGCTGTCGGGGCGTGCCCGTGCGGCCAGGGATGCTCGCATCCACCGCCATCCAGTCACTAAACCCGGTGAACACCTCCGGATCGTCGCGCCAGGGGCGGATGAACTGGCGACTGGTGGCCGTCTGATATTCCATGAAGCGGGCGAGGGAATCGTAGTGCTGCTCCAGGAGCCGCAGATCGCCATAGCACTGGTACATCGTCCAGGGGCAGATAATACCGGCATCAGCCCAGGCCGGCCCACCATCGAGTTGCTGGGCCTCAAACTTGGGCGCCACCATGGGAAATTGTCCGCGCGGGCCTTGGGCATCGGCCAAATGCTGCTGCCATTTGGTAAAGAACGCGGCCACGTCCCGATTAAAGGCGGCGGTCCGGATGAACACCTGGGCATCGCCGGTCCACCCCAGGCGCTCATCGCGCTGCGGGCAATCCGTGGGCACCTCCAAGAAATTGCCCCGCTGGCCCCAGGAAATATTGCTCTGGAGTTGATTGATCAGCGAATGTGAGCATTCGAAGGAACCCGTCGGCGAGATATCCGAGTGCAGCACCACGCCCGTGACTGCGTCAGGCGGTGGTTCCTGCTTGTACCAGCGATCACACCAACTCAGTTCGACGTAGCGGAACCCAGGGAACGTAAAACGCGGCTCATAAATTTCGATGCCATCGCCTTTGAAGGTGTAATAATCGGTGGCGCGGGCCTCGCGGAGGTTGTCCGTATAAAGGGTTCCGTCGGGGTTCAGCATCTCGGCAAAACGCAGGCGAATCGTATTCCCCCGCGGGCCGCTCATGGTCAGCCGTGCCCGGCCAACCATGTTCTGCCCGAGATCATAGATATGCCCGGTGCCTACCCGCACGGGGTCGGCTACCGGATGCAATTCCTGCGTACGCCGCACAGGTGGGCTGTACTGCGCGGCCAGCACCATTTCCGGATCGGGGAAGACGCGGGCCGCCTGCCAGGCACCGTCATCGAACCTTGGCTGGTTCCAGCGATTAAACTCGCGGCGGGCGTCGTAGTTCTCACCCATGTACAGGTCCGATTCCAGGATCGGTCCTACGTCCCACTTCCATGAGCCATCTGTAGCCACCACATCGCGGCTTCCGTCGGCATGGACGATTTCCAATTGTGCCAGCAGCTTCGGGCGATCCCCATATTGCTGGCGCCCTCGCTCCGCCATATGGCCACAATACCAGCCATCGCCGAGGATAGCCCCCAGCGCATTGTCGCCCTCGCGCAGCAGCGCGGTCACATCGTACGCCTGATATTGCGCGCGGCGGGCATAATCGGTCCAGCCGGGCGTAAATACGCCATCGCCCACGCGATGGCCATTCAGAGAACACTCATAGAGCCCCGCGCCGTGACATACAACCTTGCCGATACGGGCCTGCGGTCTAGCGCAAACGCCTTTCGCAGAAACGGGGCCGGCACGGATGCGTAGGTTCCGCCTGCCAAAGCACTGCCGATCCATTGGCCTTTCCAGTCGTCGGGGCTCAGCAATCCCATCTCCCACCAAGCCGGTTCAGACCATGAAGAAGCTCCGCCCGCGGCGTCCCAAGTACGCACCCGCCAGTACACCCGCTGCCTTGAACGCATGTCCTCACCGCCGTAGACGATGTGGGTGCACAGGTCCCGACTCCACCCGACCACTGTCCCACAGCGGCGCAGTGGCCAGATTCTGCGCCACGCTGGCGGCAACCACCTGATAGGCGGTCTGACGTGCCCCGCGACGGGGGTCGTCGGACTGCCAGGACAGTCTCGGTCGCGCGACTCCCATGTCAAGCGGATTAGCGGCATACTCGCAGCGCAGTCGCACGGGACGAAGCGGCGCAACCGGCCCTGAAATATCCTCAACACTTTCCGCCGCCCGCCGCGGGGAGCTATGTGGGCCGGGCAAACCGCTTTGTCCTTGCGGCGGTTCCTGCCCTTTCTGATTCTTTGCGTCAACGCGACTCATTGATGACTCCAAATCCGTAACCTGCACGCGCTGATGAGCTGATGCCCCCATCGTGGCACGGGTTTCCAACCCGGGCTGGCACTCCCTCACGCGCGTGTTGATACGTCTCGCATGGTGTGCGTACTGACCGGACAAACGCTATCGTCGGGGGCGCACTAGAGGAGCAGTACCTCCTGCTCTGGCGGCAACCTCAACTCGCCAACGGACGCGCCGCCGGTCAGTCGCGCACGCATCAGGTCCAACTCGATGTTGCCGGGCAATCGGCTGCGGACCGCGCGCCAGCCAGCCCCGGCAGGGCGGCCGGATCGCGCGGCGCATCAGGCGTTTGTGGGCCGAACGTCAGGTTTCATTCACCATTCAGCAGCGTTGATTGCATAGATTTTGGAGGCGGCAGCACCACCTGACCCGCACACGCAACCTTCGTCAGAACTTCCACAAAGGAATACGTCTTGTAGGTGTCACAGCGTCTATTTTCGCTGGCCGTAGAAGATACCATTGCTTGATTCGATGTAAACCGTACCGTACGTTCTTCGGTCACCGCACATGTAGACCCAGTCATTGGGATAGATCTTGTCGATATTGATCCTGAGCCAGCTTGTTCCCAAGTCGTCTGATCGGTAAATGCCCTCGTTCTTCTGGCCATCGAACTTGCCGATTAAATACAGCGAGGGGGTTTTCTCATCCGGGCCTTTGCCGATGGCGATCATTCCGGAATATTGGACATTACCGAGTTTGTTCCACGTCTCGCCGCTATCCGTCGAGCGCCACAGCCCGCCACCTTTTGCCGATAGCCAGAGGTCTCCTTCTTTCGTGAAGTCGGCGATCAGGTTGGCGTTGGGTTCCCTCGGCAGCCCCGAGGCGACCCGCGAGAAGCTGGCGCCGCCATCAATGCTGCGGTAGAACGTGGCATCGTCGAAACGGTAGATGTAGAACTTGCTGCCGTTTACGCGATCGGAACACAGGGGCGTCATAAATGAGAAAATATTAAAGCCCGTGTAGGCGGCCTTGGCCGGAAGGCCGGCGCTGGTTTTCCAGGTTGCTCCCGTATCGGTGGAATAGGAGACGCCCCAGTGGCTGGCATGTCCTGTAGCCCAGACCATCGTCCGGCTATTGGCTGATACCGCAATGCGCGGTCATGGCGGTTATACAACGGACGGAGGCGTCACCTTTCACAATTTCGCCAACAATCCCGACAAGCTTCCTAATGCCGGCGGCCCGTGGACAAGACAGCTCTATTGCCTCAACGCCTCTCCGCACCACCGTTCAGAATATTCGCATCGCCGAGGGACGACCATAACGTTTCCCATGGATCTTCGACGACTCTCGTCAGCGACGACTCGTAGATAGAGGTTTTTGAAAACACCGGCAGCCAGCGCTCTCCGGGGGCCAGCGTATCGTCCATGACCGGCTGGGTGACGTCATCGTCGTCAAGCCCCAGTGCATGCCCCAACTCATGCGAGACCGCGGTGAGCAGGTCCATCCCGTCACGGCCCCAACCATATCCGGCGGCATCCACATCCATGATGATCTGCCCGGGCAGTGTCAGGCCGAGCTGGTTGTCGGGCAGGTCCGCGATGCCAAATCGAAGACCGGCCAAGGCGCCCGGCGGCATGCCCGCGGTGGTCCAGAGCCGCTTGGCCTCGCGTACGACGGGCATCAGCTCGCCCCGGGAAAGGTCGGCATCACTGCTGCTGATCGTAAGTGCGGGTCCTGCGGCCATGAGGCTGCTGGCCAGCACGCGCAGGTTTCCAGTTCCAGTGAAGTGGGCCGGATCACTGCTGGCATTGTAAACCCCCGCGGCCTTGGCGACGCCGTTGATGATCAGCGAACGCACCGCCTCTTCCGATCCTGAAGCGAAGTTCAGGTTTAACTTCGCGGAATGGCTGGCATCGTAGTCCGTGATGCGGAGGGTCATCGTGTCCGACAACGACGAGTTATCGTCAATCTTCAACTGACCACCGGCATAGCCGTTCATCGAGG
>CADDYU010000052.1 GCA_902810705.1 Methylococcaceae bacterium
GTGATGAGGCGACCTGGTTGAAGTAGCTCATCTCCGTGTATCACACATGTGCGGCTTCATGAGCCAGATAGCCCCAGGCCACGTCCCGATAATCGGGATCATCGCCGTCATAGGACGGGATCTGGATGATGTCCCCGTCGGTCCTGGCCTCCTGTCCACCGACGCGAACTTTCACGCCCAGTTTGTCGCCCAGCGCCGCGGCGACGATGGGAAATGCGTTGTTGAGGTTTTTGTTCATGCTTGGCCTCCAAAATGGAAGGCGGGGCGCGGTTCACTCCCGATCGGGGTAGGATAACCACCCCGCCAGGGTTACTGTTTCAGAACCAGGCTCCGAGATCGTCCGTCAATACAGCCTCATCTTCGGAGGGGTTCGCGTTTTCCGGATCTCCAAGGGGAAGCTCCCCGAAGACATCGGGTTCGTCGAGCCAGTCGTTTTCGGATCGGTCAACGGCAACTCCGTCGTTCAAGGGTCCAACTGCCTCCTCAAGGGCTGAAAGGGCTGAGCCCTCTCCGATCTGCAGTGGCATTAGATTTTCCACCTGCAACAGTCCCTGCCCGTGACGCTTGATCTTCTCGGGGTCGGACAGCAACAGGGCGGTCGCGATCATCTCGTTGAGATACCTGCCGTCCAGCGCACCGGTTTTCGGTGCGCGGGATAACAACTCATCGAGGGTCGCGACGACCGGCTGAACGCGGTGATCCAAAAACGCTAGCCCATCCAACTTGTCGCGCATCCTTTTGAGGGGACTCAGCGCCTTACGGGTGACGGACGGACGCCCCAAGAGCGAGTGCTCCACCAGGTCGTTGGCGTCCTGGGCGATTTCCCGAAACAGGTTTTCGCTCAGCGAGCCGACCTTGCGGTCGAGCGGCAAAGACGAATCCGCCGTATCTCCGGTTTCCGTCTTCTCCGGGTGCGAAACCCTGAAGATGACGTAATCGAACCGAAGCCCTGCGGCGACGACCTCGACGGGGTCGACCGCCTTACGGATGGCCGTGGCGAATTCCGGGTGTTTGGTTACCCAGCCTTCGACGGCCTCGTCGTAACGGGACAGGAAGTCGTCCCGGGCCGCACGAAAACTCAGAGCGATCCGCTCCAGTTCGGACCGGATCGAGTCGATCGACCCTTCCGGGACGGCGAAGCCGCCCAGGAAGCGCGTACCCACCTTGAGACAGATCCGTTCGGCTTCCTTCTTGAGGCGGTTGAACACCGAGAGCTCCTGGGATCGGCGATCTTCTTCGAACCCAGCGAGGCCAGATCTTCGGGCGGCAACACGCTGCCGTCGGCCAGGATCAGATCCTCCTTGCGGAGCTTCTTGCGGCCACCCCAGATGTGGGCTTCGATTTTGACCACTCGCAGGCGGTCGAGAATCAGCGTGGTTTCTTGCATGGTGCGTCCTCCGATAAAGAAGGGGTGCACCCTGCCCCAGGGGGGCGAATGATGCGCCCCTTCGGGGTGAAAAAAGTTCAGAACCAGCAGTCCTGACTCGTCTGAATCGCTTCCGCCAGAGGGATGCGCGGCGGAAGCAGCCTGAGCGCTTCGGCCATGGGCCTGACGCTTTCCAGGTCGGCGCCGAACCCTTCCAGCACCGAGGTTTCCTTCCGGAGATCGGTCCCGATTTCGATGCCGTCCTCGGTGGCGAGGGAAATGCTTGCATCATCGGGTGCCAGCTTCTTCATCGCCATCAGGACCAGGAGCGGGACAACCCCTTGGTCAAGCCCGATTTGGCCCGCGCCGGAGGCTCCGGTCCCAGGAATTTGCCAGTGGTCGATGGCACCCGGCTCGAAGTCGGCCGGATCGCTTCGATCGAGTCCGAATGCCGTACCCAGCCGGTTCACCGCACCGGTCACCGTATTACTCCACTCGAGCAACTGTTCTCGCGTGGCTGATTTTCCGATCTTGATGCGCCAGTAGATCGCTTCTTTCCGCGCCTCGGGTTGGCTTGGAACACGCTCGTCCTGGGCGTCGTTCTTGAAGGACCGGATTTTGCCATGGTCATCAATCAGCACCTTGCCGACATAGACGTAGCCCTTGCGCCGCTTGGCGTTTTCGAGGGCGATCTTGTCCTGACGACGCGTACTTGTCTGCGGCAGCGTGGGACCGGTGGGTCCCCAGCGTGTCGTGATGCGGCCATCGGCGTTGCGCCGGATGGCCCAGTCCTTGCTCGAACCGTCCGGATGGGTGAAGCGGTAGAGGTCATACTCCTCCATCACGCACCTCGCCAGTCGTCGCCGAACACATCGGCCGCAATCCGGTGGATCGCCAGTCTCTGTTCAGGCTCAGCCCGCAAGGTCAGGGCCCGGTCCAGGGCATATTCCAAGGCATTGGGGGCGCCCTTGAACGCCACCGTCAGCGCCGCCCAGCGGAGGAGCCCGCGGGTGGACATCGTGACGCTGAGCATTCCCGGACCCTCATCGCCGCCGACGAAAAGCTTGCGCACCTCGTTGGCGACGCGAATCATCTTCTCCCGAATGGCCGCCGGGATGGCCGGTACGGTCTTCGCCAGCACGGCGTCTTCCAGCTCCGGTTCGGGATAACCGATTTCGATCAGCCGGAACCGGTCCAGCAACGCCAAGTTCTGCCGCAGCACGCCCTGGTAGAGTCCGCTGGGATCGCCGCCGCCGGCGCTGTTGCCGGTGGCGACCAGGCGGAACTTCGGGTGCGGACGAATCACTTCGCCGCCGTTCTGCGGGATCACGAGGGGTTGCCCCTCGAGAATGTCGTTGAGCCCGGCCAGTTCGGACGGGTCCATGAGATCGATCTCGTTCAGGATCAGGACATGCCCGTCCCGAACGGACTGGGACAAGGGGCCATGCACGAAGATCATGGTCCCCTCGACCAGGGTGAACTGGCCGATCAGATCGCCCAGTTCCAGCCTACCGTGGCAGGTCACCGCGTGCACCGGCCAGTTCAGCCGGGCCGCGATCTGCATGATGAGCGAGGTCTTGCCGGACCCGGTCGGGCCGGTGACGTACAGGCCGTCGCCGTGGGGATTGCCGAGGAATGCCAGGACATCCCGCAGAGGTTCCTTGCGGAACACATAGTCCCGTTGGACCGGGATTTTGGGATAGCTGTCGTCGGCGAAGCCTTCGACGGTCATCCTGGCCGGAGCCGGGATGCCGAAGACTTGAGCGATGGAAAAAGCTTGGTACATAACGCCTCCTTTTCAGGGTTTCACCCAAAGAGAAGGCGCACGACTCCCTAGGGGGCGTGAACCTCCCCGTCGGGGTTGCTTACGGATGGCTCCGCGGTACGATGTGACAATCGGGTACGCATCAGGAGCCATCGATGATCAAAATGGGAAATCACCTCAGATTGACGCCAGACGAACTCAAGGCCTTTCGGGTCATGACCGGCGTCCTGAAGCCGCCCCATACGATCGAGGAGCACAATGCCGCCCTGGAGAAGGCGGCATCGGCCTGGCGGGAAGAGGACGAGGGTCCGGCGTCCCGCTTGCTGCAGGCCGTTCTACTCGCGGAACGCATTCCGAAGGAGTAGCTCGGCGAGCAGGGCAGCCTTGCGTCGGCCGATGGTCTTCAACCCCAGGATCCGGCGGAGGGTTTCCGCTTGACCCCGGTCGATCAGGGACAGGACGAGGGTCCTGGCCATGTCGTCATTCAACTCCCGGAAAATATCCGGATGCTGAACCAGCGCGCCCGCGATCGTGGCCGGTTTGAGCGAGGCCATCTCGAGGATCTGATCCTCGGCGGCCACGCGGGCGGCTCTTCTGGAAAAGAGGGTATCGCTTCGGTTCATGGTCGTATCTCCTCTGAAAAATCGGGGGAGATACGTTCCCCCCGGGGATGTATCTCCCCTGGATGGGTTGCTGACAAGGCCTTTCGGCCACGAACTCCGGGCTTGACGCACCCGGCACGGAGAAGAAGGACTTCCCCGCCGCCTTGGGACGGAACGCCTGCACGAAGCAGGATTTCAGCGCTTCCAACATGGATAACGCCAAAAAGACACGCTTTTCCATTGACCTCGCGTTCGGCAAGGCCAGGGGAAAAGCCCCAACCGAAGTTGGGGCGAATTTCGTCAGGAGGTGGGGCCTCTGCATGGATGGCAAGTACAACCCACGCCGTTCTCTCGGGCTTTTCTGCCCGACATCCAGGCCTCGTTGGCGGCCGTGCCGTGCGGGAAACCCGGTTTTCCACCAGCAGTCTGGTGAAGGCCTTACGGCCGCCGGGATAACCGTCGATCGGATGCGCAGGTGAACCAGTGCGTCCTTGCGTTTCACGGCTGCCCCGCTTACTCATCGGCAGTTTCCTCCGCACAGTCCGTGCAGCTTGGCTTTGGCCTTCGTGATCGAGTCTTCGCCGAGATCCAGGACGGTCTCGGTAAAGAATTCGATGTCCGAATCGGACTCGATTCCCCAGAGTGTCGTCTCGCCCAGTGGCACACCGTTCTTGGAGGCAATGACTCGAATGCCGACATAATTCCAACCGTGGCCGTAATCGCACGCCCTGCGGTAGTGCTCGTGGCGATACTCGGGATGGGCGGGGACGAACCACTGATAGGACCGGCGGTCACCCATCCAGTGACGAACGGCGCCAGCTCGCCAGCGATCGCTGAACCTACCGTACACGTCGATTCCGGCACTCGACCATCCGTCTTCGTCATCGACGACTTTCGCGCGCAGGTCGAATCCGTCCTGTCCCCAAGCGGCTTCATCGCATTGGCCGTATTTCAGGAGCCATGCGAATTGAAGCCGTTCGGTGAGTTCGTCCAGTTGTTTGCTCCGGCGAGCCCTGCTCAGGGCGACCTGGGCCGGGATCAGGCCGCCCCGCCTCGCCGATTGATAGTTTTGATAGTTCATGAGGCACCTTTCAAAAAGGAGAGGCGCATCACGGCCCCGGGGGCGATGACTACGCCCCTTCCGGGTTGAGTAAGGTTGAACGTCAGAACCAGGCGTCGATCCCGGCGGCCTTTTTCAGGGCTTCGGGCTCGAACGGGACTTCGGTTCGGCGGTCTTCTTCCGCCCGGACGGTGATGCGAACCCGTTCCGAGGGATTCCTTCGGAATCGCTCCAGTTCGCTCTCGGTCACCTCGGGCTGGAAGGCCTGGAGGGCGGCCTTGTAATCGACCGAGCCTTGCTGGAGATAGCGGCTGATCCGGATGCCCGACGATTCGGCGAGCGTGAACTCGCTCATCATCTTCAGGAACTGCGCCTCCAGCGCAGCCAGCTTTTTCTCGAGGGCCTTGGCCTCCGCCGTATAGCCGGCCCGCTTTTCATCGAACTGCCGATATTCGGCGGCCAGACGAAACCAGGTGTCCAGGTCGTTTCCACGCGGGACGTACAGGTCGCGCTCCGGATCCAAGGGAGGCTCCTTCCCGGCTTTGACGTA
The DNA here is from genome assembly GCA_902810705.1 of Methylococcaceae bacterium. GTDB lineage: Bacteria > Pseudomonadota > Gammaproteobacteria > Methylococcales > Methylococcaceae > CADDYU01. The sequence goes on from CADDYU010000052.1 coordinate 5,344, forward strand.
CTCCCAAAAGGTTCGGGCGACCTCCACCAGGCGGGCGATGTAGTCGTCGTCCCGGGGGACCTCGAGATCCAGAAACGCCTCGCCGCAATGCAGGGCGAAGTACCCCAGGTCGGATTCGGACACGTAGATCTGGGTCTGGATCTGCGCGTAATAGCGCTGGTACAGCTCCGAACGGTTGCCGTTCTCCACCGCGTCCTGGAATTTCGCGGCCGTAGGCGCCTTAAGCTCGACCGGCCGGCCGTCGTCGGTTAGACCGTCGAAGCTGGCCCGAAGGATCGGTTCGTCCGTCGATTCGGCACAGACCGGCAGCAACAGGACGCCGTGCCGATCCTCGAAGCGCCGGCGCGCTTCCGGCTCTTCCCGGATACCCCGCTGGACATTGGGATTGCCCGAGAGATCTTCCGTGAGCACCAGTCCGCGCTTCTCGGCCCAGAGTCTCCACGGCGTCTTGTAGGGCGAACCCATCAGGATCGGCGTTTCGGATGCCGTCACGCCCGCGTTGCGCCAGGCCTGCCATTCCGGGGTGCGTTGCTTCAGATCCACGATTTTCATGCCGCCCTCCCGTCGCAAACGGTTGCTTCGGGAAGGGGCTGGCCGGCGCTCCCGGCCAGACCGTTTCCGATTGGGGCGCCGAAGCGACCCTTCCTTTGCACGCGGAGTTGGGCGGCAATGGACAGGGCTTCCCCCGACTCACGAAGCTTGCGGGCGCAAGCCGCGGCCTGGTCGGCGTCTTCGAAGAACAGGAGCGTCACGTCTTCGGACTCCTCGATGCGAGCGCCGTAGGATTCGGCGATCTGCTCGAAACTGAGCGCTTGGGGCTCGCCTTCCTGGGGTGCCCAGAAGCGCTCCAGGAATTGCCGTCCGTGCTTGCGCACCACGGCGGGCGTTTCGTACCGCGCCCAGTCCGTGTGGAGCGGCACCTGGTTGGGCGATTTTGTCAAGGTGTCATGGTTCATGGCGTCCTCCTGAAATGAAGGGGCGCCATGACGGACCTCCCCTGGGGGCGATTCCTGGCGCCCCGGTGGGGTTGAGATTATTCGGCTCAGGCTTCAACGGGTTCGCCGTGAAGCGCTTCTTTGGCAGCTTCCTTTCCAGGTAGGACGGGAGGGTCCGCCTGGGCCGGCCTGGGATCGCCGGCTGGCCGCGCGTTTCTGGCTTTTGTGATTTCGTTGGTCACATAGGCCAGCTCGATGCCCTTGAAGTGCTCAGCGGCATAGTCCAAGGCGGCTTGCCAGGCGCCGGCCTTTTCGGCCCTCGCGATCAATTGCCGAGCTTTACGCTGGGCTTCCTGGCTCAGTTCACCGCTCGTGTAGGGAGCGAGATCCGTTCCGGATGCCACAACCTCGGACTGACCTTCGAGGATGCGCTCGGCCTCATCCTGGTCGTAAATGCCGACGAATCCGAACACCAGGCGCGCCGCCTGGATCATCGTCTTGTGACGCAAAAAGCGCTTGGTATGCGTCTGCCAGGGACCGGGGACGGTGTAGCTGCGCCCGTCCTTGCTCCCCGTGAAAGGTTCGCGATAGACCTCATCGAGGTATTCGCGAATCGCCGTGGGGTGGGCTCGGTCCTTGCGGTACATGAGACACTCCATCCAATCGGGACAGGGCTTTGCGCCTGCGATTTCGACGATGTTGTCGGACGGCCGGAATTCCATGCCGTCGAAGTCTGGATGCTGGTTGATGATTCTGGACCACCCATCCACCCCGACGACCGGCACGATCCCGTTCTGCTTGTCCGGGAAGGCGTAGATTTCGCGCGTGAAGGGATTCAGCCCGAACTGATCGGCAACGATCAGCAAGGCCATCATCTGTTCGTCGGTGACCGATGCGGAGCCGGCTTTCTGCTTGAACGCGGTCGCCTTGAGGATTTCCACAACCTTCACCTGGTCGACGGAAAATCGCTCGGCGAATTTTTGGATCAGCTTGTTGTTCATGGTACACCTCCGGTGAGGGGATACCATGGCCCCAACGGGGATGCATGATGTCCCCGGTTTGGGTTGATGAAGCGGTCGTTGATTCCACTGACCATTCGGCCAGTCGGGTCAACGGCGTGAGCGGTTTCAGAGGACCACTGTGGAACGGCCGAATGGGTTGCGTTTCACGGCAAAAGTATCAATCAGAAGGGAATATCGTCGTCTTCGAAGTCGGAATCCTCGTCCGTCGGTATCGACGTAAAACCGCCGCCACCGTTCCGGCCGGAGCTTGCGGACTGGGCCGCCTCCTTGGAATCCGGGCGGCTACCGAGCATTTTCATCTCGGAACCGACGATTTCCGTCGAGTACTGGTCTTGCCCGTCCTTGTTCTGCCATTTCCGGGTCCGCAGTCGACCTTCCAGGTAGACGAGCGACCCTTTCTTGAGATATTCGCCGGCAATTTCACCCAGGCGTCCAAATAGAACGACCCGGTGCCATTCGGTGGATTCCTTGCGCTCGCCCGTGTTCCTGTCCTTGTGAGACTCGGATGTGGCGATCGCGAGATTGGCGATGCAAGTCCCGTCTTGGGTGTAACGAACCTCGGGGTCGCGGCCCAGACGGCCTATCAATTGGGCTTTATTCAACATACTCATGCTCCCCCCGCCGCACCGGGAATAAGGAAAGATGGGACCAGCGCGTGCGGTTCGCTGGTGTTCCGGGGAGCATGAATGAACCCCTTTCGGGGAATGCATGCATCCCCTGGAAAGGGTGGATCGGTGTTCCTCCCAACCGATCAGTTGGAAGATACGGGAAGGCTGTTTTTCTATGAGCGCCCAGCTTGCGCTCCCTGGCATCCGTACGGACACTTCGGGGTTCTGATCGCCGGAGAATCTCAGGCCATCAAAATCGCCTTCATATGTACCATATTTTCACGCTCCGCAAGGTTGGAAAGATGCTGTTTTTCCTGCCTCTTTCTCGAGTTCGTGTCCCTTTGGTTTGGGATAGTATCGCGGGTGACCCTAACACTCACTTCGAGGCTTATACCATGGCAGAAGCAAGAAGCCGCGCTTACAGTCGGCCCGCGTTCGATCGACGCATCACGATCCAGAGCGAACAGGCCCAAAGGGTCTTCGAGCGCGAATTCCCAAGGGTCGTGAGCGCCCTCTATGCGATTGATGTCATTCTGCGCATCATCGGTGACGACCGCGAGATCGACGAGATCGAGAGCGTGGTCGGCGCCATGATCGGCGATTGCGCCAAGGATCTTCAGAACGAAAAAGCCCGAATCGATAAAGTCCGTGAGGACAACGGCATTACCTCGTTGCCACGGTATACCCACCCGGAGCAGGTGGAGGTCCGCATCGTATCTCCGCAGGTGGCGCAATTCGTGGCCCTGCTGCAGAAGATGGATGAGTTGATGATCGCCCTGGATGCGCTTTGGCTGTGCGGGGTGTTGAGCAATAAGCAGCGGTCGGACGGAGTCTACCAATGGCAGCAAAGGCTCCTGCGACTCGGTCGTCGTATCGTGGCCATCGAACGCCGGGCCCGGGCGTCGGCGGGAAAGCGTGGTAAGGAGGCGGAGGTACGAGAGGCTACCGGCGAGTCCGAAGCTATCCAGTCGGCGCCCACCGATTTGGAAGGATCGGTGAGCCTGGCTTCCGATTTGAACCCAGATACCATTGAGTAGGTGTTAGCGGCGGGAAGCTAATGTCCCTGCTGACATCCCGTCAGCTCCCGTCGTACTACTTCTTCATATTTGATGCTGAAGAGAGCGTTCGTATAATCATTGGCGAATAACTCAAAAGTGCCCAAACTTGTCGTCCGGCGCACCAAAGCCCCAATGACGGCTTCCAAACGCAATCGGACAATCTTCGCAGACCGGAGGTTTTGAGTGATCCAAGTTAGCACAAGTACGTTCGATTACCTTTGCAGTGTCAATCCAAACTGTTCGTCTCCTGGCGTAGGTGTTGGCAGACGCGGAACGAACAACCTATACAGCACGGGAACCAGCAGCAGCGTCATCACCGTGGCGCTGAACAAACCCCAGACGATGACGGTGGCCAGAGGGCGCTGAACATCAGAACCCAGCCCGGTGGCGAGGGAAGCCGGCACCAGGCCGAGGATGGCGACCAGCGACGCGATCAGAATCGGGCGCAGGCAGCGTACCGCCCCCCGCGTAATGGATTCTTCCAAGGGTACGCCGGCGAGACGAAGGTCGGTAATCGTCCGCACGATGAGTACCCCGTTCATGATCGACACGCCGAACACCGCGGCGAAGCCCACGCCCGACGAAACGTTCAGGTTCATGCCGCGCAGATACAGGGCGATGGCGCCGCCGACGAAAGCGAAGGGAATCGCCAGAAGCAGGATCAGGGCCGCCCGCTGCGAGGCGAACATCGCCAGGAGCAGCAGGTAGATGACCGCGATGGTCGCGGGTACCACCAGCTCGAAATGCTCCCCGGCCCGTTTCAGGTTCTCGAACATACCGAGCCAGGCCACTCGGTAGCTCGGTGGGACCTTGATTTCCTGCTCGAACAGGCGCTGGGCCTCGGCGACGAAGCTGCCCTGGTCGCGGCCGACGATGTCGCTGCGCACGGTCAGTCGGCGGCGTCCGTCGGCGCGGGCGATCATGGTCTGGCCGTCGACGATCTCGATCCGGGCGACCTGGGCCAGAGGAATCGGAATATTCTCGGCGTTATAGACCGGCAGCCGGCCGAGGGCCTGGGGCGAACGGAGGTGCTCCGGCGCGAAGCGGGACACGATGTCGAAGCGGCGTTCGCCTTCGAACAGCGTGCCGATCGGCGCGCCACCGATGGCGGTATCGATCAGCTGCGTCACATCCTCGATGCGGACGTTGTAGCGCGCGCAGAGGGCGCGATCCGGCTGGATGATCAGTTGCGGCTGCGGTCCCTCCTGCTCGATGTTGACGTCCATGGCGCCCGGCACCCGCTTCAGCAGGGCTTCGGCACGCCGGGCCAGTTCCAGCAGGAGGTCAGAATCGGCCCCGGAGAACTCGATGGCCATGTTCGCCGAGGTCCCGTTGGTGTCCTCGGTCACGCTGTCGATGATCGGTTGGGTGAAGTTGAAGCGGGTGGTGGGAAACTCGGCCCGGAAGCGGGCACCCAGGGCGGCCACCAGTTCCTGTTTGCGCCGGTACTGCACCCAGGTGTCGCGCGGCTTCGGACCTACCATCATTTCGATGCGGCTCGGCGGATACGGGTCGGTGCCGCTGTCGTTGCGGCCGGCTTGGACGACGACGAACTGGATGTCCGGAAATTCGAGGGCGACCTCGCGCAGGCGCCGGCCGAAGTGCGAGGTTTGTTGCAGAGCGGTCCCTTCCGGAAAATTGGCGCGCACCCAGATCACGCCCTCGTCCATGTAGGGCAGGAACTCGGTGCCCATGCGGGGCATCACCAGCACAAACACGCCGGCCAGAAGGGCCGTCGCGCCGGCCATGGCAGGCCAACGGTGGCGCAGCAAAGCGTCGAGCAACGCCGCATAGCGCCGAGAGAGCCACCCCAGCACGGGATTCTCCCATTCCCGGTAACCTCGCCGAAACAGCAGGGTGGCCAGCACGGGGACGAGAAACAGGGCGAACAGCAGGGCGCCGACCAGCGCGAAGACGATGGTCAAGGCCATGGGCCGGAACAGGAGACCCTCGATCCGGGTCAGGGTGAGCAAGGGCAGGAAGGCGCCCACGATCATCAGGATCGAGAAGAACACCGGCCGCTCCACTTCCAGGGCGGCCGCCAGCACGGTTTTGCCGACACCGGTCGGATTCGCCGCGTGCTCGCGCTCGTCCAGCCGGCGCGCGATGTTCTCCGCCATGATCACCGCGCCGTCGACGATGATGCCGAAATCGATCGCGCCGATCGACAAGAGACCGATCGGAATGCCGGCAAAGTACATCAGCATCAGGGCGAACAATAGTGCGAAGGGGATGGTCAAGGCGACCAAAGCGGCCAGCGACGGGCGCCCGAGAAAGGCCAGCAGGACCAGCACCACCAGGCCGATCCCCAACAGGACGCTATGCCCCACCGTGTGGAGCGTGCTCTCGACCAGATGAGTGCGGTCGTAGAAGGGCGCCACGCGCACACCCTCGGGCAGGCCCTCGGCATTGAGTTCGTCGACCGCGGCTTGGACCTTGGCCAACACGTTCGAGGTGTTCTCGCCTTTCCGCAGCAGGACGATGCCTTCGACGGCTTCGTCCTTGAGGTCCTTGCTGAAGATGCCGGCCGGCACCTTCGAGTCCAGCCGTACCTCGGCCACATCGCGCACGTAGATCGGGGTGCCACCGATGGACTTGATGAAGATCGAGCCAATCTCATCCTCGTCCTGAAGGGACCCGCGCCCGCGGATCACGAAGGACATGCTGCCGCGCGAGAGCACACTGCCGCCGGCACTGGCGTTGTTGGTCCGGATGGCGTCCACCACGTCGTTGACGGACAGCCCGAAACGAAGAAGCTGTGCCGGATCGAGCAGCACGGCATGCTGCTTGGCGTAGCCGCCGAAATTGGAAACTTCCGCGACGCCGGGTGCACGCAAGAGGCGCGGAATCACCACCCAGTCATTGAGGGTGCGGAGTTCCATCAGATCATAGCGGCCGTCCGACACCAGTTCGTAGCGCAGCACTTCGCCGTAGGCGGTCGCCAGAGGCCCGAGCTCCGCCGCGGCGCCTTCGGGCAATTCGAGCCCCGCGAGTTTCTCCTGCACCCGCTGCCGCGCCCAGTAGCTTTCGGTGCCCTCCTCGAAGATCATCTGCACCACGGACAGACCGAAGATGGTCCGCGAGCGGATCGTTTCCACCTTCGGCACGTTGCGCATGGCGATCTCGACCGGGATCGTCACCTGCCGCTCCACTTCCTCGGGAGCGCGGCCGGGATAGGTGGTGATCACCTGCACCATCTGGGCGGAAATGTCCGGGTAGGCGTCGACCTGCATGCGGGTAAACGACCACAGTCCCAACGCGACCACGGCGACCGCGCCGATCAGGATGATCCAGCGATAGTGCAGTGCCGCACGGATAAGCGTGGGAATCATGGGCTTCTCGCTCCCGTCGGTGGTTCGGCCTCGGCACTGCGCAGAGCCTGCACGACCAAGGGCTTGAGCAGGATGGCGCCGTTGCCGATGAGCCGTTGGCCATCTGCGAGGCCGTCCAGGATTTCCACCCGTTCGCCCGCCCGCTCGCCGACCTGGACCTCCGTCACCCGCCACAATCCATGACCGGCCTCGGTCAGCACGTAGTCGGCATGGGCGATGTGCAGCATCCCATCGGCCGGCGCCAGGATGGATTCCCGGGGGTCGGTGCCCAGGCCGATTTCCGCGTACATGCCAGGCCTCAGCCGGTCGTCTCGGTCGTCCAATTCGAAGAACACCCGCAGGGTGCGGCGCTCGGGCGACAGGGCGGGAGCGAGGCTCCTGACCTTACCCTGGAACCGCTGCTTCGGCAGGCCGTAAAAGCGCGCTTCACAGGACTGCCCCGCTGCGACCAGTCCGATCCGGACCTCCGGGACGTCGGCCATCACCAGGGCGGCTCCGGCCGGGACCTCTTCCAGCAGGGCGGGGTCGACGCCCGCCTGCAGCAATTGCCGCTCCAGGGCGGCACGGCTCCGGGTGGCCAGGGTCAAGGCGCTCTCCGCCTCGAATACGGCCTTCTGCCCCTCCAGTTGGGTCTGCAAGAGATTGGCTTCCGCCGCAGTCAGATCGCGGATCGCCTCGGTGCCGGTGGCGACCAGCTTCCGGAGCCGCTCGACCGCCCGATTTTGGGAGCTGAGCTGGGCCGCCGTCAGTTCGCGGGTCTTCGCGAGCTGCTTGGTGGCGAATTCCACCTCGGTGCGGGCCTTCTGCCAATCTGCGTAGCTGCCGGACAGTTCGATGTTGCTGAACTGCCAGCGATCCTCCACGGGCTCGCTGCCGGCGCGAAGGCGCGCCGTGACGGCCCCGGTGACGGTCAACAAGGGCGTGGTGAGCCGTTCCCGGCGCACGGTCGCAATTTCGAGCTTCTTCTCCAAAAGGCTTCCCGGCTGCACAGCGATAAGCCGAGGGCCGGCCAAGCTGACCACGTTGGCGGTCTCTGCCAGCATGGCTTTTGGACCCGCCCCCAATGGCCGAAGGTGCCAGACCAGGCCGACCAGCAGCGCCACCGCTCCGATGCCGAGCAGAATCTTCCATCGGAAGGGCTTACGGGAAACGGGTGGCGGTGAGGAAGAAATGGGTGGGATCATCGCAATACCTGTTTGCCGACAGCGGCATTAAGGCCGTGGAGGGAATGCCAATAGCCGGAGCGGCTGGCGATGTGGAGCCGATAGGTCTCGCGGTAGGCGCGCTGGGCATCCAGCACCTCGATGAGGGGTTTCCCCCCCAATTCGTAGGCGGCGCGGATCTTGTCACGCACGTTTTTCGCCGCATCGAGCTGGCCGGGATCGTCGATGGTCAGGGCGTCCTGGGCGGCCTGGTACGCTTTGACCGCCTGATCGATCTCGGCGCGCAAATTCACCAGCTGCGCGTTCAGATTCAGTTCGGCCTGGGTCTTGGCCGACTTGGCCTTGGCGATGTTGCCCTGGTTTCGGTCGAACACCGGCAGGGTCATTTGGAGCGCGACATTCCAGGAATCCGCGTCGGGTTGCTCGAACTCTTTTTGGAATTGGTGGGTGTAACCAAACGCTGGCCTGACCTCCGGATAGGCCCGGCGTTCTTCGAACTCCACGCCCGCGGCAGCCAGGGCGATCTGGCGCTGCAGGGCGATGAGGTCCGGGCGGTTTTCCTCGGCCAGTGAATAAGCCGCATCGGCGGCCAGCGACGGGGCCGGTGCCGGGACGTCCAGGCTGCCGCGCACGGCCACCGGAATCTCCTCCGCGAATCCGAGAAATGCCCGGAACCGGCTGAGCGCCGCGGCCAGGGCGGTTTCCCGTGTCCGCACCTCGCGCCGGCTGCTGAAAATGGACACGCGGACCCGGTCGAGCTCGATGGTCCCGACGCCGCCCAGTTCCACCCGATTGGCGGTGATCCGTTCCACTTGGGAGAGGTTGTCGAGGTCCTCCCGCGCCAGCTCGAGTTGCGCCTGGGCCTCCAGCACATCGTAAAAGGCGGCGATGGTGCCGCTGATGCGCAGGCGCACCAGGTCGGCGAATTGGGCGGTCGCCACGTCCACGCCCTTCTGGGCGGTGACGATGGCGGCGGCGCGCTTGCCGAAGACGAACCAGTCGATGGGGAATCCCACGAAGGCATCAGTCTGAGGCGGTCCTCCCTGTTTCGTGGGGCGGAAGGAGTTGCCCCACGGCATCATGAGGAGGTCGGTGCTGAGGTCCGGATTGGGCAGCAAGCCGGCGGTGATCAGATCAGCTTCCGCCTGCCGAATGTTTTCCAAGCCTGCGCGGATCTGCGGATCGGCATCGAGCGCGCGCCGGACCGCGGCATCGAGGGTGAATTCTCGTGCCTGGACAGGCGATCCTTCAGCGGAAGGATTTACTTTCGACACACTTAAGATAGGTGCGACCGCTGTCGGAGCCGGGTCTTGGATGAAAACGGGCAAGGGAGCGGGCTGGTATCCGCTCGCCGTGCAGCCTGCTAGAAGCCATAGGCAGCCCGTCAGCAGTCGGAAACGTGCGCCTGACGTGCCCGGATGGTTTGCGAGAGCCTTCCCTCGAAGCCCTGTGTCGGTGGCTGGGCGGATCATTTTCTCTCCATGTCTTTTCCTCCCGGGCTGGATTCTCTCGGCGGATTTGTGCCTGTGTTAGGAATCACGAGCCCTCTGCGGGGCTGGGGTAGACAATACGCCCCCACGGCGTCATACCTCGAGGGGCACGCGCCGCGTTGGGGTATGATCTGGCCGGCCGACGGGTTGGGTACACAATTGCCCCCCGATGTCACCCATCCCTGCGGGCATGCCCAGTTGCGCGGGACCGGCTGCGATGGCGCGGCCCATGCGGTGGCGCTCCACAGTAGCAAGGCGATCAAGGCAATATGAGATTGTGCGTTCATGGGTATCTCTCTCGCCCTCAGAACAGGTGGCGCGGCATTATTGCCAGCCGTAGCGTCGGGCAAAAACGCCTTTCATCGCTTGGGTCAATACCGCATAGCCAAACAGGATCGCCGCCAGCCAGGGGAAATATTCCAGAGGCAAGGCCTGGAGCTTGAAGTAATGGGCCAACGGTGACATGGGCAGCAGCACGCCCAGGCTCATGACCAGGAGCGTCATGGCCAGCAGCGGCCAGCCGGGGAAGCTTTGCACGAACGGGAGTTTGCGGGTGCGGATCATGTGGACGATCAGGGTTTGCGACAACAGCCCCTCGATGAACCAGCCCGATTGGAATGCCGTCTGCTGATCCAGGGTCGCGAAGCCGAACACGAACCACAGCAGGCAATAGGTGGTGATGTCGAACACCGAGCTGATGGGGCCAAAAAAGATCATGAAGTGGCTCAGCAGTTCGGGTTTCCAGCGCTGCGGCTGGGCCAGCAGTTCCTTGTCGACGTTGTCGAAGGGAATGCCCACCTGAGAGATGTCGTAGAACAGGTTCTGCACTAAGAGATGCAGGGGCAGCATGGGCAGGAAAGGCAGGAAGGCGCTGGCCACCAGAACCGAGAAAACGTTGCCGAAATTGGAGCTGGCGGTCATCTTGATGTACTTGAGCATGTTGACGAAGGTCCGGCGGCCTTCGATCACCCCTTCCTCCAGGACCATCAGGCTCTTTTCCAGCAGGATGATGTCCGCCGCCTCCTTGGCGATGTCGACGGCGGAATCCACCGAGATGCCGATGTCAGCAGTGCGCAGGGCGGGGGCATCATTGATGCCGTCGCCGAGAAAACCCACCACGTGACCCCGGTGGCGCAACACACGGACGATGCGCTCCTTGTGGGCAGGCGTCAGGCGAGCAAATACCGTGTTGGCCTCTACCGTCCGCGCCAGGGTGTCGTCGTCCATGGCCTCGGTGTCCGGCCCCAAGATCGGGATGCTTTCCGGCAAACCCACCACCCGGCAGACCTTGGCGGTGACCAGTTCGCTGTCGCCGGTGAGGACTTTCACCGCAACGCCATTGGCTTTCAGCGCCTGCAGGGCCGGCGCGGCGGTTTCCTTGGGCGGGTCGAGGAAGGCGATATAGCCGATCAGGACCAGATCAGATTCGTCGCCCAGATGGTAGGTCTCCCGCTCCGGCTCGAACTCGCGGATCGCCACGGCGATCACCCGCAGGCCGTCGTCATTCAATTCCCGGGTGGTTTCCCGCACCTGGGCCAGAGCCGCCTCGTCAAGGGCCTCGACCCGCTCACCATGGCGGATACGGCTGCAGACGCCCAGGATTTCCTCCACGGCGCCCTTGCAGATCAAGAGATGACGGTCCTGGCGCTCGCTCACCACCACCGACATGCGGCGGCGGTGGAAGTCGAAGGGAATCTCGTCGATTTTGCGGAAGTTGCGGGTGACTTCCAGCTCGCGATGGATTTCGCCATGCTCCAGCACCGCGACGTCCAACAGGTTCTTGAGACCGGTCTGGTAGTAGCTGTTGAGGTAGGCGTATTCCAGCACCTCGTCCGATTCCTCGCCAAACAGATCGGCGTGCTGCTCCAGAATGACCTTGTCCTGGGTCAGCGTCCCGGTCTTGTCGGTGCAGAGGATGTTCATGGCGCCGAAGTTGTGGATGGCATCGAGGCGCTTGACCACCACCTTCTTGCCGGACATGACCAGAGCCCCCTTGGCCAGGGTCGCGGTCACGATCATCGGCAGCATCTCCGGCGTTAGGCCCACCGCCACCGACAGTGTGAACAGGGCCGCTTCCACCCAGTCACCCTTGGTGAAGCCGTTGATCAGCAGCACGACGGGAGTCATGGCCATCATGAAGCGGATGAGCACCCAGCTGACCTGGTTGACCCCGGCATGAAACGCCGTGGGCGCCCGGTCGGTGGTGATCACCCGCTGAGCCAAGGCGCCGAAGTAGGTCCTCGGGCCGGTCTCCACCGCCACGGCCGTCGCGGTACCACTCACCACGTTGGTGCCCATGAACAGGATATTTTCCAGTTCCAGGGGACTGCAGGCATCCAGCCTACTTGGTCTGGCGAACTTCTCCACCGGCAGCGATTCGCCGGTGATCGCCGCCTGATTAATGAACAAGTCCTTGGCGTTGAGGATGCGCAGATCCGCCGGGATCATGTCGCCGGCGGACAGTAGGACCACATCGCCGGGCACCACGTCCCGCATGGGGATCTCGGTCGGCTGAGCTTCCTTGGGATGGAGGGTGATTCCGTACCAGCGGCGGGCATCGGCCGTGATGGTTTCGGCAACGTCGCGGCGCAACACGGTCGTCGTATTGCTGACCATGGCCTTGAGTTTCTCCGCCGCCCGGTTCGATTTCGATTCCTGCACAAACCGGATGACCGTTGAAAGCACGATCATCAGCGAAATGACGACGGCGGCCTTGAGGTCTTCGGTGAAATAGGAAATTACAGCCAGCACCGTCAACAGCAGGCTGAAGGGATTGCTGTAGCAATGCCACAGATGCAGCCACCAGGCTCTAGGCTTCTCGTGCTCCACTTCATTGCGGCCGACGCGCTCCCGGATCGCATTGGCTTCCAGCTCGTCTAGGCCGTTGGCGTGGCTGTTCAATCGGGCGAGGAGGTCGTCGGGTGCCTGCAGTGCGGCTTTTGTCAGCGAATGCCAGAGCGGCGGAGGAATTTCCGCGGCGACCGGCACGCCGCGCAGCATCTCCAGGACAGCGAGTCTGCGGAAATGGCGAGTAAAGTGTTTCTTGATGAGGCGCCTGGTCAGCGCGTTTTTCAGTGTTTCAAGCTTCATGGTCTTTGTCCTGAACCCCCGTCATGGCGGGGCCGGTGCGATGTGCCGTAGGATAGCGAAGCCTTCCTGAAGAAAGGCTCAAGAAAACCTGAATTCTTCTTCAGGATTGAAGCGATCATCGAATCGGGGAATAAAATCCCGTATATGAACGTCCGCTTGTATTAGGAAAGAAACGTTACATACGATGAGAATCTTGCTGATCGAAGACGACAGGAAAGCCGCAAGGCTTCTGGCGCGAGGACTTCAGGAGGAAGGCTTCGTGGTCGATGTCGCACATTCGGCTGAACACGCCGATGAGCAGGCTTGGGCAGTGGATTACGACCTGATCCTGCTGGACTGGATGTTGCCGGGAAAGGAAGGAATTGCTTTCTGCGGGGAACTGCGCCGGCGCGGCGTGACGACGCCCATCCTCATGCTGACGGCAAAGGATGCCGTGGGTGACCGCGTCGCCGGCCTCAATACCGGGGCCGACGACTATCTCACCAAACCCTTCGCCTTCGAGGAACTGCTGGCGCGTATCCATGCACTGTTGCGCCGCTCCGAAATGGCCCGGCCGGTGATTCTGACCGTCGGCGATCTCACCCTTGATCCACACAGCCACCGTGTCACGCGGGGCGGAGTCCCCCTCAGCCTGACGGCCAAGGAATACGCCATCCTGGAGACGCTCATGCGCCGACCGGGCGAGGTCGTCAGTCGCAGCCGCCTGGCCGAACAGATCTGGAGTTCAGATCAAATTGGCCTGGACAATCTGATCGACGCCCATATCAGCAATCTGCGCAAGAAGGTGGACACACCCGGCGCCCAGCCCCTCATCCACACGGTGCGAGGCCGGGGATTCCGCCTAGCGGCGGAGGAGGACCACCGTGCTTAGCTTCCACAGGCGGCTTGCCCTGGTTCATTTTGTCGTGATTGTTGCCGTCCTGATCTTGGCCGGCTTTGCGGGGTACTGGGGCCTGTATAGGGCGGTCCATGGCCAGCTGGATGCAGCGCTGCTGGCTCTGGCGGAATCCGAAGCGGCCCTGCTGGCGGAAAGCCCGTCACAGCCGATCACCATCCACGAAGTGCCTGCCGGTCCAGTGCCCCCTTCTTTCGCCCGCCTCGACCGCCTGTTGCAGGTCATCGATGCCGATGGTCAGGTGTTAGCCCACAGCGTGAATTTGGGCTCGGCGCGCCTGCCGGCGCCGCCGGCCTTGCTGGAACGCATAACGGCGGGAGAGACGGTGTTCGAAACCCTCCCCCACTTCGGTGAAGAACCGACGCGCATGGTGTCCGTGCCGGTACGAGTTCATGGAACACAGTTGGCTATCCAGGTGGCCGGCTCGCTGGACGACGTCAACAAGGTCATGAGATCCGCCTCCCTGCTCTTCATCGCCATGGGGCTGGCCTTGATCCTGGCTGTGGGGACCGCCGGCGCCGTGTTGACCCGGCGGGTCTTTCGCACCATCGACGAGGTGGTGCGCCAGGCCCGCCACATCGGCGAAGCCAGCCTCAGCGAACGCCTGCGCCATCCCGGCACCCAAGACGAAATGGGGCGGCTGGTGGGTACTTTGAACGAGATGCTCGATCGTCTGGAGCAAAGCTTCGAGATTCAGCGCCGGTTCACCAGCGACGCTTCCCACGAGTTGCGGTCGCCCTTGTCCAGGCTGCGTACCGAACTGGAAGTGACGCTGCGGCGGCCGCGCGAGTCGGCCGAGTACGTGGAAACACTGCGCTCCTGCCTGGATGAAGTGGAGCGACTGACGCTGCTGGTGGAAGAACTCCTGACCCTGGCTAGGCTCGATGCGGACCAGCAACAGGAGCCGCTCCAGCCTCTCGTCCTGAATCCAGTCGTGGAAGAAGTGGTCCGCCGGCTGGAGCCTGTGGCCCAAGAGCACCGGGTCGAAATCATTTTTGAAGCCTCACCGCCGATGAGCGTGAGGATTTCTCAAGGGGCTTTGAGTCTGGTGGTGGCTAATCTGCTGGATAATGCCTTGAAATTCTCCCCGCCCGGCGGGCAGGTTCGCATTCGCCTGGCCACTGAGGGTAACGAAGCCGTCATCTCCGTATCCGACCAGGGACCGGGCATCCGCGTCGAAGAGCTTCCCCATGTGTTCGAACGCTTTTATCGCGGGACCAATGCCCGCGCCGACGGCACGCCAGGCGTCGGTCTCGGTCTTGCGCTCGCGCAGGCAGTTGTTCATTACCAAAAAGGAAGAATCATGGCATCGAACTGTCCGGAGGGCGGGACCAAATTTTTCGTCCACCTCCCGCTCACGGGCCGAAATGGCCTCGACGTATCCCGGGATTCTTGAACGACAGCATTCACTGTACTACTTGACGTTCGAGTGACTATCCCAAACAAATAGTGAACGACTCAAATTGGCCGGTCTAAGTCAGTCAATTGAAGGCAAGGCTGTGGGGGGGGAATTAACATCGAGTTCGGCCGGTCATTCACCCTGCCCTCATCCGTTGTATCGCTGGACATTTCCGGAAATAGCTATTGAAATTCTCGTAGTACCGTTGAAACAAAACTTTTGGCGGTCGTCCATCCTCCGCCTCTCTTTGAACGAAAAAGGACTCATGCGAACAAAAAAAGAGTTGATCAACATCCTGGCTGAAAGGACCCAACAATCCAAAAAAGATACAGAAGCCTTTATTGACGCGCTGGGTGATAGTCTGCGCGATTCCCTGGCCTAGGGTAACGAAGTAATTCTGCCAGGTGTCGGTAAACTTACGGTCAGGGATAAGCCGGCGAGAACCGGTAGAAATCCGGCGACAGGCGAGACGATTCAGATCGCAGCACGGAAAGTGCCCGCATTCAGCGCCGCGAAAGTTTTGAAGGATGCGGTTGACCGGTGACATGAACCCCTTCGATTGGAGCGCCGGCTATCAACTTCTGGAAACGGCTTCACTGGTCGATTTCAGGATCGTTGAATCCAGGTTGAATTCAGATGATTTCCAGAAAGACTTCTGAAGATGATTCGTGCGCGGACACGGATTACTCCAGGATTTCGTAGTCGATCAGGTTGGCTTTGTCGCCAAACAACAAGGGCTTGCTATAGGCATGCTTGAGAAGCCTGCCAGACCAGGCGACGAGGTGTTGCGCCGGGCCATCCCTCAATGCAAACACCCAATGCCCGTCCTGGCTCATGGCCCTCAGCAGCTGCTGAGCCTTTGGGTTGTCAAAGGCGTAAGCTGCGCGGTTCCTGTAACTGAAAACATCGCCCTTGGGTTCTTCTCGGGTGATCACGATGGCATGCGCGCTGACGCCCGCGTTGCGGCCAATTTCCGCGCTTTGCCATCGCGGCTTGAAGCCGAGTATTTGATCGCGCAACGGGTCGATTGGCGCGCTTTCCATGTCGCCCAATCGGATAATTGCCCACAAGGGCTCCGGGGCCCCTGACAACTCATAGACCCGCCAGGGCAACTCGCCTTCGGGTCCCTCGCAGTTCGTCCGACATTCGGCGTTCAAGCCGGCTTCCAAGAGCCCTTTCTGGAATCGCGCCAACATGTCTTTCCTGGCCAGCAGCCTGGCGTCAAAGGCCGAACCAGTCTCGTTGCCCAGGTACAGGCGTCCAAGCTGGTGATACCAGTTCCCGGTACCCAACGACCCCAAAACGGATACGCCTAGACCCGCGGCGCCGAAGGCGCTTCCTCCTGTTGCAGAAAGCGGTGCCCCTGTCGCGGCCGTCGCAAGCGTACCCGCCGCCAGTGCGGCGCCCGGTGTGGCGGACGCGGCCTGATCGACACGGTCGCCCGTGGCCTTTTCTATATCCGCGCGGACTTTGGCCGGAATGATTTCCCTGATGAGCCAGGACACGTTTCGGGCTTCCTGTCGCGGCAGCCCCCTCCGCTGAGCCTCAGGAATGTCCAGGTCCCGATATCCGTGTAGAGCCGTGCCGATGGATGAGCTCACCGATGCACAACCCACTAGACTGATCGCCAGAACTGCGATCGGCACCATTCTCTTACGCATGAAAATCCTCTTTCTGATTTCTCATGATTCGGTCGGGCCTCGACCCCTTGCCGCCCCATTCAATGCTCGCACGGAATCCTGTTTTGGCAAGACTCTCAATTCACGAACTCTCAATTCACGCTAGTTCTTTGGCCCCATACCCCAGGCTTCCCCTTCCGCTTGATTGCGAATGGCGGGGATGTCCAGCCCGTTCATGCGTTCGACGTTACGCTCCAAAGTATTCAGTCGGGTGCCGTCCACATTGAAACGGCTCCCCTGCCCGGTCAGTTGGTCCAGATTGAGCTTCTGGGCAGCATTCGCGGCCGTGGGTAGGTGGTTGGTGGACTGGAGGATGGCGATCCATTCATCCAGATTGACCTTACTCCAGTCAATGTCGGCCAGCTTCTCGATGGGAATACCACTGCAATCCGGGCTCTTCAAGTCGCCGAAGCCCATGCCCAGTTGCGGGCGAATCTGCTCCTGGAGGATGCGCGCCAGGGGCGATGAGAAGCAGCAATAGCTTTCCCGCTCCTCCACGCAGGCGCCGAAGATCTTGGACGCGCAATAGGAACCCAGATAGGTGCAGGCTTTCAGACTCTTCTTCGCCGCCAATTCGTATTCCTTCTGCTCGCATTGCCAGATCAGTTGCACGATCATCACCAGGATCTGATAAACGGCGTAGGCGATCATGATGACGTTCAGCATCGAACCGATCATCGCCGCGCCGCCGCCCACCTGCAGGGTGGACCCCGTGACGCCGGGATTCAGCGCGCCGGACTCCGAGAAGGCGGCGGCTCCGCCGGAGCTGAAGATCAGATTCCCGGCGGCACCGCCGAAGGTTTCGCCGACCCAGGTGGCGACTTTTTCCATGGCCATTGCGGAAAACTCGTCAATCAGGGAACTCTTCAGAAAATCCGCCGCCGTTTCGGAAAACTGGCCGATCGTGGAATCCACCGCACCGGCATAGAGTTCGGTCACGCTGCCCCAGGTGTCAGTCACCGGCCCGCTGAGCACTTCCCAGCCGCTGCGGACTGCATTGGTGGCATCCAATCGCATGACGGCGTTATTCATCTGGCTGATGTTGGTGATGAGGTCGATGTACTCCCCCAGCCCGATACTGGTCGGTGCGTTGCAGCAATCCACCGAGGTCACCAGGGCGCCCACGGTCTTGCACGTCCCGCCTTCACCCTTGAAGACGCTGCAGGTCGTGAACTCGAAACCCTGACCTTGCTGATAGTTGGTCACGGTCTCGCAGCCGGTGTCCATGGCCATCTGCTGAGCGGCGTTGAGCGCCGCGACCGCGCGGGTGAAGTCCTTGCTCTGCTGGCGGTCGATGGCGACGCACTCCTCGCCCATGCAACGGACGGGGCCCGCGCATTCCTGTTTCGTGGAACCCTCCGTGGTCGGAATCGTCGTGGTCGTGCCGCAGTCGTAGACATCCTTGTAGAGCCAGCAGGTGCCCGTGGCGTCGCCGGTCGTTCCGTCCACGCAATCCGAGCGGATGAACGCGCAGCCCTGCTGTTCGAGCGTCTTGCACGTTTCGGTCTGGCCCTGCCCGACAAAATCGCCGGGACAAACCGTCGCGCCGTGGATGTCCGTCCAGCAATTCGTGCTCCCGGTCCCGCTGAAGTCGCAATCGGTGGCCAGCGTCACCGTGCCGCAGGTCTTGCTGAGGTTCGGGAAAAGCGGGTCGAGCAGATCCAACTCGCAGATCTGCACCCCGTTATATTCGAAGCATTTCTGTTTGAGTGTCTCGTTGTACACGCCGGGGTCCGCGCTGCAGGTCACGCTGGCGCTCGGACACAGGTTGTCCTGGATGGCGTTCATCAGATCCGGACATCGGGCATTCGACCACAGCCAGTCGATGGCCTCGATCTTCTCGGCGCTGAAATAGAGCTTCGCGGCCATAACCCAATCGCCATCGCCCACGTCGTGCTGCCAGAATTGGCCGACCAGACCGTTGGCGCAGGACGGCATTTGCGAGAGGCCCTGCGAAACCGAATCATCCACCTGATAACCGCCGTCCGAACCCCAAAGACCGGAGTCAGTCCAGCCGACCGTCTTGATATGGCGGATCTTGTAAGCGCCCGAGCCATCGCAGATCTTGGCGTAGTCCAGCTTGGGCACGACCACCTGGCCGCCCGCACCGATGTCGCTCCACCAGGACCCGGTTCCGTTCTTGAGATCGAAGGTGAACGACACATCGTGCTTGCCCACCGTGCCGAGCTTGACCTCCGCGGTCTCCTGCGAGACGGTGTACTGACGGTTGGCGGTGCAGTTCGGCGGCGGATTGGGTCCCCGCATGCAGGTCTTGTAATCCGGGAGCCTGGCCGAGAAATTCGTGTCCTTGAACACGGTGGTGGACGTGCAGTCGGCAAAGTCTTTCGCGAACAAGTCATGATTGGCCATGACGTAGTCGGTCGATCCCCAGACGGGATCCTGGGTCAGATCGGGGTGGGAGCGGTTCGCGGCCTTGACCAGGGTCCGGTAGGCCTCCCCTGTCGGGCTGGCCTCGGTCTTGAGCGTGGTCTGAGCGCCCAAGCCGGCAGAAACCGCGTTGGCGTTGTCGCCATACAGGTCGGTGAAGGTCGAGGACTGACCGTTGCCGGAATCGGGAAACAACACCTCAGTCGGGATGTCGAGATCCTTGCCGGTACCCGGGAACAGGGTGAGGGTCTGCCCATCCGCGCTCACCGCCGGCAGAGGAAAGTCCTGGATACTCTTCCTGGCCGCGGCCTGACCGAGCTTCGCGCTGTCCTGCATGGCGTCGGCGACGGCACGCTGGACCGGCGTCCAGAACATGACCAGGGAGAGGGTCAAGCAGATCGCGCGGGTCGCCCTGGGATAACTCGAGAACAAGATTGCCGCGCCCATTCAGAACCCCGCGCAACAATCCGTCCACCTCCACAGGAGATAGACGTGGCTTTCGCCGGGGCCCGGATAGGTGTGGGCCATGCCCCAGCGGAAGGTGCTCTCGCCGATGGCGTGTTTGCGCTCGGCGTCCGCCACCGGATAGAACATGGTCATGGCGTATTGCGACTTGGGGATGAAGGGATCGATGTTGCCGCCGCACAGGGCGTCGTTGCCGACGGTTTTGTGGGCCAGGCCGCGACGGTGCAGCGCCGCGGTCGCGCGTGCCGCGAACAGACTGGTCAAGCGGGGATCCACCCCCTCGGTCGGGTTGGCCATCCCTGCGAACGGGTACATCGAGCCCCAGGTGCCGGCGCACCAGAATAG
>CADDYU010000053.1 GCA_902810705.1 Methylococcaceae bacterium
CTCTAGGACTGGCTGATGTTGAACGGATCGGCGTAAATGTCCTTCATCGAGGCACCCGCCAGAAAAGCCTTTTTCTTGGCTTGTTTGACCATGTCCGGATGGCCGCAGAGGAACAGCCGCCAATTCTGGAGCTTGGGGACTTCCCTCAGAGCGACTTCATGCGCCCGCCCGGCGGCGAAGCCGTAGGTTACCTCGGGCCCCGAAAGACAGGGTACATAATCGAAGTTGGGATACTGCTTGATCATATCGAGCAGCTCCCCGACCAAATAAAGACCCCGCTTGTCCCGGCTGCCGTGGAACAGCCGGATGGGGCCGGTGTGGCCCTGATCGAGGGCGTCGCGAACGATGCCGTAAAGAGGCGCGAGCCCCGAGCCCGTGCCGATCAGTAGCAGGCCCTGTTCCGGCTTGCCGGGCACGTAAAAGCAATCGCCGCCGGGGCCGCGGATTTCCACGGTCTGGCCAGGCCGCAGCTCGTCATGGATCCAGCCGCTGACCCGCCCTTGCGGCAGCCGGCGGACGTGCAGATGAAGATGCGGGTCCAATCGCGGCACGCTGGCGATGGAATAGCTCCGCCCGAGGCTCTGATCGCGGAATAGATTGATGAACTGTCCGGGCTTGTAATGGATGGGCGCGTGACTTTCCAAGCTCACCTGCATGATGTCGTCGTTCAGCAATTCAAGCTTCCTGACGGTGGCGGGAATCACCGCCTCGGCGCTCGCATCGTCCGGCAGGGCGACCTCGAGATTTTCCCCGGGGTGGCACACACAGGCGAGAAAATAATTCTGAAGCTTGAGACTGTCCTTGAGCCCCGCTTGAGCGGATTCCGGCGGCGTCCCCCCGACGGCCCGCATCAGGCAGGTTTGACAGACTCCACTGCGGCAGGAAAAAGGCACGGGCACGCCGTGGCTGAGCAGACAATCCAGGACGGACTGCTTTTCGCCCAGATCGAAGTGGTCTTTACCGTAACGAATGTTCACCATGGCGCGTGCCCGTGCTCCCTCGCTTGACTTAACGGCCCAGCACGTCGTTGCGCGTGCTCTCGGCAATGGCGGCCACCTGGCCGATCAGCTCTTCCGGGACGTTCAACTCGCGCAGAGTTCCCGTGAGATTTTCCAGCACCGCATCGACGTGGGAATCGTTCAATCCGCGCTCGACCAGATGAGCGTGGCCGCGGCGCATGTCGAGCCCGGTGTAGCGGTGCGGCCCGCCGAAGGCCATGGTGAGAAAGGCTTTCTGCTTCGCCGCTTGTTGCTCCATGTCCACGTCGTCGAAGAAATGGCTGATGCGGTCATCGCTCAATACCTTGCGATAGAAAATATCGACGGCGGCGTCGACGGCGGCTTCGCCTCCCAACTTGTCATACAAGGATGCGGTCTGTTGATTTTCCCCATTGGCGGAATTTTGTTGGGCCATGTTTTTCTCCGAGTCGTTTAAACTGAGTTTATAATGCACCTTTAAGGCCCGGCTCTTCGGTGTACTACCGGCAGGCAATCTATAAAGATGCATCAGGTATGCATGTTATGGCGATGTTTTACGATCGTCAAGGGTTCTGCCGAGAGGCTTTCAGCGACTGAATCGAGAACGGGCGACTTTAAGGAGTATTGAGTATGCAGCTTACGCAGTTCACGGATTACTCCCTGCGGCTGCTGATGTATCTCGCCCGCTTGCCGGAACCCGGCATGGCCACGATTCCGGAAATCGCCGAGCACCATCACATTTCCCGCCATCACTTGGTGAAAGTGGCCAATCATCTGGCCAATCACGGCTTCATCATGACGACCCGGGGCAAGGGCGGCGGCATCAAGCTGGCCCGCCCGGCCCACATGATCGGCGTGGGCGAGGTCGTGCGCTTGACCGAGCCGCATATGAACTTGGTGGAATGCTTCGATCCGAAGAGCAATCAATGCCGCATCGTCCGCGGCTGCTTTTTGAAGGGCATCCTGCACGAGGCGCGGCGGACCTTCATGAGCGTTCTGGACCGCTACACCCTGGCCGATGCCGCCAATACAGGCGTTCACGGCGAGCAAGCCTGGCTCCCCATCGACAAGCCACAGCCGGTATAGCCGTTAAGCGCCCCGTCCTCCTGACGTGCCCGGAACCTTGCCCGAGCGAGGCGTGCGAATCGATTAAAGGTTTCGCGCCATCGGCGAGTTCCGGATAATACGGTGTTGGAACCTCGTTCTCGTAATCCTCCATGGAGAGGAAGAACAAGGTCGCCCGCATTCCGTCCGTCAACCAGCACCCACAATGAAAAAACTCTTCGCTCGCGCCTTAATCCTGGCTTTGCTCGCGTCTCCCCCGCTTTCCGCCGAAACCCTCTTCGTCACCCTGGAAAAAGACAACGCCTTGGCCGTGGTCGCGGCGCCCGAAGGCAAGCTCGTCAAAACCGTCAAGATCGGCAAGCGGCCTCGCGGCATCGTCTTGAGCAAGGACCAGAAGCAGCTATACGTGGCAGCCAGCGACGACAACACCATCCAGCTCATCGATACGGCGAGCCTCAAGGTCGTGGGCACGCTGCCTTCCGGCGAGGACCCGGAAACCTTCGCCATGGATCCCGAAGGGAAATTCCTCTATGTTTCGAACGAGGACGACAACCAGGTCACGGTGATCGACATCGCCGCCAAAAGGGCGGTGAAAGCCATTCCGGTGGGCGTGGAGCCGGAAGGCATCGCGGTGAGCCCCGACGGGAATTGGGTGGTGAGCACCAGCGAGACCACCAACATGGCCCACTGGATCGATCGGAAGAGCTTGCAAATCGTCGACAACACCCTGGTGGACCCTCGCCCCCGCGCCGCCCGGTTCACCGATGACGGCATGCAGCTCTGGGTCAGCTCGGAAATCGCGGGCACCTTGACGGTCATCGATGTTGCCGCCAAACAGCCGGTCAAGAAACTCGCCTTCAAGATTCCCGGCGTGACCCAGGAGAAAATCCAGCCGGTGGGCATCCGGATCGACCCGGACCGCCGCTATGCCTACGTGGCCTTGGGGCCGTCCAATCGGGTGGCGGTGATCGACGCGCAGAAGCTGGAAGTCGTGACTTATCTGCTGGTGGGACAGCGGGTGTGGAACCTGGAATTCTCGCCCGACCGAAAGCGGCTCTACACCACCAACGGGGTGAGCAACGACATTTCCATCATCGATCTCGACCAGCACAAGGTCCTGAAATCCGTGGCCGTGGGCCAGTACCCCTGGGGAGTAGCCGTCAAGCCATGAAGTCTAATGCTCCTTATTTCAACCCGCTTCCCGACGGAGTGGAAATGAATGCCCTGGCCGTGGAGGGGCTTTCCTATGCCTACGGAAAAAAGAAGGCCCTGGACAAAATCAGCTTCAGCGTGGCGCTCGGTCAGTGCGGCATCCTCTTGGGCCCCAACGGCGCCGGCAAGACTACCTTGTTCTCCCTGATCACCCGGCTGTACGACAGCCCCGAGGGCCGCATCCGCATCGCCGGCCATGACCTTCGGAGGGAATCCAACCGTGCCTTGGCGCAGCTCGGCGTAGTCTTCCAGCAGCCGACCCTGGATTTGGACCTGACCGTAGAGCAAAACCTTTACTACCACGCCGACCTCCATGGACTCTCGCGGCGCAAGGCGAAAGGGCGCATCCGCGAGGAGCTGGAGCGCCAGGGCATGTACGAGCGGCGGAAGGAGAAGGTCCGCCAGCTCAACGGCGGCCATCGGCGACGGGTGGAAATCGCCCGCGCCCTGCTGCACGAGCCCCGCCTCCTGCTGCTGGACGAGCCGACGGTGGGCCTGGACGTACCCAGCCGCAGGGCTATCGTCAACTATGTGCACGAACTCGCGAGGTCCGGCCAAATCGCCGTGCTCTGGGCCACCCATCTGATCGACGAAATTCAGGGCGGCGATCGCCTGATTATCCTGCATCAGGGAAGAATCCAAGCGATGGGCAGCGTCCCGGAAGTACTGGAGTCCACCGGCGCAGCGAGTGTCGGCGAGGCTTTCGATCGGCTAACGCGGCGGGAGGCGGCATGAGGTTCATGCATTACCTTCGCGCCCTCCGGGGCGTGATGACGCGCGAGCTGTTCCGCTTCGTCCATCAGCGCGAGCGCTTCATTTCCGCCCTGGTGCGGCCCCTCATGTGGCTGTTCATCTTCGCCGCGGGGTTCCGTTCCACTCTCGGGGTGGCCATCATCCCACCCTACGAGACCTACATTCTCTACGAGGTCTACATCACGCCGGGCCTTCTGGGCATGGTCCAATTGTTCAACGGCATGCAAAGCTCCCTGTCCATGGTCTACGATCGGGAGATGGGCAGCATGAAGATCCTCTTGGTCAGCCCCCTGCCGCGCGGCTATCTGCTGACCTCGAAGCTCCTGGCGGGCGTCTTGGTCTCGGTGCTGCAGGCCTATGTCTTTCTGGGGATCGCCTACGCTTACGGCATCGAGGCACCGCCCATGGGCTATCTGGACGTGCTGCCGGCCCTGGTGCTGTCCGGGTTGATGCTGGGAGCGCTGGGTTTGCTGTTGTCATCCTTCATCAAGCAATTGGAGAATTTCGCTGGGGTAATGAATTTCGTCATTTTTCCCATGTTCTTCCTGTCCACGGCGCTTTACCCGCTCTGGAAAATTCAGGAATCCAGCGAGCTTCTCTACACCCTGGCCCAATACAATCCCTTCACCCATGCCGTGGAACTGATCCGCTTCGCGCTTTATGGGCAATTCAACCGTGACGCCTGTATCGCCACGGCGACGGCACTTTTAGTTTTTTTGATCTTGGCTATCATCGGCTACAATCCCTCCCGTGGCATGATGCAACGCAAAGGTGGACCTTCCCAATGAGCAATACCAAAACCATCCTGGTAACCGGGGGAGCCGGATTTATCGGGGGCAATTTCGTGCTCCGGCAGGTGCGCCGGGGCGATACTCTGGTCGTCAATCTGGACGCATTGACTTACGCCGGGAACCTGGATTCCCTGGACAGCATCGAGGACAATCCCAACCATGCCTTCGTGCTGGGTTCGATCGGCGACCGGGCCCTGGTAGATTATCTACTGGAGCGTTACGAGCCCTCCGCCATCGTCAACTTCGCAGCGGAAAGTCACGTGGACCGATCCATCGATTCGCCCGAAGCCTTCATTCAGACCAACCTCCTTGGCACCTTCCAGTTGCTGGAAGCGACCCGCAAATACTGGCGGCGGCTCTCGGGTAAGGCGCGCGACAATTTCCGTTTTTTACATGTTTCCACCGACGAGGTATACGGCACGCTAGGAGCGACCGGCAAATTCACCGAAGAAAACCCCTATCGCCCGAATTCCCCCTATTCCGCGTCCAAAGCCGGCTCCGACCACCTGGTGCGGGCCTATTTCCACACCTACGGCCTGCCGGTGCTGACCACCAACTGCTCAAACAATTACGGGCCCTATCAATTTCCGGAAAAACTCATCCCCTTGATGATCCACAACGGCCTCAAGGGCAAGCCTCTGCCGGTTTACGGCAACGGCGCCAACGTGCGCGACTGGCTGTACGTGGAAGACCACTGCCGCGCCATCGAGCGGGTGCTGGCGGCGGGGACGCCGGGCGAGGTCTACAATATCGGCGGCAACAACGAGAAGACCAACCTGGAGGTCGTGCACACCTTGTGCGATCTGCTGGACGAACTGCGCCCGGACTCTCCATACCGGCCGCACCGGAAGCTCATCCAGTTCGTCGCCGACCGGCCCGGCCATGACCTCCGTTACGCTATCGACGCGAGCAAGATCCAGAAGGATCTGGGCTGGGAGCCGGAAGAAACCTTCGAGACCGGCTTGCAGAAGACCGTGCAGTGGTATCTGAGCAACCAAACCTGGTGCCAACGCGTGATGGATGGCAGCTACCGCGGGGAGCGGTTGGGCCTGGAGCAGTCCGGTGCGGGCTAAGGCTGGCATTTCGGCCAGAACGATTTTTTTACACTGCTCAGTTTTCCTAAGGAGAACCGTTCTCGATGACAGTCCACGCCGCTAAAGGCATAATCCTGGCGGGCGGCTCCGGCACGCGCCTGCATCCGCTGACCCATGTAATTAGTAAGCAACTCCTGCCGGTTTACGACAAGCCGATGATTTATTATCCCTTGTCGGTGCTGATGCTGGCAGGCGTCCGCACTATCCTGATCATCACGACGCCGGCGGACGCCCCGTTGTTCCAAAACCTGATCGGCGACGGCCGGCAATGGGGAATCTCCATCCATTACCGCGAGCAGCCCAAGCCCGAAGGGCTCGCCCAAGCCTTCATCATCGGCCGAGAATTCATCGGCCAGGACCGCTGCTCGCTGATCCTGGGCGACAACATCTTTTACGGCCATGGCCTAGAAACCACCCTGCATCAAGCGGCCGGCCGGCCCGAGGGCGCAACGGTGTTCGGCTATTGGGTCAAGGATCCGGAACGCTACGGCGTCGCCGAGTTCGACGAGGAGGGCCGGGTCGTCCGCCTGGTGGAAAAACCGGAACAGCCGAAGTCCAACTATGCCATCACCGGGCTTTATTTCTACGACAACCAGGTGGTGGACATGGCGGCCGATTTGCGCCCTTCCGCCCGAGGCGAGTTGGAAATCACCGACATTAACAATCTTTATCTCGCCCAAAATCAGTTACGGGTTGAAAAGCTGGGGCGGGGGACCGCATGGCTGGATACCGGCACTCACGATTCCTTGCTCCAGGCGTCCAATTTCATTCAGACGATCGAGGATCGCCAAGGCCTTAAAATCTGCTGTCCGGAAGAAATCGCCTGGAACCAGGGCTGGATCGGCCCGGCCGAATTGGAGGCTCGAGCCGCACAGCTGCACAAAAGCAGCTACGGTGAATATCTCCGGCGTCTCCTTCAGATAGGGCACAAGACATGATTATCGAGCCGACACCGCTCTCCGGCGTGTTGCTGATCAAACCGGACGTCTTCGGCGACGCCCGCGGCTATTTCCTGGAAAACTGGAACCGTCGCCGCTATGCCGAGGCCGGCTTGGACCGGGATTTCGTTCAGGACAACCTGTCCCTCTCCCGGCGTGGCATACTGCGTGGGCTGCATTTCCAGAATCCCAATCCCCAGGGCAAACTGGTTCAGGTGTTGCGGGGCGAGGTTTTCGACGTGGCCGTGGACATCCGCCTCGGCTCTCCGACCTTCGGCCAGTGGTATGGCGTGGTGCTTTCCGAAACCAACCATCACCAGCTTTATGTCCCGGAAGGGTTCGCCCACGGCTTCTGCGTCACCAGCGAAACGGCGCTGTTTTCCTACAAGTGCACGGATTTCTACAACCCGGCCGCCGAATTCAGCGTGCGCTGGGACGATCCGGACCTCGGGATAGACTGGCCGATCAAGACGCCCCTCCTCTCCGCCAAGGACGAGGCAGGACGGCTCTTGAAGGATTTGCCTCGCGAGTCGCTGCCCGCATGGCCGGCCTGAAGATTCTCCTGATCGGGCGGGAAGGCCAGGTCGCCTGGGAGCTTCGCCGTAGCCTTGCCTGCCTAGGCGAGGTCATAGCCCGCGGGCGGGGTCCGGACGGGGGGGTGGACCTAGCCGATCTTGACGCGGTGCGCGCCGCCGTCCGGGCCATCCAACCCGGCCTCATCGTCAACGCCGCCGCCTACACCGCCGTGGACAAGGCCGAGCAGGAACGCGATCTGGCCTTTCGCATCAACGGAGGAGCGGTCGGGGTCCTCGCCCAAGAAGCTTTGGCCGTCGGCGCCGGACTCGTCCATTATTCCACCGATTACGTGTTTCCCGGCGACCGCCAAAGGCCCTACCGGGAAGACGACGCCACCGGCCCCTTGGGCGTCTACGGCCAAAGCAAGCTGGCCGGCGAGACCGCCATCCGCCAGGCCGGCGTCCCGCATCTGATCCTGCGTACCGCCTGGGTCTATGGCCGGCGCGGCCAGAATTTCCTGCTTACCATGCTCCGCCTGATGCGGGAGCGGGAGGTTCTGCGGGTCGTGTACGACCAACACGGCGCCCCGACCTGGAGCCGGCTCATCGCCGAAGCCACCGCCCTGTTAATCGCCCAC
Source organism: Methylococcaceae bacterium (assembly GCA_902810705.1). GTDB lineage: Bacteria > Pseudomonadota > Gammaproteobacteria > Methylococcales > Methylococcaceae > CADDYU01. The sequence continues at coordinate 7,984 of CADDYU010000053.1, forward strand.
AGCACCCGCAACAGCCAGTTCGACCCGGGCGACAAAGCCGGAACCTATCATCTCACCTGCCAGGGGCAAACCACCTGGTACGGATTCGCCGAAAAAATCCGCGAACTCGGCCTCGCTTCGGGGCTCCTGCCCGAAGCCTGCGCCCGCCTGGAGCCGATCCCGACTTCGGGCTACCCCACCCCGGCCCGGCGCCCGGAATATTCCGTGCTTTCCAACGAGAAGCTGTTCGAAGCATTCGATCTGGCGCTGCCGGATTGGGAGAAGGCGCTCCGGCTTTGCTTGGATGGCTTCGGACACTGACTCAAAAGGCGGGCGTCGCTGGCGTCCAAGCTCCTGCTTCATGGAAAGCGGGCACCGGGGACCGGATATCAAGCACAAGCTCTGCTTTCCTCGAGCGGAAGATGTCGGGAAACCGTTTTAGTCAATTGTCAGGCTTCTCGTTGCGCCACTCGTGAAACCCAAAGGTCCGGAATTCATCCGCTTCCTCAAGCCGGTCCTCCAAGTCCTCAAGGACTCTGGCGGCTCCGGTACGACGTCCGAAGTCATCGATCGGGCTATAGAGCTTCTTGGTATTCCCGAGGCAGAGCAGGAACTTATCCTGAAGAACGGTCAGTCACGGGTTCGGAATCAAGTGCAGTGGGCACGTTTTTATCTTGTGCGCTCAGGCTATCTGGATTCGTCTCGGCGCGGCGTTTGGAGTCTCACTGAGACTGGAGGGACGACAGACTTGGCGACATTCGATCCATTCACCGTATTTCAGCGCGTCCAGACGCAGCTGCAAGCCGCCCGAAAGAAGAAGGATCTGGAGGAGCCGTTTATCGACGAGACAGCTGAGACCGCAGCAGAGTCCACTGACTACAAGGCCGCGCTTCTCGCTGTGATCCGATCATTGCCGCCGAGCGGCTTCGAGCGTCTATGTCAGCGGCTCCTTCGCGAGTCCGGATTTCAGCAGGTCGTCGTCACCGGCAGGAGCGGCGATGGCGGTATCGACGGCATCGGAGTTTTGCAGGTCAATCCGTTCGTGAGCTTTAACGTTTTGTTCCAGTGCAAGCGCTATCAAGGATCGGTTGCGCCTTCGCACATCAGGGATTTCCGCGGTGCCATGATGGGTCGCGCGGACAAGGGCATTATTATTACGACCGGCACTTTCACGCTCGACGCCAGGAAGGAGGCACGACGAGACGGCGTGCCGCCGATTGAGCTTGTGGCTGGCGAAGATTTGATTCGGTTATTCGAAGATCTCGAGCTAGGACTACTTCCACGCAAGACGTTCGAGATAGATCGGAAGTTTTTCGACGAATTCACTAGAGGTGCCTAACTTGTTCTCATTGATGGGCCCGAACAGATAGCGGCGGACAACCTTATTGGCATTCTTGGGTGTTGGCAAAACCTTGCCGAAAGACCGTAAGATGCGCTGAACGAAAGGCATATCGTTCGCGACTTTTCTAAAGCGGAGAAGTTGGATGAAATTAAGAGTCTTGATCCATCCTGCCGAGGAAGGGGGCTACTGGGCAGAAATACCAGCTTTGCCCGGTTGTGTTTCCGAAGGAGACTCTTTTGAAGAAACCTTGGCCAATAATTCATGAGGCAGCGGAGGATTGGCTAGCCGTAGCCCGTGTAGTAACGGGTTAGCGTACTCGCGTAACCCGCCGGACTGTGCCCTACTTCAACATGGGCTTTGAGCGGGTTAGCCGGTACTCCAACACGCGGCGCGGCATGGAGACCTCAACTCATGGCTTCGGATCAGGGCAAGAGATGGTCCCAGCGGGTCACCGAGGGCAGCAACGCGCTCGATCTCGAGCCCGGCGTGTTCACGTTCGATGACCCGCGGCGGATTGCCGAGTCCCTCAAGCGCTCCGCCGAGCGGAGTAGCCGCCGCAAGGCCGAGCCGTTCCGCTCCGCGATGTCGATGCTGACGTTCTACATCAATCGGGCGGGGAATAAGCTCAATGCGGCTCAACGCGAGCGGCTCGAGGAGACCAAGGACGAACTGCGCGAGCTCTTCGGCAAGCCGCGCCGGAACTCCCGCGGCGCGTGAAATTGAACCGTGCCGGTTCAAGTTGATAAATGCATGCTGCCGTGGGCGCTTGGAAGCATGCGGGGCAGGTAGCCCGCATTCCGGCGCAACCCGCCGATTCCGCGAGATGACGGGCCACGCCTGTCCTGAACGGGCCGAAAGGCGAGTACACTAGCCCGCCCTACGACCTCGTTCCCTAGAATCATGCAATAACCGAAAACCACTACCGACCCTATGTCCGAAGCTCTCGATCCCCGCTTCATCCACCTTCGCCTCCATACCGAATATTCCCTGATCGACGGCCTCACCGACATCAAGGCCCTGGTCAAGCGCTGCGCCAAGCTGGGAATGCCGGCGGTGGCGGTCACCGACCACGTCAATCTGTTCGCGCTGGTGAAGTTCTACAAGACCGCCGTGGGCGAGGGCCTCAAGCCCATCGCCGGGGCGGACGTCTTGGTCTACAACGAATCCGAACCCACCTCCCCCCACCTGCTCAGCCTGTATGTCCAGAACGCGGCGGGCTACCGCATTCTGACCGAGCTGATTTCCCGCGCCTATCAGGAAAACCAGCACCAGGGCGTCCCTCAAATCATGACCCATTGGCTGGAGGACAAGAACGAAGGGCTGATCGTCCTCTCCGGCGCCCGTCAGGGCCAGCTCGGCCGGGCCCTGCTCGTGGGAAACAAGGATGAGGCCCGCCGGATTCTGGAACAGAATCTCAAGACCTTCGGCGATCGCTTCTATCTGGAGCTTCAAAGGACCGGCCGGCCCCACGAGGAGCAATACATCGCGGGCGCCGTCGAACTCGCCCTGGAATTCGGGGCGCCCGTGGTCGCCACCAACGACGTGCGCTTCCTGGAAGCTTCCGACTTCGAGGCCCACGAAGCCCGGGTGTGCATCCATCAGGGCCGGGTCCTGGACGACCCCCGCCGGCCCAGGGATTACACCGATCAGCAGTATCTCAAGAGTCCCGAGGACATGGCGGCCCTGTTCGCCGACTTGCCCGAGGCGCTGGAGAATTCGGTGGAAATCGCCAAGCGCTGCAATCTCAAGCTCATCCTGGGCAAGAACTTTCTGCCGGAATTCCCCGTGCCAAAGGGCTTGAGCCCCCAGGAATACTTCGCCCAGGAATCCCGGAAGGGCTTGCGGGAACGTCTAGCCGTCCGGCCGCCGGTCGGCAAGGGACCCCTCGAGGAACGCACCAGGGTTTACGCCGACCGCCTGGAGCTCGAAATTTCGGTCATCAACCAGATGGATTTCCCCGGCTACTTCCTGATCGTGGCCGACTTCATCCAGTGGGCCAAAAGCCACGGCATCCCGGTGGGGCCGGGGCGCGGCTCGGGCGCCGGGTCGCTGGTCGCCTACGCCCTCAAGATCACCGACCTCGACCCCATCGAATTCGACCTTCTGTTCGAGCGCTTCCTGAATCCCGAGCGCGTGTCCATGCCCGACTTCGACGTGGACTTCTGCATGGAGCGGCGCGACGAGGTCATCGACTATGTGGCGCGGAAGTACGGCCGCGACCGGGTATCGCAGATCATCACCTACGGCAGCATGGCGGCCAAGGCGGTGGTGCGCGACGTGGGACGGGTGCTGGGGCACCCTTACGGCTTCGTCGACCGGATCGCCAAGCTGATCCCCTTCGAACTGGGCATGACCCTGGACAAGGCGCTGACGGACAGCGAGGACCTTCGAAAACTCTACGAATCGGACGAGGAGGTGCGTACCCTCATCGACCTCGCCAAATCCCTGGAGGGCCTCACCCGCAACGCCGGCAAGCACGCGGGCGGCGTGGTCATCGCGCCCTCGGCGCTGATCGACTTCAGTCCCCTCTATTGCGAGCCGGGCGGCGACAACCTGGTGACCCAGTTCGACAAGGACGACGTGGAGGCCGTGGGCCTGGTCAAGTTCGATTTCCTCGGCCTCCGCACCCTCACCATCATCGACTGGGCGCTGGAAACCATTAATCGCCAGCTCGCTGAAAGAGGCGAGCCGCCGGTGGACATCGCCCAGATTCCCTTGAACGATGCGCCGACCTACGAGCTTTTGAAGAGCTGCCGGACCACCGCCGTGTTCCAGCTCGAGTCTCGCGGCATGAAGGACCTCATCAAGCGCCTGAAGCCCGACTGCTTCGAGGACATCATCGCCCTGGTGGCCCTGTTCCGTCCCGGTCCCTTGCAATCGGGCATGGTGGACGATTACATCAACGTCAAGCACGGCAAGCAGAAGGCGGAGTATCCCCACCCGATCCTCGAACCGATCCTCAAACCCACCAACGGGGTCATCGTCTACCAGGAACAGGTGATGAAGATCGCCCAGGACATGGCCGGCTATACCCTGGGCGGCGCGGACCTGCTGCGCCGGGCCATGGGCAAGAAGAAGCCGGAGGAGATGGCCAAGCAGCGGGAAATCTTCGTTTCCGGCGCCATCGCGAAAGGCATCGACGAAGGCATCGCCGGCTATATCTTCGATTTGATGGAGAAGTTCGCGGGCTACGGCTTCAACAAGTCCCACTCCGCCGCCTACGCCCTCATCTCCTATCAAACCGCCTGGCTCAAGGCGCACTTTCCTTCGGCCTTCATGGCGGCGGTGTTGTCCTCGGACATGGACAAGACCGACAAGGTGGTCGTGTTCATCGAGGAATGCCGGCAGATGAAGCTGACGATCCGGCCGCCCGACGTCAACCGCTCCGAATTCCGCTTCACCGTCCTCGATGACGGCTCCATCCAGTACGGGCTCGGCGCCATCAAAGGAGTGGGCGAATCGGCCATCCAAGAGCTTTTGGAGGAACGCCGCAAGCACGGCCCCTTCGCCGATCTCTACGATCTCTGCAAGCGGATCGACCTTCGCAAGGCCAACCGCCGGGTGCTGGAAGCCCTGATCCGGGCCGGCGCCCTGGATGCCATCGACCCGAACCGCGCCCGCTTCATGGCCGAGCTGTCCGATGCCCTCAAGGCCGCCGAGCAGCACGGCGCCATGGAGGAGACGGGGCAGGACGATTTGTTCGGCCTGTTGGATGCGCCCGCCGCCGAGGCGTCGCTTCGCCCGGCCATCGCCGTCGAACCCTGGAGCGAAGCCGAACGGCTCAGCCAGGAAAAAGCCACCTTGGGGCTTTATCTCACCGGTCATCCCATCGGTCAGTACGAGGCCGAAATCGCCGAGTTCATCACCGATCGGCTCGGGCCGCTCGTGGAGAAGCACGACAAGAGTTCGCCGGGGGGCAATGGCTACGGCGGTTACAGCAGCCGGAGCGAGGTCAAGGTGGTGGTGGCGGGCCTCATCGTCGAGCTTCGCGCCAAGCAGAACAAGAACGGCAAGCGCATGGGCTTCGCCACGCTGGACGACCGCACCGGACGGCTGGAAGTGGCGGTATTTTCGGACGTCTTCGAGCAGTACCGGGATTTTCTGGTCAAGGACACCTTGCTGGTGGCCGAAGGCAGCCTGGGCTACGACGACTTCGCCGGCCAACTCCGCCTCACGGCCGAACGGTTGATGAGCATCGGCCAGGCCCGGGTCCATTTCGCCAAGAAGCTCACCATCGAATGGCCGATGGGCGACGGGTTGCCGGGGGACTGGGTCGATGAACTCCGCAGCCTCCTCACTCCCTTTCGCGGCGGCAGTTGTCCGATCTTCATCGAATACCGGGGCCGAGGCGCCCGCAGCATGCTTCAATTGGGAGAGGACTGGCGGGTGCATCCCGGCGAGGAGCTCTTGCAGCATTTGCAAAGGCGGATAGGGCCCGACAAGATCAGGCTGCTCTACCATTGAGCCTCAGGCAATAGGGTTCGGGAAGCTCAACGCCAAACGACTTTATGGATAGCGACCTCAAGCTGGATTCAAGATCTTCGGCCGGCCCATTCCTTGATAGCGCCCGGAGTCGGGCCGCACGGACGCGAACCGTCGTGGCCACCCTCCTAATCTTCGCCTTGGGCGCCGCCCAAGCGGCCGATCTGCTGCAAATTTACGAACTGGCGATCGAGCACGATCCACATGTCCGCGAAGCCGAAGCCCGGCGCAACGCCGCTCTGGAAAGCCGCCCGCAAGGCGTCGCCAGGCTGCTGCCTACCCTCTCTTTGTCCGGCCAACTCTACCGCAACTCGGTGCTGTCGAAATTCGAGGCCGCGCAGCTCGTTTTCCTCGCCGGCGGGCGCAACGTCGGCTTCTGGAACAGCGGCGCCAGCATCAACCTGGTCCAGCCGATCTATCATCACGACTACTGGGTTCAGCTCAGTCAGGCCGATAACCGGATTGCCGAGGCGGAGGCCAACTACGCCGCCGAGCAGCAGAACCTGATCTTCCGCACCGCGGAGAGCTATTTCAACGTGCTTCTGGCCCAGGATACGCTGGAGTTCGCCCGCGCCGAGCAAAGCGCCATCGAGCGTCAATTGGAACAAGCCAAGGCTCGTTTCGAGGTCGGCCTGGCCGCCATCACGGATACCCACGAAGCTCAAGCCGGCTACGATCAGGCGCGTGCCGATGTCATTTCGGCGGAAAACCGGCTGGACAACGCCAAGGAAGCGCTGCGGGAGATCGTCGGCGAGTATCCGGGCGACTTGCAGGGACTCAGGGCGGAAGTGCCGCTCAACCCGCCTCGGCCGGACAACCTGGATGCGTGGAGCAAATTGGCGCAGGAAGAAAACCTGAGCATTATCGCCTCCCAAAACCGCGCCGAGGTGGCGAAGCAAGACATCGATCTTCAGTTCGCGGGCCATCTGCCGACTCTCGACATGCGCGCCTCGGCAGGCTTCACCGACAACAATCGGCCATTCGGCATCAGCACCGAATACCAGCAGATCGGGATGGAAGTGAACGTGCCGATGTTCGCCGGTGGCGGGGTCAACTCGCGGGTCCGCCAGGCGCGTCACGACTTCGAGGCGGCCCAGGAAAGCCTGGACGGCCGGCGCCGTGCCGTCATTCGAGAGGTCAAGGAAGCCTTTCGGAACGTCGTCTCGTCCATCAGTCAGGTGCGGGCGCTGCAAGCGGCCGTGGTTTCCGCCGAAAGCGCCCGGGAAGCCACCCAGGCCGGTCTCGACGTGGGCACCCGGACCATGGTGGACGTGCTGACCGAGCAGCGCAACCTGTTCCGGGCCAAGCGGGACTATGCTCAGGCGCGGTATAACTACATCGTCAACAGTCTGAGGCTCAAGCAGGCGGCCAGCATCTTGAAGCCCGAGGATCTAGCCTTGATCAATGCTTGGCTCCACGGGATCAGAAGCGAAGCGAGGCCGGCTGAGGCGCGACCGCCAAGCCCCCGCCCAAGGCGCTGAGACGGACCATTGAGTTCAGAGGTTGAGAGCCACGAAAAGGTACGTCATTCCAGAGGCGGCGAAGGGTTGAGGTCCGCGCCTCAGCCGGCCTAGCCGCTACCTCTTGATGTACAAATCGGTAATCGTCCCTTCCACCATTTCCGCCGCGAACGCAAACGTCTCCGACAACGTGGGGTGCGGATGGATGGTCAGGCCGATGTCCTCCGCGTCGGCGCCCATTTCCAGCGCCAGCACCGCCTCGCTGATGAGATCCCCGGCGTGAGGACCGACGATGCCCGTCCCGAGTATCCGCTTGCTCTCCTTGTCGCAGAGAATCTTGGTCAGCCCCTCCCGCCGGCCTATTCCCAGGGCGCGGCCGCTCGCCGCCCAGGGAAACACGGCTTTTTCGTAGGCGATGCCCTGAGCCTGCGCCTGGTTTTCGGTCAGCCCCATCCAGGCCACCTCCGGGTCGGTGTAAGCCACCGAGGGAATGGCCAGAGCCTGGAAGGCCGCCGGATGCCCCGCGATCACTTCCGCCGCGACCTTGGCCTCATGCGTGGCCTTGTGGGCCAGCATGGGATTGCCCACCACGTCGCCGATGGCGTAGATGTGCGGCAGGTTGGTGCGCTGGCGGTTGTCCACCGGAATGAAGCCCCGCTCATCGACCTGCACCCCGGCCCGCTCCGCGCCGATGAGCCTGCCGTTGGGCTTCCGCCCGACCGCCACCAGGACCCGATCGAAGAGGTCCGATCGGGGCGCTTCCTCCCCTTCGAAAAAGACTTGCAGGCCCTCCTTCTTCGCCTCGATCCCGGTTACCTTGGTCTTGAGAAAGATGTTCTCGTACCACTTCTTGATACGCTGATGCAGAGGTTTCACGAGATCGGCGTCGCAACCCGGGATGAGTTGGTCCATGAGTTCCACCACGGTGATGCTCGATCCCAGGGCATGGTACACCGTGGCCATCTCCAGGCCGATGATGCCCCCGCCCACGATCAGGAGCCGCTTGGGCACGTCGGCCAGCTCCAGCGCCCCGGTGGAATCCATGAGGCGGGGATCGTCATGGGGAAACCCCGGAATCTTTACGGCCTGGGAGCCCACGGCGATGATGGCGTTGTCGAAGGCGATGGTTTGTTCGCCCTCGGCGCTCTCCACCGCCAGTGTCTTGTCGGAGGTGAACCGACCTGCCCCCTGCACCACCGTGACCTGGCGCTGCTTGGCCATGGACGCAAGGCCCGTGGTCAGGGTTTTCACCACCCGGTCCTTCCAGTCGCGGAGCTTCCCGAGATCGATTTCGGGCGGGCCGAATTTCACGCCGGAGCCGGCATTCTCGGCCGCCTCGTGGATGACCCCGGCCTGATGCAGCAGGGCCTTGGAAGGAATGCAGCCGACATTGAGGCAAACCCCGCCCAAGGTCGGATAGCGTTCCACCAAGACCACTTTTTTGCCCAGATCGGCGGCGCGGAAGGCCGCGGTATAACCGCCGGGCCCGGCGCCCAGCACCAAGACTTCGGCATGCAGGGATGCGTTTTGGGTCATGAATGATCCTTGCTATTGGGACATTAAAGGTGATTGGACGGGACTCTTCGGAAGCGTCAAAGCGACCCTTCCGGTGGATTACGGCCCGCCCGGAGTTCGAGGAGAAGCGATCACTCCTTCCGTGCGCGCCTAATCCACCCTATTTCTACATTTCTACAGCAGCACTCGCCGCAGATCCGCCAGCACGCCGCCGAGATGTACCACGAACCGGGCCGCTTGGGCGCCGTCGATGACGCGGTGATCGTAGGACAGGGACAGGGGCAGCAAAAGCCGCGGGACGAATTCGCCGTCCTGCCAGACCGGCTTGATTTGTGCCTTGGACAGCCCGAGGATGGCGACCTCCGGCGCGTTGATGATGGGCGTGAACGCGATGCCGCCAATGCCCCCGAGGCTGGAGACGGTGAAGCATCCGCCTTCCAGGTCGGGGCCGCGCAGCTTCTTGGCACGCGCCCGGCCGCTGATCTCGGCGAGCTCCCCGGCCAGATCGAAGAGGCTCTTTTGGTCCACGTCGCGGATCACCGGCACCACCAGCCCTTCCGGGGTATCCACGGCCACCCCGATGTGGAAGTATTTCTTCAGGATCAGTTCCTGGCCGTTGGCCGCCAGCGAGGCGTTGAAGCTGGGGAACGCCTTAAGGGACGCCACCACGGCCTTGAGCACGAACGGCAGAAACGACAGCTTGACCTTCCGCTGCTCGGCCTCGGCCTTCAGGGATTTCCGAAACTCCTCGAGATCGGTGATGTCGGCCTCATCGTGCTGGGTGATGTGGGGAATGCCGATCCAGTTGCGGTGGAGATTGGGGCCGGAGAGCTTCTGAATGCGCGTCAGCGGCTGGGCCTCAACGGGGCCGAACTTGGTGAAATCGACCTCCGGGATCGGCGGCAGGGCGAAGGCGCCGCCGGGTGCCGCCGCGGGCTGTCCAACGCGCTTTAAAGCTTCCTTGATAAAGCCTTGGACGTCCTCCTTGAGGATGCGGCTCTTGGGCCCCGTGCCCTTGATCTGCTCGAGATCGGCCCCGAGTTCGCGGGCGAATCGCCGGATGGCGGGGCTCGCGTGGGGAGGAATCTTTCGCTCCCCGGCAGGCTCAGGCTCTTGGGCGCTGCGTGGCGGCGGGGTTTCGGCCTCGGGCTCGGGAGCCGCTTGGAACGACCCGGCCGGCGCTCCCGGCCAGGTCGTTTGCGATGGGACGGGCGCGGGTTTCTCTTCGCGGGGCGCTGGTGCTGCTTCAGGCGCAGGCCGGGGCGCTTCCGCCACAGCCGGCCCTTCTCCCTGGGTTTCCAGCACCAGGATCGGCGAGCCCTTGTTCACCCGATCGCCGGCTTTCACTTTCAGGGCCTTCACGACCCCGCCGAGCGGCGACGGCACCTCCATGGCCGCCTTGTCGCTCTCCAGGGTGATGAGGGAATCCTCGGGCTTGACCCTGTCGCCGGGCTTGACCAGAACCTCGATGATCTCGACGTCCTTGAAATCCCCGATGTCGGGAACGACGACGTCCTTTTCCACCGTCGCTGTGCTTGCTGCGGGCGCTGCCGCGGCCGGTGCGGGCGCGGGCTTGGGAGCTTTCGGCGCCGCCGCAGCCGCCGGCTTGGGCGCGGTCGGTTCAGGTGCTTCCGCTTGGGCGGCTTCGGCCGCGGCCTGCGCCTCTCCCGCGAGCTCCAGGACCAGAATTGGCGAGCCCTTGTTGACTCGGTCGCCCGGCTTCACCTTCATGGCTTTCACCACCCCGCCGAGCGGCGACGGCACTTCCATGGCCGCCTTGTCGCTCTCCAGGGTGATGAGGGAATCCTCGGGCTTGACCCTGTCGCCGGGCTTGACCAGAACCTCGATGATCTCGATATCCTTAAAATCGCCGATGTCGGGAACGACGACTTCTTTTTCCGCTGCTGCCATGGACTGTTCCTCAGACCGTGATCGGATGGGGTTTCTCGGGATCGATGCCGAGCTTTTCGATGGCCTCGGTGACCGTTGTCAGCGGTAGCTCGCCTCCATCAGCCAGGGCTTTCAAGGCCGCCAGCGCGATGTAATGGCGGTCCACTTCAAAGAAGCGGCGCAGCTCCGAGCGACGGTCGCTACGTCCGAAACCGTCGGTGCCGAGCACCGTGTAGGGACGCGGCACATAAGGCCGGATCTGATCGGCCACGGCCCTGACGTAGTCAGACGCGGCCACCACGGGGCCTTGAGTCGCGCCCAGGGCTTCCTCCACGTAGCTGATACGCCGCGGCTGATCGGGATGCAGCAGGTTCCACCGGTCCTTGTCCAACCCGTCCCGGCGCAGTTCGCTGAAGCTGGTGACGCTCCACACGGTGGCTTCGACGTTGAATTCGGTTTTAAGGAGTTCCGCCGCGGCGATCGCCTCCCGCAAGATGGCGCCGCTGCCGAGCAGCTGCACTTTCGCCGCGTCACCCGCGTCCTTGAATTTGTACATGCCCTTGACGATGCCCTCGCGGGAGCCTTCGGGCAGCGCCGGATGGGCGTAGTTCTCGTTCATCACCGTGATGTAGTAGAAAACCTGCTCGCCCTCCTGGTACATGCGCCTGAGGCCATCGTGGACGATCACCGCGAGTTCGTAGGCGAAGCAGGGATCGTAGGCCACGCAGTTGGGAATCGCCGCCATCGCCAAGTGACTGTGGCCGTCCTGATGCTGGAGCCCCTCGCCCGCCAGGGTGGTGCGGCCCGCCGTGCCGCCGAGCAGGAAGCCTTGGGCGCGCATGTCGCCGGCCGCCCACATCAGATCCCCCACCCGCTGGAATCCAAACATCGAATAGTAGATGTAGAAGGGGATCATCTGTACGTTGTGATTGCTGTAGGCCGTGCCGGCGGCGATCCACGAGCACATGGAGCCCGCTTCCGTAATGCCTTCCTCGAGAATTTGGCCGGTCTTGTCCTCCCGGTAGTACATGACGCTGGCCGAGTCCTCCGGCTCATACAACTGGCCCACCGAGGAATAAATCCGGTATTGGCGGAACAGGCTGTCCATGCCGAAGGTGCGGGCCTCGTCCGGGATGATGGGCACCACGTAACGCCCCACCTTGCCGTCCCGCAGCAACAGGGTCAGCAGCCGGACGAACGCCATGGTGGTGGACATGTCCCGGTCCTCGCTGCTTTTCAGCAAGGCCTCGAACACCTCGAGCCCCGGCACCTGCAAGGGCGGCGCTTCCCGCCGTCTTTGCGGCAGATAGCCGCCGAGCAGTGCGCGCCGATCATGCATGTAACGAAGCTCCGGGCTGTCCTCGGGAGGGCGGTAATAGGGCACTTCGCCCACCTGGTCGTCGGGAACGGGGATGTTGAAGCGATCGCGGAAGATCCTGATCGAGGCATCGTCGAGCTTCTTCTGCTGGTGGGTGGTCATGCGCCCTTCGCCGATCGGCCCCATGCCGTAGCCCTTCACGGTCTTGGCCAGGATCACCGTCGGCTGACCCACGTGGTGCACGGCCGCATGGTAGGCGGCATACACTTTGTGAGGGTCATGGCCGCCCCGGTTCAGGCGCCAGATGTCCTCGTCGGACATATTGGCGACCATTTCCAGAAGTTCCGGGTATTTGCCGAAAAAATGCTGGCGGACATAAGCCCCGTTCTTGGCCTTGTACGTCTGGTATTCCCCGTCCAGCGCCTCCTCCATGCGTTTCTTAAGGAGGCCCGTTCGATCCTTGGCGAGCAAGGGGTCCCAATAGGAGCCCCAGATCACCTTGATGACGTTCCAGCCGGCCCCGCGGAATTCCGCCTCCAGCTCCTGTATGATTTTGCCGTCGCCGCGCACCGGCCCGTCCAGCCGTTGCAGGTTGCAGTTGATGACGAAGATCAGGTTGTCCAGCTTCTCCCGCCCGGCCATGCCGATGGCGCCCATGGATTCCGGCTCGTCCATTTCGCCGTCGCCGCAGAAGCACCAGACCTTGCGGCCGCCGTCGGCGAGGATGCCGCGATCCTCCAGGTACTTCATGAAGCGCGCCTGATAGATCGCCATGATCGGCCCGAGCCCCATGGACACCGTGGGGAACTGCCAAAAGTCCGGCATCAGCCAGGGATGGGGATAGGAACTCAAGCCCTTGCCCTCGATCTCCGCGCGGAAATGATCCAGTTGTTCCTCCGTCAAGCGCCCTTCCATGAAAGCCCGGGCATAGATGCCCGGAGCCGCATGGCCCTGAAAGTACACGAGATCGCCGCCGAAATCCTCGGTAGGGGCACGGAAAAAGTGATTGAAGCCTACATCGTACAAGGTCGCGGCCGAGGCGAAGCTGGCGATGTGCCCGCCATACTCGCTGGACTTGCGGTTGGCCCGCACCACCATGGCCATCGCGTTCCAGCGGATATAGGCGCGGATGCGCTGCTCCAATCCGGCATCGCCCGGCAGACGCGCCTCCAGGTGAGGCGGAATGGTGTTGATGTAGGCGGTGTTGGCCTTGTACGGCAGGTTGGCTCCGGCCCGGCGGGCCTGGTCTACCAAGCTCTCAATGAGGAAATGGGCGCGCTCCACGCCCTCGGTTTCGATGACCGCGGCCAAGGCGTCCAGCCACTCGCGGGTTTCTTCGGGATCGATATCGCCAACGGCTGGCGCAGCTTGAGGAAAAGAGGCTGATTTTAAGGCTGCCATAACTGTGGTCCCTTTTTACTAAATTCGGCCAATCTTGCCCGACATTCCGAAGCGTGCCGGCGCATCTTTGTACAGGCGCTCCTTTGGAATGACGGCGGCCGGTTTATGACACTGTCTTCACGAACCCTACTGAATGGGCGCGATTATAGACAAGCGCGCTGAAGATGATCCATGGAATTTGCAGGAGCATAGTTCCAGTTTGTAAAGGATTAGAGAAGACTCATATCGGCGAAGCCATGAAAAACAATCTTTAATCGGCTAAGACTTTGAAGAAATTAAACCTACTTGATAGAAGTGCCAAGGACGGGAATTCTGTTTTTTGTTCTTGTTCCGTAGACAATTTTGAACAATGATCTCTCTGGAAATGGCCAAATAATTGATTTTTAAGTATTTAAAAATTAGGCATAACAATTGCTTCTATAAATCGGAAAAATCTTATTTCCATTAAAGCTCAGTTTTTAGACGTCCTTGGGCTTTTTTGGAAATGGGATTCGCGGGGCCATTTTTTTGAAAGCTATAGTTAAGTTAATGCCCACCGTATCAAGATTTTTGATCGATGATAGGCGCAGCGCTCCGAGGTCCAGTGCCTCTCTTTCCGCCTACGTGATAACCAAGGCGGGTCACCCGTTACGCGGTGTCACCATCAATCTGAGCCGCTCGGGCGTCTTTGTCGAAACCAAGGCGCGTTGTGAATGGCGGATAGGCGAAACCGCCCGGCTGGTCTTGGCGCTCAGCGAAGGCAATATGGTGCGGTTGGCCCGCTACTCCGTCCTCGTCGTACGGGAAACCCAAAGTGGGATCGGTTTGGCGTTCTGGCGTTCCCCGCGTTCCAACCTTATCCAAAGCGAAGGCAGATATCGCAGCTAGATCCGCATCGACCTCCTCGATCCAGGATTCGGCTGTCGGAATATTTTACAAGAATGGGGCCCCTTTCAGAACGTCCTTTCGCGTTCGACCATCTCTCTCCGCAGTTGCTCAGCCGCCCAATGCCGATAGCTACTGTTACGGTTTTTCACCCATAAAGCCATCCCTAAATAGCCGTACGGCAATTCCGGGCCGCCGGTCAAGACGTTCAATTCGGGATAGGGAACCCGTGGCCGCCGGTGATGGTCGGAATGGCGAGTCAAGCCCAGAAACAGGTACAAACTTAGGGCGGAATCGCTACTCCAGGAGACTACTGGCCGGCCCGAGTCCAGCGTCATCCCAAAGTGCTGGAAATAGTTGACGGCTTCCAGCAGTCGCACCGCGACCAGAGCCTGAACCAACAGCATGAACAGCGCCAAAGGGCCAAACGCCCAGCCGAATCCGCTCAGCAAAGCCAATTCCGCCGCTACGCCCTGCGCTACCGCGCGCGACCCCCTCCGCCAAGCCACTTGCCATTGGCGGATGAAGGAACGGCGGAAGAAGCGTTCGTAGCTTTCGCCGAGCCGAGCCGTGGAAGGGTCCTCGCGGCTTCCCAGCCGGGCATGATGACCATAGCGGTGGGCAACGAAGAAGTGATCGTAACACACCGTCACCAGAAGCAGCCGGCCCCACAAGCGCTGCCCGCGCCGGCGGCGGTGGATCAATTCATGGGCTGGCGCGATGGCGGCACAACAGGAATTGGTACCCATGAGAATGCGAATTGCCAAGAGGTTGACGAGGCTGACCCCAATCTCCGAGCCTGTCGTCCAGTGCAAGCGCGACACCATCGCCCCTAGGGCCACGAGGTTCAGAACCTGCAAGCCGGCCAGGGCGTACAGCAGCCCATTGAAGAACCAGCGCGGCGCCGTGGGAGGGACCCGCCGCCGCTCCACCCATCCGCACCGATCGCCGGCGATCAAAATCCAGACCGGTCCGGTCCAAGCCAAGGCAGCCAACGCGCTGTGGGGCCCTGAGCCGAGAAACGCCAGAACCGCGATCGGCAGGCACAAGGATAATCCGAATCCCGACCACCAGAACGGAGCAAACCGCCGACGAAGAGCCTTGAAAACTCCCTCTGGAGGGGATTTAGCTAGAATGGGCATCGTTCGGTTGCCTCAAGTCCTGCTCCGGCGGGCGGGCCGTTGTTATAGTGACGCTGCCGGATCTTATCTTCGGTCTTCGCCATGCTCCGGAGTGTGGATACGGTACTCCTAACCCGCCAGGCTGGTAAGGCCTTCGATCAACGAGCCGCCACCATGACCTCGAAGAGCAGGCGCACATATTACATCGGCCTCTGCAACACCTACCACGATCCCGCCCTCGCCATTCTCGATCCCGCCGGCCGGGTGCGGTACGCCGAGGCCACCGAGCGCCACCTGCAATACAAGCGCGGCCTGAACTGCGAGCCGGATAATCTCGATCTCCTTCCCCGGCTCCTCCATGAACACTGCGGCGATGCGGACGCCTTCGTCGTCGCGAGCAACTGGCGGGCGCGCCGGCCCTTCTACGAGCGGCTGGCGAAAGCTCTGGGGTGGCTCTCGCCATCCGGCATCCTGGGCTATCGCGGGCGGCAACTCACCGCCTGCGTGGAGACCTGGGAGCTCAACCACATGCAGGCCTGCCAACATCATGCCCTGCGCCGCGCCGGAATCAACCTGGCCCGCAGCCTGCGCCGCGACTTTCCCGGCCGGCCCGTCCGCTTCCGCCATTACGACCATCACTTAAGCCATGCCGCCCTGGCCTGCTACGGCAGCCCCTTCGAAACCGCCGGCTGCGCGGTGATCGATTCCTACGGCGAAAAAGGCTCGATGGCGTTCTTTGACTATCGGAACGGCGAAATCATTCCCCGCCACGTGACGCGCGGACCGCAAAGCCTGGGCTTCTACTACATGAAGCTCACCGAGCTGTGCGGCTTCGACTGGCTGAAGGGCGAGGAATGGAAGGTGATGGGTTTGGCCTCCTACGGTCAAACCGACCAGGAAGCGCTGGACTGGCTCCGGGCCATGATGCGGGTCGAGGACTTGAACCTGAAGCAGGACCGCGCCACCTTTTTCGATTTTCTCAAGCGGCTCGAACGCCGGCGGCGCGCCGAGAACTATCCTCCCGAGACCGCCGCCGACCTGGCCCACACGGGGCAAGAGTTTTTCGTGGAGATCGTCAATCGCCTGCTCGCCAATTTCCACGCCCAAGCCAGCTCCGAAAACCTGGCCTTGGCCGGCGGCTGCGCCCTGAACTCGGTCTGCAACGGGCAGATTCTCGCCGAAACGCCGTTCCGCGCGCTCTACGTCCCGCCCGCTCCCGCCGACGACGGCACCGCGCTGGGTGCCGCGCTGCTGGCCTACCATGACGACCATCCCGGCCGGATCATCGAACCCGGCCGGGATGGTCGTCAT
>CADDYU010000054.1 GCA_902810705.1 Methylococcaceae bacterium
GGATAGATGGATGCAGCCTTTGTGGACGGCCTCCAAGACCCCATGCGAGCACCACCGGGAGAACCGCTTGAACACGGAGTGCCAATTCCCGAGCGGCTCCGGCAGCAAGCGCCACTGCCCCCACTGCCCCCCACTGCGCAGAATCCATAGAACGGCTGTCAAAACTGCCTCGCAAGCGGCCTGATTCCCCACCCGGACCCCGGGAGGGTCGATCAAGATCATAGATAAATCACCGACCACTCTTCGTCGCTGATTTCCAGCCGGTTCGCCATTTCCAAAGGCGCGAACCCTACCTCAATTGAGGCTTACGTCAACAGACTAGATGCCATATCTTTATTTATGCTCTCGCGCTCTTTTATCTGCAGCTCACTGCTTAGTTTCTAGGCTAACCACTAGCTTTTGCTTATCTGTACAGGTTAAGGCCTCGCTTTATCGGAAAAAGCTTGAATTAGCAATAAGCCGTGGGCGTAATGATTACGGCTCTTGTAGGACTCTTATGTATCCAGAACCTCAACGCTAGAGATTCTTTAAATTTAGGAGTTACGCAGTTGGTTGAACCTTTTGGTTAAAGTGAGAGGATGAATCCCGTCAAATGCGCCGAATCCGATTACATTCAATTTTTGATTGCCACGCCGTTGGCTTACAGCTGTGCGGAGGCGGCCCGCGTGTCGCGCAACCTGAAGCCTCGCCGGCCCATGATGCCTTTACCCGCTTGCTGCACTGGCAGGAGCCGGAGCCAGGCAGGCTGTGGCAGGAAACGGCGCCTTATGTGGGCCGCACCGGAGGCGTGTTGGTGATCGACGATTCGACGGACGCTGGACAAGCCGTATACGCGGAAGATGGACTTGATTACCCGGCACTAGTCGAGGAAGCACCGGGCTGTAGTCCAGGACATCAACTTGGTGGCCCTGCTGTGGACGGATGGGGATAGCAACGTGCCGTGCGATTACCGCCTCTACGACAACGCCGGAGATCAGTTGGTCAAGCACGAGCACTTCCGGACACTGCTGCGCATCGCCCGGGAACGGGGTTTCGCCCCTACAGCCGTGGTGTTCGACAGCTGGTGTGGGAGTCTCGACAACCTGAAGCTCATTCGGGACTTTGACTGGATTTGGCTGACCCAACTGAAAGCTAATCGCCACATCAATCCCGATCGCACCGGCAATCGGGCTATGAGCGAGGTTGACCTCCCGTCAGGCGGCCAGATCGTTCATCTGAAAGGGTATGGCTTGATTCAGGTATTTCGGATCGTCACACCAGACGGTGACATGGAATACTGGGCGACAAACGATCTATCGATGTCGGACCTGACCTGTCAAAACTTGGCCGAGCGCGGCTGGATGATCAAGCTCTATCATCGGAGCCTCAAGCCAACCTGCGGTGTGGAGCGGTACCAGGCCCGTTCCGCCCGTGCCCAGCGCAACCACGTTGGGTTCGCCATCCGGGCCTTCGTGCGCTTAGAGCGGTTTTTCTTCCGCACGGGGATTAGTGAGAGGGAGGCCAAAAGTCGAATTGTTTAGGAGGCGGTGCGCGCTTCTCTATACCCTGACCGCAACTGCGTAACTCCTAAAATTAATAGAACAGGACTTACGCAAGACTCATGCGGAGGGATGGATTTCTGAGTTGTTGACAGAGGTAGTCATCCAGTAGGTCCTGTTTCAATTGATAGGCGGTGCGCCTGATAGACTGGGCGAATTCCTTAAGCTGGACCCAAACCAGGAAGGCGCAGGCAATATGATTGTGCTGAATCCGAGCAGTACGGCATTGGCAGCGTTCGAGTCCAGTGGCCTGTTTGCCTTCGCGGTGCAATTGCTCGATCTTCCAGCGAAAGCCGCACGCCTCTTGTGTGGCCGCCGTGGAGGTCTGAATGCAGTCGTTCGTGACGACCCAATCCGTGCGGTGAGTGGATACCGCAACCCGGAACAAGTGCACCTTGTGGGCTTTGGGAAAGCCTTTGAGCTTGATCGTTTTGCCCTGTGCTAGCTCGGTCGGACTCCACATCAGCGAATCCACCCGTTGGTAAGGCCGGCCACCGCCGGAATCATCCACTTGGCGGTTGTCTTTGAGGGGACAGTAATAGACCTTCTCCAGGGACTCGATGAAGAGCATCAGGCTTTTAGCGGCATACCAGGTCTCCATTAGCACCGCACGAAACGGCAGGCGCTTGTGACGGACAACGTTCATTAGCATGTCGTGGACGTGGTCGAGCTTGGATTTGCCGTCGCCGTCGGGATCATAGAGCCGGTAGTCGATGAGCCAGAACTGATTTAATTCCGGATGGACATAGACGCAGGTCACCACACCGATGCCCCGGATCAGACCATGGGCGTGGCCGCTGTATTGGCGGCGCACCAACTCGATCCTTTGGGAGAAGTTCTTATCCAGCACCGTATCGTCGAAGATGAGGTAACCAGTCGGCGTGGCCGTCACCTGATCGCGGACATTATCCCAGATCAGCCGCGGCGTCATCCGTTCACGCCGCAGATAGCGGTTGATGATATCGTGGCTAAAGGAGTCACAGTGCTCTGCAAAATAGGTCAGCGTGTAATTGATCTGGCTGGCCAGCAGAAACTGGCAATAGTCAAGGCGTGTGATAGAAATAGTCATCCTCTCTGACCTTAGCCGCTGATCCTAGTGCCCTTGGCAATCAACCGTTCTGCGTAAGTCCTGTTACCTACACAAGTTAAGCTTTCGCTGCGAGGCAGGGAGCGAGGCGAAGCCAGTGGGCCAAGAGGAGTCCCCCGGAGCCCGAGCACCGAGAGGGTTCACGACGGAGCGAACCCGCAAGGCCCGCGACCGGGCGTCGAGTCCTTCGAGAGCCACGCTCGGCGACCCAGTTGTCGACGATCGGGTGGTGGGGAAGGGGGACTCCGAAGGCAGGCGTTCCCGTTGGCGGTTGGAAAGGGGTGCCGAAGGCAAGAACCGCCCAAGGAGAGAACGATGCAGAAGGCCGAATCGCATTATCGGAGCGTAGCACCCTCCAACGAGGGTTTGCCAATTAAACTGTAGATCGATCTGTCGCCCAGCATTAGATTGAGCTAAATCTGCAGCAGTTAAGTTTAAGTGCTCACAGATCTGTCTGTTTGGACTTACAATAAATGTAGAAAAATCGCGAGATCGGTAAGGCTACTCGCAAATACCAGGATAGGGGGAGACAAAAATCGTTGCTTCGGATCACGCTTAGCCTGCAAAGTGTAATTGCCAGATGACCATGCAATCTGATATTGTTCCTTCCTGTTAGGAAATCGTTAAAAAGAGTTTCATATGCGATGCACAGGCTAAATCTATCTAACATTTATTCTAGCCTTGGGGCTTGGCATCATCATCGCCTGGTTGATTACAACTGATCGTAGCTTTCCTCCCACAACCTTCCCAGTCGTTCATGCTGAATTGGGAATCTCTCAATGAGTAAAGCATTGAAATACGTGTTAAAAATAGTTAATAAAGCGTTTCAAGAAACAAACTCTTTCGAAGAGTGCTTCGTATCACTCGAATTAATGCTTTACGACGCCAGATGACCTGAGTTTTAAGATTAGGTAGCAAGACACCAGGGGCTTAACTATATAGCCATTGTTTAGATTTTATATTTCACTATTCATTTCACTATTCGTATTGCAAGATAAGTAGAGTTTTAGATCGAAGACTGCTGTTGTAGGATTGAAACCATGTTTCGATCTCCAAGAAATCGGGACAAGGGGAGATTAAAACTTCAATCCTGCGGGCAAATAGAATTTTTGCCTTTCAATATCGGGTGGTGGCTTAAATTGATTGAAAGCAATATCTGTTAATAAATAATCCTATTACGCCATCATGAAGTATTTCTAATTTTGAGAAGCAAATGGTTTTGCGCGTCAACCCTTTGATCCGGGCACGCAACAAAGATTTCTATTTTCTGCATGTGTTTTTTACCAATCACAGGTTTATCGACCGGAATATAGGCCGCATATCTAGGCTAGCCATCTATGTAGTAGGTTTGAATGTTAAAAGCCTGCAAGTTGGAGATCAATTGGTGACACACGTCATTCTGGCGCCGCTCGAACACAAACGACAGAATACATCCAGTGACCGCATCGATGGCATACCATAACCAACGTTGATTCATTTTGCGGCCGAGGTAGCATCATGGCTCATCGGCTTGAACATTCCTAGGAGAATTAAAAAGGTGTCGAATTTCCACGGTGATTTCACGCGAACCGAGCTAGGAATTCACGGTAACGACTTCGGTGGCCTTTTTTTGAGCGTGGACATCACGGTATTTTTTCCAATCCCAAGGACCCGTGTAGTATCTCGAATGCCGCTGCCATTGAAGGCCATGTTGACGATATGAGCTTTGACACCAGGTTCATAAGCGCGGTAAACATAATCCGTTTTAAAGATGCGTCTACACGATTTGCAGTGAAAGCGAGGGTGGCCGCCTGAGTACCGTATCGCACAATCTCTGGACTTTCGCAGTATTTGCAATGAATGATTTGAGTGGCCATAACTGAAGCAGATATTAACTCAAATAGACAATATTAAATTTTGGCAGATCAATTAATTAAACCCATAACCCAATATCGTATCTGGCAGCTTGATGCATATACCAGGAAGGTTTCTCCATGACCACGCCTCTGAGTCAAATTATTAAATTGACCCATCATGAATTATGGGTTCACAAATACTTTGTGGCACTTATTTTTATCCTTGTGAGCCTATCGGGTTTAGCTCTGGGTATATCATGGCCACTTCGTTATCATACATCGGCCATAATTATTGTAGAGCAGAAAAAGATTATTCAGCCTTTAATAAACGGCATGGCAGTACCTACCGAAGTTAGGGATGTTGCCATGATGGCTAAGGATCTAATTTTCAGCCGCAAAATTATGGATAGCATATTGCAGTTCGGTGGTTGGCTAGAGAATAACCCGTCAAAAAGCCAGCAGGAAAAAATAATAGAGCAGCTAAAAAGCCGAACTGAGGTATCTTTGAGTGGTTCGAACGTCCTTTCGATTAAATACTATGACTCAGATCCAGCGAGAGCAGCTGATATAACCAATAAATATGCCGAATTGCTGCTCGACGCCAGCATGGCGTCGAATCGACGGGATGCCACCGAAGCATTCGAGTTTCTTGATAAGCAAATGCGAGATTACCATCAAAAACTCCTCGACGCCGAGACCAAGCTAAAGGAATTTAGATCCCAGAGTATCAGTGCTCAGCCCGGTACCGAATCAAAAGTAAGCGATCATGTAGATAGTCTCGCCGCAGAGCTCCAAAAGATGCGGATGGAACTGATGGCAGCTAACGCTCGCAAAACATCACTCGAAGGTCAAATAACTAACGAAGGAAAATCTACCTCGAGCTTTTTACGGGAAGAACAGTACAAGATAAGTCTTGGTAAGCTTTACACCAAGCTCGAGAAACTACAGTTATCCTATCATGATGCTTATCCTGCTATAGCCCATATTAAACAGCAAATCGAGGAGTTGGAAAAACGCCTGGAACAGGAAAAGAAAATGCAAAATCCTGTAAGTGGATCTACTGACGGTAGAGAGCGTATTCAGCCACCGATAGAAAAAAATTCTCCATTTACGGACAAGGAGAATTTTATAAATCCACTTTACGAGCATCTACGACAAGAGCTTGCCGAGACGAATGCGACCATTGAGGCTTTGGGAGTGCGAATATCGGAGACCGAACGATTATTAGAGGCTGAGCTTGCAAGGGCCAGGCGTATACATGTCAGTGATGCCACCTTGGCCGAGCTGACCCGAGACTATGAAGTTTATCGGGATATTTATCAGCAGCTAGTCAAGCGTAGAGAGAGCGCGCGGGTCTCCATGGATTTGGACCTAGAGCAGCAAGGGCCCAGATTGAGGATTTACGAACGGGCCATCACTCCGGCCCAGCCTAGTGGCCCGCCATTATGGATGTTTATCGCGGGGGGATTAGGGTTAGGTATATTGATCCCGATTGGGCTTGCCGCAGTGAAAGTATTGTATGATCCCCGCGTACGCCTTGCTTCAGTTTTGGTGGAAAAACTGGGCTTACCAGTAATAGCCGTGATTCCTCATCTGGGTACAGCTGCTGAAGGTCAGCGAGAATCTTGGCACATTCGGAGGTTGACAATAGCGTTATCTGTTTATCTCGGAGTATTTATTTATTTGTGCTGGAGCCGATATGCCGGCTCATTGCCTCCGCAAATTCAAGAAGCCATGAAAATCTTAATAGGGCGCTAACTATGGCTGAGCTTAGAGATATATTAAAGCGAAGCCCGGCGCCGGACGATAGCTCGGGCGCGGAAACTCACAAGCTGTTAGATGCCCCTAAACCGCGGGGTGCCGAAAATTCATACTACATGGTATATAGCCAGGAAAAAATATCTAGGCAAGAAATATCGCGCATGCGCGAGGTGGAGGTGCACGATGGGCAGGAGCTTTTTAATAAGCGTGTTATTGTTCCTGGTAAGACCGAGACGCAAGTTCTTAATGCATTTCGGCAGCTTCGAACAAAACTGTTTCGGCTTGCCGAAGGAAAAAACTTCGTGCTCATGATAACAGCCCCGGCTTCCGGAAGCGGCTGTAGCTTTGTTGCACTGAATTTAGCGGCGGCCATATCCTTAGAGGATACTCGAACTTCAATTCTAATAGATTGCAATTTTGAAAATGCAGGATCCTCAAAACTGATTTATCCGGATACCGAGTGCGGATTAAGCAATTACTTGAGTGGTGACTGTACGGTTATCGAGGAGATTATTAGGCCCTCAGGAATTCCAAGGTTACGCTTCATTCCGGCAGGAACCAAGAGAAATGTAGAAACCGAGCTCTTCAATCATGCTAAAGTTGGTGCTTTATTTCAAGATCTTAAAGAGCGTTATTGTGACCGTTATATAATCATTGACGCACCACCTATTTTGCATTCGGCTGATGCAGAAATTCTTAGCACTCTATGTGATTATGCATTACTAGTTGTGCCTTATGGCAAGACTACCCCGTCGCAGATTATGGCTGCCGCCAATCTGATTGACGAGGATAAACTGATGGGTGTTGTATTTAATGATGACCCTGCTTAGATAATAAGATAAACATAAAAATTGAATAGTCTTGAAGAGCATGGATTTATGAAGATACAGTGCCTAATTTAGAAAGGTTTTTGTACGCCATTTTTCCGAAATTTTTTACCATGGAAATTCTGATCTCGGGTTGTAAGTGATGTAGCTCGTTTAATCACCCCGCCTGATAAGGCTGAATATTGAAAACCACTCGGCTTTGAGCCTAGCTTGCTGATATGTGATATGAGGCAGGTTGACTTTGCATAAAAACTAATAAGTATATCCTGTCACCTACATTAATGGCGCTCTTGAAGCAACCTTGATGTTGTTGCCGACGTAACCCCCTTCACCTGAAAATCCGTGGATGAATAAAAATACCATATGGCATTTACCCGGTGGCCGAAAAGGGGGTTTATGATAATAATTTCGGTAGACATTTTAACGGATGATTTGGAGGCTTTTTTCGCGATCCCGATGACCCATGCAGAGATTTAGAAGTCGCTGCCCATTTAGGATCATGCCAGTGATCTAATTCTTAACTCTAGCTAGTAAGGGGCTATATATTCGGGCTTAATTGGTGTGATTTGCCGCCAAGATTAGTGAGAGTAACTGTTCTGATTCCTATAATCATGAATAAAGCCCATAAATGTCAACGCATGTACGCAAGTAGGGAGTCATCTTCAAGATAAGCAGATTAGGACCACAGTCAGAAAAAAGATAAATTTTTATAACACTAATGTCAGGTTCTTTTACAAGTTGTCTAGCCAGAGGGCCACACAACCTTCTTGTTGTTAACCAAAATATTGATTTTTATCTAATTATTTAATTAGGCATGAAGCCTGCTTGCTAATGCAATTGATACTTGCTGATTAACGGGAGTTTCCTAGTAAGGGAGATCCCGCCGGAAAGGGCCAAGCAAAATACATTTACAACAAGGATTTACGATGTCTTGTGTTCTTTAATTACCCTTCTACGAGTAGGGTTGCTTGCATTTAAGCCGTCTTTTCGTACGTATCGTAAGGCCAAGGAAACACTATATATGAGGTTGTCAAATCAACGGCCCGGACTTAGGCGTTTTATCCGCGTGCTGGCAGTCTGCACGGGACTAGTAGCTCTAGCGCCTTACAGCCAAGCCATAGAGCAAGCCTTCGTTGCTGTTAATGAGTCTGCAGGTTCGAACCAGGTTGCCTTGGCCCATGCAGGCATCACCTTGGCGGCGTTCAGTCCTGACGGGCGACTTCTCGCCAATGTAAACCAGAATGGCCAAGTTGAAATCCGAGATGTTGCCAGTGACCGATTAATTCGCAGCCTCGAGGAGCGCGACCGGATCTCGATTGCCGGTGTGGTGTTTAGTCCTAAGGGTGAAATTCTGGCGGGGGTTCGCAAGGATGGGTTAATTGCTATATGGGATATCGTCACCGGCGAGGAGCACCAGGTTCTCTCGGGCCATGGAGAGGGCATCGATACGCTCGCGTTTAGCGCCACGGGCCTTTTGGCGGGTAGTGGCGCGGGCCGGATCACGATATGGGATTTAACGACCGGCAAACAAAACTGGCTCTTGCGCGGAGAGGATAATATAGCAATCAATGCCCTCGCGTTTGATGCCGATGGTCGACAACTTGCCAGCAGCGGCACGGATCAAACGGTTAGGCTTTGGAACGTGGCCTCGGGCAAACAGACTCTTGCCTTCTCCGAGACCTACGGCGCTCGGAACGGGATTGATTTCAGCGCAGACGGCAAAATCCTCGCTGCGATCGGGACGAATGGCCAAATTAGGTTATGGGATGTCACTACCGGCAAGGAACGAGCCGCCTTACCCGGGCAGGAAAGCCTCCGCACTATTGCGCTCGCGTTCGGGCCCAAAGGGGGTGTTTTGGCCGGCGTAGAAGCAGGCGGTCAAATCAAGCTGTGGGATCTTGTAACTAATCAGGAACTTCATACTCTGCCAGGGCATGGCAACGTTCCCATCACTGCCATCGCATTTAGTCCCGATAACGAGAAATTGGCCAGTGGCGGTCAGGATGGAAGAATCCTGTTATGGGATGTCTCTTCTGGTCGGCAGCAGGCGGAATTTTCCGCCGATGGCGGATATCCCGCTGCAATAACCTTCAGCTCCAATGGCAGACTCCTTGCCAGCGAAGGGGGAAATGGAGTCGTCACAGTATGGGACATTCTGAGCGCCACCAAGCGGCTCAGTGTTAGTGGCCTACTTCCGACCGAATCGACGTATGTGGCGGGCAGCATGGCTGGTTCAGCGGGAACGCTGCGGAGCCAGGCTCAGTCATTGACGGTTGACATAGTCAATCGGTTACCCAGCACCGCGAGAAGTTCCATGGCGCCGGCCGAAAGTAACGCTAAGCAACCTTTGGCAGCCGGCGCAAGACCCAAAAAGCTCCGGCCCTATGGCAGAAGGGGCGCCACTGCGCTTGCCCTAAGCCGAGATGACGGTCGCATAGCCAGAGTCGGCAGCGATAACAAAATTCGCGTAAGGGATGTGAAGACCGGCCGAGCCATTTGGGTGCTGCCCGGCCATAAAAATCAAACAGTCACAGGAGTAACCTTTGGAAGGAATGACGCGACCCTGCTCACCGTGGGTCGCGATTCAGTGTTGCGGACGTGGGATCTATCAAGTGGGAGGGAATTGAAAAGTCTGACAGGTCATGAGCAGCCCATTCGGACGATCGCTGTCAGCATGGATGGCAGCCTCATCGCTACGGCGGGAGAGGAAACCCGGATCTTCCTATGGGATGCGATTAAGCAGAAGCTGAGCGCTATTCTTACGCACCACACGGACTTCGTAAACAGCGTGGCACTCAGTTCGGACGGCAAGCGGCTGGCTAGCGGCGGTGAGGATAGGCGAGCCGTGATTGCCGATATCGCCACCGGAAAATCACTTCACACTTTAGCCCACACCGATGCTGTCGATGTCGTCGCGTTTAACCCGAGCGGGTCGCAATTGGCCACCGCAAGCGCAGATGGCATCGTCCGTATCTGGGATGCCGGGCAAGGAAAGCTTCTTAAAACGTTTTTAGGCGGTACGGGCCCTCTCAGAACCCTAACCTTCAGCCCGGACGGAGCTCGGATCGCGGCAGCCGGGGACACGGGGCAAATCTTCCTCTGGGACGTGGCCACGGGGGTACTGCAAACCTCTATTGCCGCCGCAGCGGCGCCCATCGACGGCTTGATATTTACTCACGACGGAAGCCAACTCATCAGTGGAAGCGAAAAAGGGGAAACCGAATTTCGGGATATTGCGGGAGGACGCAAGCTCCGAAGCATACTGGACCAAGAGCCTTGATCAGCCCATGTACGACCGTGCAAGGTGCTTTAGAACAACCCGCGCTTAAAAAAATTAATTAATCGGGAACAGTACGGATACGGAACAGAGGGATGAACAAGATATCAGGAATGCACCACAGTTATGCGCGAGCTTTCGTCTTCCTTGTGTTCCTTTGCATTTTTCTAACCCATGGGCGCCTGGCTGCAGCCCTGCCGGACCCGAATCAGGGTCCCGGTGGCCCGATTCTGGTCATCAAATCGGGGAATACCTCGTTTGGCAGTTACTATGCGGAGATTTTAAGAACCGAGGGCTTCAACGAGTTCGCTGTCGCCGAGATCGGCAGTGTCACCTCGACCACGCTGGCGTCCTACGATGTCGTGATCCTAGCATCCATACCGCTGTCAGCCTCCCAAGCTACGATGCTGAGCAATTGGGTTACCAATGGCGGCAATCTCATCGCGATGCGTCCCGACGCACAGCTTGCAAACCTGCTCGGTCTGGCCCCCGGGGCGGGCACCCTCGCCAATGGCTATCTCCTGATCGATACGTCGAGCGTCCCCGGCAACGGTCTGGTCGGGCAAACGATTCAATTCCATGGCGTTGCCGACCTGTATACCCTAAACGGCGCATCCAGCCTGGCTACGCTCTATTCCAACCCCAGCACAGCAATCAGCCATCCGGCGGTAAGCTTGCGAACCGTGGGCAGCGGCAAGGCAGCGGCTTTTGCCTACGACCTTGCGACGTCCATTGTCTATACCCGCCAAGGCAATCCCGCCTGGGCCATGCCCGCTTTTGATCCTAGCGCCGGGTCCTCCCCGCAGGAACGTGACGGCCTTTCGCCAATACGCTCCGATGACAAATTCTATGGGAATGCCTCGTTCGATCCGCAGCCGGACTGGGTGGACTTGAACAAGGTTGCGGTTCCTCAGGCCGACGAACAGCAACGGCTGTTGGCGAATTTAATCCTGGAGATGAACCGCAACAAGAAGCCCTTGCCGCGCTTCTGGTATTTTCCTAATGGTAAGAAGGCGGCCGTGATTATGACCGGTGACGATCATGCCAATGGCGGAACAGGGCCCCGGTTCGACCAGTTCATCGCCGCGAGCCCCAGCGGATGCTCAGTAGCCAACTGGGAGTGCGTACGAGGCACGTCGTACATTTTCCCCAATACCCCGTTAACGAACACCCAAGCGGCGGCTTATACTGCCCAAGGTTTCGAGGTAGGTCTGCACCTCAATACCAATTGCGCCGATTTCACTCCGTCCGCGCTCGAGGCGTTCTATGTGCAACAGATCGCCGATTTTACGTCGAAATACCCAAGCCTCCCCGCGCCGCTGACCCAGCGCCACCACTGTATCGCCTGGACCGATTGGGTCACCGGGGCGAAGGTGCAGCTGAATCACGGTATCCGCCTCGACACCAGCTATTACTATTGGCCACCGGGCTGGGTGCTCGATCGTCCAGGGCATTTCACCGGGTCCGCGATGCCCATGCGGTTCTCGGATACCGATGGCACCCTGATCGACGTTTATAACGCGGCGAGCCAGATTACCGACGAGTCGGGACAATCCTTCCCGTTTACGATCGATGCGCTGCTGGATAAGGCGGTAGGGCCGGAAGGTTATTACGGCGCCATCACCGTCAACGCCCATACCGACGCCGCGACCTCGAGCGTGGCGGACGCCGTCGTCAGCTCGGCGCAGGCGCGGGGCATCCCCATCGTTTCCAGCCGGCAGATGATGGATTGGCTGGACGCCCGCAACAGTTCGTCGTTCTCGGGCCTGGCATGGAATGGCGCCACGCGGACTCTCAGCTTTACGATCACGCCCGCTTCCGGCGCCGTTGGACTCCAGGCATTGGTGCCGGCCACGGCGGCCGGAGGGGCGGTACTTGCCGGCATTACCCGGAGCGGCTCGCCGGTGGCTTTTTCGACACAGACCATCAAGGGCCGGACTTATGCCGCTTTCGGCGTGGCTGCGGGCGGCGGGCAATACGTCGCCACTTACGCCATCGATACCACGCCGCCCACGGTAAGCTCGACGAATCCTTCCGCCGGCGCCACGGGCGTCAGTCCCGGAACCACGGTGGCGGCCACGTTTAGCGAGGCCATCGATCCATCCACCGTCAATGCGAATACCTTCCAGCTTCGCGATTCGGCCAATGCGCTGGTCGCCGCGACGGTCGGCTACGATGGTGTCAGCCGTGTCGCAACCTTAACCCCCGGCGCTGTCCTGGCTTATGGCGCCACCTATACCGCGACTGTCAAAGGTGGAGCTAACGGCGTCAAGGATCCGGCCGGCAATGCTTTGGCGGCCGATTTCACTTGGTCGTTCACCACGGCCTCCGCGCCAGCCTGTCCATGCAGCGCCTGGAGCAGCACCGCGGTCCCCGGCAACCCCTCGGTGAGCAACGATCCCAATGCCGTGGAACTGGGTGTCAAGTTCCGGACCAGCGTGAACGGCTACATCACAGGGATCCGCTTTTACAAAGGCTCCAACAATACCGGCACCCACATTGGTAACCTGTGGAGCGCGAGTGGACAGAATCTGGCCACGGCGACCTTTACTAACGAAACCGCTTCGGGTTGGCAGCAGGTGAATTTCGCCAGTCCCGTCCCGATCCAGGCCAACACCACTTATATCGCCTCGTACTTCGCTCCGGCCGGGGGCTACGCGGCCGACAGCTCGTACTTTGCCAGTTCCGGCGTCGATAGTGACCCGATCCATCTGCTTAAAGAGGGTGTCGATGGGGGCAACGGCGTGTACAGCTACGGGGCCAGCAGCGGTTTTCCAAGCTCATCTTTCCAATCCACTAATTACTGGGTCGACGTGGTGTTCGCCACCGGCGCGGCCGACACCACCCCGCCAACGGTGACCGGAACATCGCCTGTCAGCGGCGCCACCGGAGTCGCCACGACTTCCACGGTCACGGCGAGCTTCAGCGAAGCGATTCAGACGGCGACCGTCACGACGACAAGCTTCGCGCTACGCGATGCCAGCAATAACGCCGTCGCCGCCACCGTGAGCGCATCCGGCAATACCGCGACACTGACACCGAGCACCCCGCTGTCCGCCGGAGCGACCTACACGGCCATACTAAAGAGCGGAGCCTCGGGCGTGAAGGATCTTGCCGGCAATGCGCTGGCGGCCGACGTGACCTGGTCGTTCACGACCGCCGTGGCCGGCGCGCCGAACTGCGGCAGCGCCACCTCCATCTGGCCCTCCAATCCCACTCCGTCGGTTCCTGCGGATTCGGATACGGGCTCAGTCGAACTGGGCGTCAAGTTCCGGACCAGCGTGAACGGCTACATCTGCGGTCTCCGCTTCTATAAGGGTAGCGGCAACACCGGTACCCACGTCGGAACGCTATGGACCGCCAGCGGACAGCAGCTGGCGCGGGCGACCTTCACCAACGAGACGGCCTCGGGCTGGCAGCAGGTCTCCTTCGCCACGCCCGTGGCGGTCACGGCCAATACACTCTATGTGGCGTCCTATCACGCCCCGGCCGGTCACTATGCGGCTGATGGCAATTACTTTGCATCCGGAGTCACCAGCGGTTCCTTATACGCCTTCGGCAGCGCCGAGAGCAGCGGGAATGGTGTATACCTGTATGGTTCCGGTGGGTTCCCGGTCAATAGCTTCAACGCAACCAATTACTGGGTGGACGTGTTGTTCACGTCCAACACCGGCCCGGATACAACCCCACCCACGGTGACCCAGACATCTCCGGCCGCGGGAGCTACCGGCGTGAATCCGACCGCGGCGGTGGTGAAGGCGACCTTCAGCGAGCCGGTCGATCCCGCGACCATCAACGGCTCCACGTTCGAGCTCCGAGACTCCGGCAATAACCTGGTAGCGGGTACCGTGGCTTACAATTCATCCGCCCTTACGGCCACGCTGACGCCTTCCGCACCGTTAGCCGGATCGGCGCTTTACTCCGTGAGGCTCAAGGGTGGAGCGCTTGATCCGCGGATCAAGGATCTGGCTGGGAATGCACTGGCGGCGGATTTTACCTGGAACTTCACTACCGGAACCGATCCGTGCACTTCCTCGCCCAATCCGATCGTGCGGGAGAATTGCTTGGCGGGCAATCTGGCCAGCGAGTGGGATATCGCCGGCGCCGGGGACACGAGCATTCAAGGCTACGCCACCGACATCAGCGTCAACAAGGGCGAGACGGTCAGGTTCAAAATCAACACTCCGTCGACCGATTACCGGCTCGACATTTATCGGATGGGTTATTACCGCGGCCGCGGTGCCCGTAAGGTGGCCACCGTACAGCCTTCGGCCATCCTGCCCCAGGTTCAGCCGAATTGTCTGAACGACTCGGCGACCGGCTTGACCGATTGCGGCAACTGGGCCCAATCGGCCGCGTGGACAGTGCCGTCGACGGCCGTTTCCGGAATTTATTTCGCGAAAGCGGTCCGGGAGGATGGTGTCAATGCCGGCAAGGCGAGCCATATCTTTTTCGTGGTTCGCGACGATGCCAGCACCTCCGACCTGCTGTTCCAGACCTCGGATACGACTTGGCAGGCGTACAACAATTATGGCGGCAACAGCCTGTACACAGGCTCGCCCGTGGGCCGTGCCTACAAGGTCAGCTACAACCGACCGTTCAATACGCGCGCGGTCGACGGAGGCCAAGACTGGGTCTTTAACGCTGAATACCCGATGGTGCGCTGGCTGGAGGCCAATGGCTACAGCGTCAGTTATTTCACCGGCGTGGACAGCGATCGGCGCGGCAATCTGATCCGCAATCATAAGGTGTTCCTGTCCGTCGGTCACGACGAATACTGGTCCGCCGGCCAGCGCGCCAACGTCGAAGCGGCCCGCAACGCTGGAGTCCACCTGGCCTTCTTCAGCGGCAACGAAATCTTCTGGAAGACTCGGTGGGAGACCAGTATCGACGGGTCGGGCACCTCTTACCGAACCTTGGTTTGTTACAAGGAGACCCACGCCGGTGCCAAGATCGATCCGTTGCCGAATGTCTGGACCGGCACCTGGCGTGATCCGCGCTTCAGCCCGCCGGCGGATGGCGGACAGCCGGAAAATGCCTTGAGCGGCACGATCTTCATGGTGAACGAGGGGGCCACTACGGCGATTACGGTGCCGGAGGTCGACGGCAAGATGCGCTTCTGGCGCAACACGAGCATCGCGACCCAGGCCGCTAATGCTGCCGCCACGCTGGCAGGAAGCACGCTAGGCTATGAATGGGACGTGGATTTGGACAATGGCTTCCGGCCGGCCGGGTTGATCGCCTTGTCGACCACCACGGTCGCCAACGCGCCCGTGCTTCAGGATTACGGATCCACTTACAGTTCCGGAACGGCCGTTCACCATCTCACGCTGTACAAGCACGGCAGCGGCGCGCTGGTGTTCGGAGCGGGTACGGTTCAGTGGGTCTGGGGGCTAGACAGCAATCACGATCGCGGTAACGCCCCGGCGGACCCACGCATGCAACAGGCAACCGTGAATTTGCTGGCGGACATGGGGGCGCAGCCTGCCACTCTGGAGGCGGGCTTGGTCGCCGCCACGGCGTCCACCGACGCCGCCGCGCCCACTTCGACGATCAGCTCGCCAGCCGCCGGCGCTACAGTGCAATCCGGAAGTGCCGTGACCATCTCCGGCACAGCCGCCGATACTGGTGGTGGCGTGGTCGGTGGAGTGGAAGTTTCGGTCGATGGCGGCGTTACTTGGCACCCGGCTACCGGCCGCGCCGCTTGGAACTATACATGGATACCCAGCGGCTCCGGAAGTGTAACGATCAAGAGCCGGGCAACCGACGACAGTGGCAATATCGAAACACCCAACGCTGGCGCCACTATTAACGTCGGCTCAGGTAGCGGATCGCAGACCTGCCCATGCAGTCTCTGGAGCACTTCGGCGACGCCGACTGTTGCATCGGATTCTGATACGGGAGCGGTGGAGTTAGGCATTAAATTCAGGTCGGATAGTGCGGGATTTATTACCGGCATTCGCTTCTATAAAGGTTCGCGCAATACGGGTACTCATACGGGATCCCTTTGGACAATCAGCGGCCAGTTGCTCGCAACAGCGACGTTTACCAACGAAACCACTTCAGGCTGGCAGCAGGTCAACTTCGCCACTCCGGTAGCCATTACGGCCAATACCGTGTATGTCGCGTCTTACCACGCGCCCAATGGTGGATATGCCGTCGATAGCGGCTATTTCGCTGCGGCTGGCTATGATAATGCGCCGCTACACGCGCTAGCTGACTTGGCCGGTGGCGGCAATGGAGTATATCTATATGGGGCGGGTGGATTCCCCACGCAGAGCTATCAAGCTACTAATTACTGGGTCGATGTCGTGTTTACCTCGAACACATCCAGCGACAGCTCGCCGCCTAACGTTACCATGACGGCGCCTTCGAATGGGGCGTCAGTGTCCGGAACGGCTGTCGCCGTATCGGCGAATGCGAGCGATAACGTGGGTGTTGCAAGTGTGCAGTTCCTATTGGACGGCGTCGCGCTAGGATCACCCGATACCAATTCGCCCTACAATTTAATATGGGATACAACGAGGACCACCAATGGCTCGCACACTCTGAGTGCCCGCGCCATTGATGCTACCAATAATATCGCCACCTCAGCTGCTGTTTCGGTAACAGTGTCTAACCCGCCGGCCTCACCCAGTGCGTTGACGGCAGCGGCAGCACCCGGCACACAGATTAATCTAAGCTGGACTGATAACTCAGTAAACGAAACGGGCCTCAAGATAGAGCGCTGTCAAGGCCTGGGCTGCAGCAGCTTTTCCCAAATCGCAACCGTTGCCGCCAACGTAACCCGCTATGCCGATACTGCCGGCCTTACAGCGAATACCGCTTATACTTACCGCGTCAGAGCCTACAATTCAGTCGCCGATTCAGCCTATTCCAATACCGCTAGCGCGACCACCTTGAGGCCACCAGTTAACACCGGTTTCCTGAGCCCGAGCGCCAATCAGGCCGCCGTGGGCGGCGATAATAATGGATTTCAGACGAATTCGACCAACGCTTACACCAGTGATGGCTTGTTCGCCATGGACACGGATAGTGGTACGAATACCAATACTTCATGTGGTAATACCGGCAAAGACAAGCATATCTACTACAATTACAACTTTAATTTACCGGCCGGTGCAATTATTACGGGTATTGAGGTCCGTTTGGACGCGCAGGCGGACAGCACCACTGGCGCGCCCAAAATATGCGCTCAGCTCTCCTGGAACGGCGGTTCGAGCTGGACGGCGCTCCAAAGCACGGCGACACTGACGACCAGCAAGGCCATATACATCTTAGGCAATGCCATAAATACTTGGGGCCGCACGTGGATTCCAACGAATTTCTCGAATGCCAACTTCCGTGTGCGCCTGATTGATGTCGCGTCGAACACCAACCGGGATTTTTCGTTGGACTGGATAGCAGTGCGGGTGACTTATCAGTGATCTTAGTGAGGCTGCCGGGACTACGACTTTACCAATAACTGAGAATATTTAAGCCAAACCGAAATAATTAATAATGATTAAAGAGAACGTAGTATTGGGTGAGGGAGTGATCATATATCATCCCGATCTTGTAAATCTATATGGCTGTACGATTGGGGCAGGCTCCAAGATCGGCAGCTTCGTCGAAATACAGAAGGGCGCTTCGGTTGGCGCTCACTGCAAAATATCTAGCCATACTTTTATTTGTGAGGGTGTCACTATCGAAAATGGAGTGTTTATCGGACATGGCGTCATGTTCACTAATGATGTTTATCCAAAAGCAGTCAATGCAGATGGCGAGTTACTGACGGAAGCCGATTGGGAAGTCGTGCCCACCCGGGTCAAGGCCAGGGCTTCAATAGGGAGCAATGCCACAATCTTATGCGGCATTACTATTGGAGAAGGTGCTTTGATAGGCGCCGGCGCTGTGGTTACCCGGGACGTGCCAGATTACAAAATCGTGGTCGGCGTGCCTGCTAGAGTTATCGGTGATGTGCGTGATAAGGGGTGATGTAGTTGAATATGCCCTATATCTATAGGGGATTAAAAAGCCAAATATTTAAATAATATATTCTTTTATTAATTACATAACCAGCTTTAATAATAACCTTTTTTATGTTTAGAGAGATATAGATGGAAGTTAATATAGGGGTCATAGGATATGGGTACTGGGGACCCAATTTGGTTCGAAATTTCTCGGAAACAGCAGGATTCCAAGTCGTTGCCATAAGTGATCTCGACGAGCAGCGACTTAGCGTGGCAAAGACCCGGTATCCGGCTATAGAAGTCACCACGGATTTTAAAACACTTTTATCCGATCCGAATATCGATACCGTTGCTATCGCCACACCAGTATCGACTCATTTCGATCTTGCGCTGAATGCCCTTAAGGCGGGAAAACACGTTTTTATCGAGAAGCCGCTTACGGAAACAGCCGAACAGGCAGAGCAATTAATTGCCGAGGCTGAAAAACGGAACCTCGTCCTGCACGTAGACCATACTTTCATCTACACGGGCGCAGTTCGCAAGATTCGTGAATTGGTCGACAAGGGTGATTTGGGCGAGCTTTATTACTATGACTCGGTGCGGGTCAATCTCGGTTTATTCCAGTCGGATGTCAGCGTATTGTGGGATTTGGCGGTGCACGATCTTTCCATAATGGATTATATTTTCCCGTTGGCTCCGACGGCGGTTTCGGCCACGGGCTCCAGTCATGTGGAGGGTAGACCTGCCAATATTGCCTTTTTAAGCCTGTTTTTCGAAAACAACGCCATCGCCCATTTGCACGTGAACTGGCTGGCGCCGGTTAAGGTACGTAGAACCCTGATTGGTGGTAGCCGAAAAATGGTGGTTTACGACGATTTGGAGCCGAGTGAAAAAATCAAGATATACGACAAAGGAATCACTCTGAACGGCAATAAGGAGAAACTGTATAAAGCTTTGATTGATTACCGTGCTGGCGATATGTGGGCACCGCGACTGGAAATCTCGGAGGCTTTGCGGGTTGAGGCTCAGCAATTCATGCGCTGCATCGTTGAGGGGGAGAAGTCTCCGAGCGACGGCAAGGCCGGAATGCGGGTTGTGCGCATTTTGGAAGCGGCCACTCGTTCTCTGAACGAACGTGGCCAGCCCGTAGAGCTTAACTAGGTCATAAACAATTAATCGGGGATACCGAGGGCGCCAACCACATGATTCCATTTCTCGATTTAAAAGCGCAATACGAGAGCATTAAAGATGAAATCCAGGCTGCCGTAATCGTGGCCCTGGCCAGCACTCAATACACACTAGGTCGGGAAGTGGCGGCTTTCGAGGAAGAATTCGCCGCCTATACCGGCGCGGCATTCGGCATCGCCGTCAACACCGGGACCAGCGCCCTGCATCTGGCGCTGCTGGCGGCGGGGATCGGACCCGGCGACGAAGTCATCACGGTCTCCTGTACCTTCGTAGCCACCGTGGCCGCCATCCAGTATACCGGAGCCACGCCGGTTCTCGTGGATGTCAATCCCGAGACCCTAACCATGGATGTCAGCCGGATCGAAGCTGCAATAACCGAGCGCACCAAGGCGATTCTGCCGGTGCATCTGCACGGACAGCCCGCCGACATGGACCCTATCATAGAAATTAGCCGTCGCCATGGACTCACGGTCATAGAAGACGCGGCACAGGCTCATGGTGCCGAATACAAAGGGCGGCCGGTGGGCGCGATCGGCGATTTGGGTTGCTTCAGCTTCTATCCCGGGAAGAATCTTGGGGCCTGCGGGGAAGGCGGCATGGTCGTCACCAATAACGAGTCTCATGCCGAGACCATCCGCATGCTCCGCGATTGGGGTCAAGAGCGCAAATACCACCACGTTCTTAAAGGATTCAACTATCGGATGGAAGGTATCCAGGGCGCCGTGCTGCGGGTGAAGCTACGTTACCTAGACGGCTGGACGGAAGCGCGTCGCCGACATGCGGCGCTCTATAATGTGCTATTGGCGGCGTCCGGCGTCAAAACACCGGTCGAGGCCGCCTATGCCCGTCACGTCTATCATGTCTACGCCATACGCAGCTCTGTCCGGGATAACCTGCAAAAAGCGCTGAATGCTCGGGAGATTCAAACCGGCATCCACTATCCGGTTCCTGTGCATCTGCAACCCGCCTATGCCGACTTGGGCTATGGATCGGAAGATCTCCCTGTAACCGAGCAGGCGGCGGCGGAATTGCTCTCTCTGCCCATGTTCCCGGAACTGACAGAGGCCCAGATCGAGACCGTGGCGGCGGCTGTGCGAGGAGCAGCCGACCATGGCTGACGAAGGTGCCTCTAGCCGTTTGATCAAAGCGGTGCACGGAATCCGGGAAATTCATCCTGATCCCACTTACATCGGAGCTTTCGCGGCGGATTTGCGAGCGCAATACAGCCGCGAGATGCTGCTCGAATTGTATGGCCGCTTCGGCGGCGGCCAGGGCGAGTTCGACATCTTAATGCGACGCGTTCTCTGGCGGGCGCTGGCCCGCCGTTGTGGCGATCAGTTGCGCGTAGAGCCGGGGGTGGGATTCAAGCACCCAGAAACCTTCGAGTTGGGCCATGGAATCTTCATCGGTAGCCAAGCCTATTTGCAAGGACGATTCGATGGTTGTTTTCGGATCGGGAATAACGTGTGGATCGGCCCGCAAAGCTATTTCGATGCCCGGAATCTGGTGCTCGAGGATCACGTGGGCTGGGGACCTGGCGCCAAGGTGTTGGGATCGGCGCATACGGGAATTCCGGTGGACATTCCCATTATCCAAACGGATCTGGAGGTTAAGCCGGTCAGGGTGGAAGAGTGGGCGGATATCGGAACCAACGCCTGTTTGCTGCCGGGAGTTACCGTGGGAAAGGGCGCAATCGTGGGCGCGGGCGCGGTGGTGACCCGCGACGTACCGGCCTTCGCCAAGGTGGCCGGCGTACCAGCCAAAATCATCGGTTGGAGAAAAGATAGATTAGCCGGCCAGAACAACCTCGAAAGCGAGAAAGAATAATTCAACCCCTTACTATTCCATCTTGGGCGCCGCGCTTAACGGGATAGTCGATCAATTCATGAGAAATAATGTCATGGAGCTTGAAGGAAAAAGAGTTTTGGTGACCGGCGGAGCGGGTTTTGTCGGCTCTCACATCATTGATTTACTAATCGAGGAAGGCTGCGCCGAAATCGTGGCGGTCGATAACATGGTCAGGGGCAATCCCGAAAATCTGGCCGACGCGCTCGCCCGTGGCCCCGTGCATCTTCTGACGGGAGATATTCGCGATTGCGGATTGATGCGGGAGTTGGTGGAAAACGCGGATATCGTATTCCATCAGGCGGCGCTCAGGATCACCCAATGCGCCGAGGAACCGAGAATGGCGCTCGAAGTCATGGTGAACGCCACCTACGACTTGCTGGATCTTTGCGTGCGGAGCAAGGTGCAAAAGGTGGTCGCGGCCTCCTCGGCCTCCATCTATGGCATGGCGGAGACCTTTCCGACGGACGAATCCCATCATCCTTACAACAATCGCACCTTGTATGGCGCGGCTAAAACGTTTAATGAAGGATTGCTGCGCAGTTTCAACGAGATGTATGGACTTGACTATGTCGCGCTGCGCTACTTCAACGTTTATGGACCACGCATGGATATCCATGGGGTTTATACCGAAGTCTTGATCCGCTGGATGGACCGCATCGCCGTAGGCGAGCCGCCGCTGATCTTCGGCCCCGGCGACCAAACCATGGATTTCGTGTATATCGGTGACGTGGCCCGTGCCAATATTTTGGCGGCGAAAAGCGATGTCAGCGATGAAGTGTTCAACGTGGCCAGTGGCACCGAAACCAGCCTCAATGAACTGGCTGAAACCTTGCTGCGGGTCATGGGCTCGGACTTACGCCCCGAATACCGGCCCGAGCGCAAGGTCAATCCGGTGCAACGGCGCTTGGCGGATACCGGCAAGGCCCGCGAAAAGCTGGGATTCGAAACCACGGTAAGCCTCGAGGAAGGCATGGCCCGACTGGTGGCGTGGTGGCGGGAACAACGCTTCCGCGGCTCGGAAGCCACCGCCCCGGATCGGGTCCGGCGCGGCTAAATCGAGGCTTTCTTCATGCTCCGCTCCTTTGGGAAACGGGCAAAACGGCATTATCAGCCTTCTTTAGAAAACTTTAAGGATAAACATGATACCGATAGCCAAGCCTCTCCTGGGTCCCGAGGAAGTTGCGGCAGCCGCCGAGGCGATCCAATCCGGCTGGGTGAGCCAGGGGCCTAACGTCGCCAAATTCGAGCGCGCCTTTGCCGAACAGGTCGGCGCCAGCCATGCTTGCGCCGTGTCCAATTGCACCACTGCCCTGCATCTGGCGCTGCTCGCGGTGGGCGTGAAACCCGGCGACGAAGTCATTACCGTTAGCCATTCCTTCATCGCGACCGCGAACGCCATTCGGTACTGCGGCGCGAAGCCGGTCTTCGTGGACATTCAGCCGGATACCTACAACCTGGACCCGGCCTTGCTGGAAAACGCTCTTTCCACCCGGACCCGCGCCATACTCTGCGTCCATCAAATGGGCATGCCCTGCGATCTGCCGGCGATTCTGGAAATCGCTTCGCGCCACGGGCTTCCGGTGATCGAGGACGCGGCCTGCGGCATCGGTTCGGAAATTCGTATGGGTGAGGATTGGGAGCGGATCGGCAAGCCCCATGGTGACGTGGCCTGTTTTTCCTTCCATCCGCGCAAGGTCGTCACCACCGGCGAAGGAGGCATGCTCACCACCAACAACCCCGACTTGGATCAGCGGTTCAGGCTGTTGCGACAGCATTATATGAGTGTCCCCGATACCACCCGGCACGCGTCATCGCAAGTCATTTTCGAGGATTATCCGGAGCTTGGGTTCAACTATCGGATGACCGATATCCAGGCCGCCATCGGCTACGAACAGCTCAAGCGTCTGCCCGAAATCATCGGCCGGCGCCG
This sequence comes from Methylococcaceae bacterium, assembly GCA_902810705.1. Lineage (GTDB taxonomy): Bacteria > Pseudomonadota > Gammaproteobacteria > Methylococcales > Methylococcaceae > CADDYU01. Next base: position 23,244 of record CADDYU010000054.1, read on the forward strand.
CGAACTCGGGTCGCGATACTTGTTACTCCTCTCGGAGATTCCGGGCTTGGGCCTGCCCCATGAGCCTGTTTGGGCGCGCAGCAATTGGCAGAGCTTCTGTGTGCGCTTGCCGCAAGGCAGCGATCAGCGGCGGGTGATGCAGTTCATGCTGGATGCGGGGGTGGCCACCCGCCGAGGCATCATGTGCGCTCATCGGGAGCCGGCCTATCCGTTCGGAACCTGGTCGTGCGAGGGAGGCATGGATGCCTGCGGCTGTGGCGACGGCGGTTGCCGAAAGCTTTGGCATAGCGAAGAGGCGCAAGACCAGACGCTGGTCTTGCCGCTGTTCCATCAGCTGAGTTTCGAGCAGCAGAACCGCGTGGTGGCGGCGCTGGCTGCGGCTCTAGGGGAATAGTCTGCGAGAGCATTCATCCTAGGAGCGCCAAGTGGAACACTGGACGTTTCGTGGAAAAGAACGAGTTGTTCTATGTTTGTTGCTTCAAACGATCTTGCAGTCGGCAGGCAGATGGTTCCAGTAAGCAGCATCGGCCGGAGCTTGATGTTCTACTGGCGCTCTAACATCTGGCAACTCCAAGGCTGTACGAATTTCTTTAGCTTCGAATCCGGCTCATCGGGCTGATTCCATTTTTCAATCTATAGTGCATTAACAATCCAAGGCCAGGCGGTGATGGAATACACGCGTGCAGGATCACTTTCGAGCTCCCGCGAGGCGTGCTCCAAGGGGGCTTCCCAAACGTCAAGGCTGTCAAACCCCCGGTTGTGAACAAACGTCTCGCGCCAGAGTCGGCGGAAGCGGCAACGGCGCGCGCTTGGGCCACC
>CADDYU010000055.1 GCA_902810705.1 Methylococcaceae bacterium
TCTTCTGCAAAGACTCACCGTCGAACCGGTATCCGTGGCGCATTTTTCGGAAACCCTCCGCCTGCCCGGACGCGTTGAACTGGACGAGCACAAGGTCGCCCGCATTGGCCCCAGCGTCAGCGGGCGGGTTGCCGAGATCAAGGTGTTCGTCGGCCAGCACGTCCACAAGGGCGAGCTTCTGGCGGTCCTCAACAGCACCGAGCTCAGCAGCGCTCAAGCAAGCTATTTGAAGGCGAAGACCCAAGTTGGACTGCACCGATTGGCAGTGGAGCGGGCGCGGCGCTTGTTCGAGGCCGGCATCATCAGCCAAGCGACCTTGAAGGAACGGGAGGGCGCCCTCGCGGAGGCTGAAGTGGAGCTGCGCGCCGGGGCTGACCAGCTGGCGGTGATGGGGATGAGCGAAAAAGCCATCCGACGCTTGTCGGATACCGGGCAAATCGATTCGACGACTCCAATCACCACGACCCTCACCGGAACGGTCATCGAACGACGCATCTCCGTGGGGCAGATCGTCCAGTCGGCCGATCATCTCTTCACCATTGCCGATCTCTCCCAAGTTTGGGTAGTGGCCGAGGCACCCGAGCAAGACGCTTACCTGGTGGAGCGAGGGGGACTCGCCGAGGTGCAAATTCCAGCGCTGCCGAAACGGCGCATCACCGGCAAGATCATTCATGTGGCCGATACGGTGAATCCGACCACTCGTACCGTCATGGTACGGATGGAGGTCAAAAACCCGGAGCACAAGATCAAACCGGAAATGCTCGCCGGCATGATCATCCAGCGCCCGGCACAGACGGCACTGACCATTCCGGCCAAGGCTGTGGTGCGGGTCGGCGATCGCGACCACGTGTTCGTGCAGACCGCCGCCGATAGCTTCGAGCTGCGCCCCGTATCGCTGGGTGTCGAGCACGAAGGGCAGCGCCGGGTAGTCAACGGGCTCGCCGAGGGGCAGCGCATCGTGGTGGAAGGCGCCTTCCATCTGAACAACGAGCGCATCCGCAAGGAACTGGAGTAAGCCACCATGGAAAATTTGATCCGCGCCGCGCTCAAGCAGCGGCTAGTGGTGGTGGTTATTGCCTTGGTTCTGGTCGCCTTCGGGGGCACTGCGATGCAGAAGCTCTCGGTGGACGCCTTCCCGGACGTGACAAACGTCCAAGTACAGGTGGCCGCGGAAGCACCGGGACGCTCTCCGGAAGAAGTGGAGCGCTTCGTCACCGTGCCTCTGGAAATCGCCATGACGGGCCTGCCGGGCCTCACCGAAATGCGCTCGGTGAACCGCAACGCCCTGTCGCAGATCGTCTTGGTCTTCACCGACGAAACCGATATCTACTTCGCTCGGCAATTGGTGCTGGAACGCATGATTCAGGCCGCGGACAATCTGCCGGAAGGGGTCACCCCCATCCTCGGCCCGGTCTCGTCGGGGCTGGGCGAGGTCTACCAATACACTCTGGAGCGGCCCGACGACGGCGATCGACCGCTGACCGTGGAAGAGCTGACCCAGCGGCGGACCATTCAGGACTGGGTGGTACGGCCTCTCCTCCGAGGGATTCCCGGCGTCGCCGAAATCAATTCCATCGGCGGCTATGAACGCCAGTACCAGGTGCTGCCGAATCCCGATCGTCTGCGTCACTACGGGCTCACGCTCAAGGACGTCTATACCGCGTTGGCGCTCAACAACGCCAACAGCGGGGGCGGCAAACTGCCCCGCTACGCCGAGCAATACCTCATCCGCGGAATCGGGTTGATCCACGACGTGCAGGACATCGGTAATATCGTCCTTAAGGAAATCGATGGCACGCCCTTGTTCATACGTGATGTGGCGGAAGTGCGGATCGACACCGCCGTTCGCTCGGGCGCCGTGATCCGGGACGGCATTACCGAATCCGTAGGCGGCATCGTGTTGTCCATCCGTGGCGGCAACGCCAAGGAGATCGTCAGCCGGGTCAAGGAACGGGTACGGGAGATCAACGAGCAGGACATGCTGCCTGACGATCTACGCATCGTGCCTTTCTACGACCGCTCGGAATTGGTGGATGCGGCCATCCACACCGTAGGCAAGGTGCTGATGGAAGGCATCGTGCTGGTCGTCGTCGTGTTACTCCTGTATCTCGGCGACCTCAGGTCCAGCCTGATCGTGGTGGCGACCTTGATCATCACGCCGCTTTGCACCTTCATGGCGATGAATCACTATGGCATCTCCGCCAATCTCATGTCCCTGGGCGGCCTTGCCATCGCCATCGGCATCATGGTCGACGGCTCGGTGGTGGTGGTGGAAAACGCCTTCCGGCATCTGGGCGAGGCGGCGGAAACCGGCGAGAGCCGTCCCACCATCGTGCTGCGCGCGGCCGCCGAGGTGGGCACGCCGGTCTTGTTCGGGGTCGGTATCATCTGTTTGGTGTTCCTGCCCCTGATGACCATGGAGGGCATCGAAGGCAAGATGTTTGCGCCGCTCGCCTACACCATCGCCATCGCCCTGTTCATCTCCCTAATCGTGTCGCTCACCCTGTCGCCGGTGCTGTGTTCCTATCTTCTGAAAGGGGGCGCCGAACACGATACCCCCATCATCGCCTTCATGAAACGGCCATATCTCCGGCTGCTTGATTTCGCCCTGGGCTATCCCCGCACCGTCATTCTCGCCGCCCTGCTGCTGCTGGCGGGAAGCCTCAGCCTCACGCCTTTTCTCGGCACCTCGTTCATTCCCGAAATGCAGGAAGGCAGCATCGTGCCCGGCATCAACCGGGTGCCGAGCATGTCGCTGGACGAGTCGATCAAGCTGGAATCGGAAGCCATGCACATGGTCAAGGAAGTGCCCGGCGTAGCGCGGGTGGTCTCGCAGCTCGGGCGCAGCGAGAATCCCACCGATCCGCAGCCGGAGAACGAGGCGACACCCATCGCGACCCTGAAGCCCAGGGACCAGTTCCCGGACGGCTGGAATCAGAACACGGTAATGGAAGCCATCCGGGAGAAGCTCAGCGTGCTGCCGGGCGTGCAGATCGTCATGGCCCAACCGATTTCCGATCGCGTGGACGAAATGGTCACCGGGGTGCGCTCCGACATCGCCGTCAAGGTGTTCGGCGACGATCTCCGCGAACTCAAGCGCCTCGCCGATGAAATCGTCAAGGTGCTCAACTCGATTCAGGGCTCGGCCGACATTCGCATCGAGCGCTTGACCGGCCAGCAGTACCTCACTATCGACATCGACCGAAGGGCCATCGCCCGCCACGGCATCAACGTGGCCGACATCAACGACATCATCGAGACCGCGCTGGCCGGTCGAGCCAGCACGACCATTTACGAGGGCGAGCGGCGCTTCTCGGCGGTCGTGCGATTTCCGGAGAGCTTCCGGACGAGTCCCGAGGCCATCGGACAAATCCTTTTGAAATCCCCGAACGGAGCCTTGGTGCAACTGGATGACCTGGCGGCGGTCAAGGTGGTCGACGGCCCGGCCCAGATCAGCCGGGAGACCGCCAAGCGCCGCATCGTGATCGGCGCCAACGTCCGCGACCGCGACCTCGGCGGTTTCGTCGCGGAGTTGCAGAAAGCCGTGGCGGAAAAGGTCAAGCTCCCGGAGGGCTATTTCCTGAAATGGGGCGGCCAATTCGAGAACCTGGAACGAGCCATGAACCGGCTTTTGATCATCATTCCCATCACCATTGCGGCGATTTTCTTCTTGCTATTCCTGCTGTTCAACTCCCTGCGCTTCGCCAGTCTCATCATTTTGGTACTGCCGTTCGCCTCCATAGGCGGCATCTTTTCGCTGTTCCTGACCGGCGAGTACCTGTCGGTGCCCGCCTCGGTCGGATTCATCACCCTTTGGGGTATCGCGGTGCTCAACGGCGTGGTACTGGTGTCTTATATTCGAGGGCTGCGCGACGAAGGGCTCCATCAGCGGGAAGCCATCGTCGAGGGCTGCAAGCAGCGGTTTCGACCGGTCATGATGACCGCGACGGTGGCCATGCTGGGCTTGATCCCCTTCGTTTTCGCGACAGGGCCCGGATCGGAGGTCCAACGCCCCTTGGCGATCGTGGTGATCGGCGGCTTGGTGACGTCCACGCTTCTCACCCTCGTGGTACTGCCGGCCTTGTACCGCTGGTTTGAAGAACCCCGCATCGAAGCCTAAGAGCTTGAAAAAGGATTCACGATGATTTCTGACCCGTCCATTAAGGCTTGCCTCACAACTCTTGACGCGATTGAGAGGAAATTGCCATGAAGGAAATCAAAGCCATTATCCAGCCCCAGCGCCTCGCAAGATTGCGTAGCGCCTTCCGCCAAATGCAAGGCTTTCCCGGTATGACCGTCAGCCGGGCGGAAGGCTGCGGTCAACACGAAGGACCGGAAGTCGGCCACGGCATACGGGATGAGCTGACCGAGTTTTCGCCCAAGGTTCGCGTCGAGATTGTCGCTCCCGACGAAAAAGTGGATGAAATCGTGCGCCTCATTCATGCCAGCGCCCATACCGGATTGCAGGGCGACGGAATCGTTTGGGTGAGCGACGTGGTGTCTCTGCAGCGATTACGTTTCGAGTAGACAAGGCTGTTTCAGTCCACCTCGCCCGATGAACACGGACCCGACCGCATTCCCGCGATTCGATCGGCCGCAACCAAGGTTCAAGCCCGGGATCCGGGAGTTAGAATCGGGTCCGCTCCACCAAAAACGGTCACTCGCATCAACGACTTCAAGGAGGAAATTTCATGAGGTTGAAACCACTCGCCATTCTGGGATCGACAGGCCTGCTGGTGGCCTGCGCCTGGTTCGAGTCCAAGCCAGAGGTGCTCAACATGAACTCGGCCGTACTGAAGGCCGAGAGCTACGAGTCCCAAGAGGCCTTGGCGGATTATTACGCCAAGGCCGCGGCGGACATGCGGCTTCGAGCCAACGAAGCCAGGCTGCTGGGTAGTCAATACGAGGGAAAAACCTATCTCTATGGCAAGAACGGGCGGGATACGGTCGATCTTTCCCGAAGGCTCGCCGAGATTTACGAGCGGGCCGCTGCGGAAAATCAGAGGATGGCGGATATTCACCGGGAGGTCGCCGTCTTGCTTCCCTGCAAGCCGATCGGAATATCGGGCAAGGGCAGCCTCATTCCCTGCCGCCTGCCGGCGGAAAAGAGGGTTTCGGGAGACGCGGCAAAGAATACCCCTTGAGGTCTCTCGCCGGCAGGCGGCAGGCTTTCCGCGTCACGTCCTGGGCAGGAGCCCGCAACGAAATTCCGCCACCACCGGCGCATGGTCCGAGGGACGTTCGAGCTTCCGCGGCGCCACATCCACCCGGCAGGCGAGGCATCTTTCACAGAGCGCGGAACTTGCAAGAATGTGGTCGATGCGTAAGCCTAGATTGCGCCGAAACCCGTTCAGGCGATAATCCCACCAGGTGAAGCTTTTCTCGGGCTGATCGAACCGTCGGAAGGTATCGCGAAAACCCAAATCCAGAATGCTGCGGAACGCCTCTCGCTCCGGTGTGCTGCATAGGATCTTCTCACGCCAGGCGGCCGGATCGTGAACGTCTCGATCCTCCGGAGCGATGTTGAAATCGCCGAGCACCACGAGGCGCGGATAACGCTCCAGCTCGGACTGCAACCAACCGCGGACCTTGGCGAGCCAATCGAGCTTGTAGCCGTACTTCTCCGAGCCCACCTCGCTGCCATTGGGTACGTATAGATCGACGATCCGCACATCTCCCACCGTGACGGCGAGGATGCGCCGCTGCGGGTCATCCATCCCAAGCGGATCGGTGACCGGGTCCTCGGCGGGCGTCTTGCTGAGCACCGCCACGCCGTTATACGTCTTCTGCCCGCTGTACACCGACCGATAGCCGGCTTCCGCCAATTGGGCCGCAGGAAAATTCGAATCCTCGGTTTTGGTTTCCTGCAGCGCCAGCACGTCCGGCTGCTCTCGGATCAGCCACTGCATGACGTGGGGAAGTCGCACCCGCAGGGAGTTCACGTTCCAGGTCGCGATCTTCATGGCATCCTTATGCAAGGCATGATGTGAGTTTTACGGAACACGGGATACCTACGTAGGCGGATGCACATGATCCAACATTCCTGAAGTGCTTCACAGAGCAGCAGCCGGCCCGGCCCATTGCAGTCGATCGAACCCGACCACCCGAGATCGCGGGTAGTGCTCCAAGTCCCTAGTGGCCATAATAGCCTATCATGGCCTTGATTAGCGCCCCGTATTGCCTATTCGCTGCCGGCTTTCGTTCATAACCATTTACGGCCGGTACCCGTCTCAAGCACTTTCAAGCCCTCCTCTGAAGCCATCCTAGAGCATAGCCCCCTGATCGGCGAACCAAGTATCGTTCGCTGATCAAAGCCGAACCCGGCATTGTAGAGCGAATAGCGATCACTCCCTCGGGATCTGCGAGGATTAAGGAGATGTTGGCCTAATCTCAATTCATGTTTCATTTTCCGTCTCTCAACTATTAGAGAAGACAGCCAATCAGATGCCGCCAATCCCCGCACGTTAACGGCATGTGAGTAAACCGGGCGCCATAACGGTCATATTTAATACGATGGCATATCGTCTTTGTACGTAATTGGCGTCGTTCTCTAAAAATATAAGTTCGGCTTTTTCCAAACTTTTTCGTGGAGATCCATAGTTCACCCAATATGTGAAAGGCGCTATAAAGCTGGCCTTTGTTCATGATTCGATAATGAAGCGCGAACGGAGGATTGTGTGGCTCCCATGGGTGTAAGGAGCAGTCCGCTTGGATTTCATACTTACATGGAGGCTGATTATGCTTGGTTGGGCAGTTACCTTCTTGATCGTCGCAATTGTTGCAGGCCTTTTAGGCTTTTCCGGCATCGCAGGTACCGCGGTCAACATTGCCTGGATCCTGTTTGTCGTCGGACTGATTTTAGCGCTGGTATTTTTCATTACCGGGCGTCGAACGCCACCTATTTGAGCTTGCTTTAAGATATATCCCATTCATTCCGGGCAGTGATTTTGTTTTCCCTGCCCGGGCTATCCTCTTTCTCTAGCCCTTCGATGCTGCATCTTCCGATCGTCAAATTAGCCGTAAAAAAGTTCTTCACGGGTATTCCGTAATTCCCTTCTGCTTTGAAAAAAGCAAGTTTTTGGCAGCCTAAAATATCTGGTTACCTTTAAGCCTCGGGCAGGCAAGGAGCAAGGAGAGCGCAGCCGCTTGCCATTCCATCGCTCGTCCCTGGATCTGAGACGAAGTCTATTTTTAAAACGTCTTATCGCCCCGCTCAAGCCGATATGCTTACTGGGCGACTACACTTGTTCCATGCCCAAGGAAATGCGGTCATCCGCTAAAACTTGGCTTGCGCAAGGCTTCGAAACGACCCGACAACGGCGCGACAATTCACGATTCTTACAAGTGAAGTACATTCATGACGGCCCAGTTGCTCGCCAACGAAGTTAAGACTCTGTTTTCCATGCCGGAGGTTGTCTATAAGCTCAACCAGCTCTTGAATAGGCCTTATGTCTCGAACGGCGAAATTGGCGAGGTCATCATTAATGACCCGGCTCTAACTGCGAAGGTGTTGCGACTGGCGAACAATGGGTTAAGCGGCTCGTACTCTAAGATTGAAACGGTGTCCGGCGCAATTGCCTTAATCGGTCGCGAGGCCGTCAGTAATTTGGTAGTCGCCGCCTCCATGACCAGCCATTTCCGGGGCATTCCTCCGGAGCTGATCGATATGGAACGATTCTGGCTCAATAGTGTGGCCTGCGGCGTAATCGCTCGCTCTCTGGCATTTCGCTGCCGGGTATTGCAGAGCGAACCCTTGTTTGTGGCAGGATTATTGCATAAGGTTGGCCGGCTGGTGTTTTATTCCTTACGTTCCGAGCAGTATCGGAAGGTCCTCGCAGTGACGGCTCAAAACGAAGAGGCCCTTAATCGGGCGGAGCAACAGGTGTTCGGCTTTACTCATGCGGATGTCGGCGCCGAACTCCTGCGCTGCTGGAAATTACCCGAGCGTCTCCAGGCGGCCGTAGCTCATTATCTGGCGCCTTCCAAGGCTCCCCTTCGCTTCCGCAAAGATGCGGCGTTCATCCATATCGCAAGCGCCCTCGCCTGCAACATCGAGCCTTCCGTGAATCTCGACGAGGTCATCTACGAGGCTGGCTTGGGCTTCGAGAAAGGCGCTTGGGACCTTTTGGGATTACCACTGCATAGCATTCCGCCGATTCTCGAGGAAACTTGGGTCCAAGCTTTCGAAATCTTCGAGATCCTCCGGCCGCATTCGCTTTGATCCTAGTGGCCGTGATTGCGGACGCCTTCTAAATGCGGGACCATAAAATGCTGGCCGGGCGAACACGGCGGCCGAAAAACTCCGTGCTCCTCAGCCAACTTGCGCCATTCGATTTCGTTTTCTGAATCGCTAGTCATGACCAAGGCATCCGATTCCATTAAGACGCTTGCCGCCATCGAGGGCATTCTGTTCGACCTGGACGGCGTGCTTTACGTCGGTTCCCGGCTCATCGAGGGCGCGCCGGAGAGCGTCCGGCGGCTCCGGGCCGCGGGCTACGCCTGCCGCTTCATCACCAACACCAGCACCTTGTCGCAAAATTCCCTGCACGGGAAGCTGCGGGAGCTGGGATTCGAGGTCAACCCAAGTGAAATCGTCAGCGCGCCGCAAGCCGCTAGACTCTATCTGGAGCGGCTCGGCCAGCCGCCCTGCGCCTTGCTGCTGGCCGAGGATGCGCGAGGCGATTTCGCCGAAGCCACTACCGTGGAGATCGAGGAGGCGGACTACATCGTCCTCGGCGATATCGGCGAGGCGTGGACCTATGACCTTTTGAACCGACTGTTCAACCGCCTGATGCAGGGTGCCAAGCTCATCGCCGTGCACCGCAACCGGTTTTGGCAGACCGAGACGGGGCTCAAGATGGACATCGGCGGCTTCGTCGCGGCGCTCGAGTACTGCACCGGCCGCGATGCTCTGGTCATGGGCAAGCCTTCCCCGGAATTTTTCCGGGTGGCCGTGGAAGACATGGGGCTCTCGCCCGACCGGTGCGCCATAATCGGCGACGACATCGACACGGACGTGGGCGGAGGACAGGCCGCCGGACTGGTCGGCATCCTGGTGAAAACCGGCAAATACCGGGGAGCTTATGCGGCGGCTTCGCCCGTCCGGCCCGACTGGGTCATCGAATCAGTGAACGAGCTGCCGGGTCTGCTCGGGGCGCTACCCGCGAAAACAGGAGGATGAGCGGCATGAGTCAAACGACCCTGCATACCGGCATCCTGGCCCACCTGCGGAGTGACCCGTTTACCCGCGACGATGCCCTGGAAATCATTCCCGAAGGCGCGTTGGCGGTAGATTCGGCCGGCCGGATCGCCGCCGCCGGCGAGAGGTCCGCGCTGTCGGCCTTGTTTCCCGGCGCGGCCGTAATAGACCATGACCGGGACTGGCTGATTCCGGGCTTGATCGACGCCCATCTTCACTTTCCGCAGTTCTACGCGACGGCGGCCTTCGGCGGAGAGTTGCTCGACTGGCTAGAGCAATCCATCCTGCCCGCCGAAGCGGCTTACGCCGACGAAGCATTCGCGGCAGAGGCGGCCGAACGGTTCGTGGCCCGACTCCTGTCCTCCGGCACCACCACGGCGGTGGTGTTCGGCTCGGAGTTCTATCCGGCCACCGAATCCCTGTTCCGGGCGGCCAAGGCCGCCGGCCTCCGCCTCATCGCCGGGATCACGCTGATGGACCAGCACGCACCGGAGAACCTGCTGCAAACCGTGGACGAGGCCGTGGACGGGATGCGGCGTCTCATCGCCCTGTGCGCGGCCGAACCCTTCTTGCATTACGCCATCACCCCCCGCTACGCGTTGTCCTGCTCGCCCGCCCTGATGGAGGCCTGCGCCGATCTCTTGCGCGCGCATCCCGAATGCTATCTTCAAACCCACATCAACGAGAACCGCGCCGAAATCGAGACGATACGGGCCGCTTTTCCCAACGACCGGCACTATCTCGACGCCTACGATCGCTATGGTCTCATTGGACCGCGCACGATACTGGCCCATAGCATTCACAGCACCGACGCCGAGCTGTCGCGCATGGCCGAGGCGCACTGCGCGGTCTGCCACTGTCCCACCAGCAACCTGTTCCTGGGCAGCGGTCTCTTTCCGCTGCGCCGGCACCTTGAACACGGCATTCCGGTCGCGGTCGGCACCGACATCGGCGCGGGTACGCAGTTCTCCGTATGGCGGGAGCTGGCCGAGATGTACAAGGTTCAGCGGGTGCAGGGCTTCGGTTTGAATGCCGCGCAGCTGCTCTATCCCGCCACCCTGGGCGGAGCGAAGGCCCTGGGACTGGACCGTGAAACCGGCAACTTCGAACCCGGCAAGAGCGCCGACTTCTTCGTGCTGGGCTATGAGGACAATGCCTATTTGACGGCGCGTCTGGCGCGCTGCGCAAGCGCCGAGGAGCAGTTGTTTTGCCTGCTGCACCTGGCCGGCGAAAGAGAGGTGAAAACGACTTACGCCGCCGGCGGACCGGCTCTCCGGACCGTCCAGCCTAGCGCCTGTCATGACTTTGTAACATGAATTTGTAATGCAGAGGGATTAAACTCGTGGGAATTTGCATCGATCAATCCACTGAGTTCAAAAGCCATTCTCGCGATGAACGATTCCCATAATCCCAGTGGCCTCCGCTCTTCCTCTCCCCATGGCGGGCCGAATGATCCTTCCCAGGTAAGCTTGGTCCATCACACCGCCTCCGGCCGGATTCGGGTCAAGATCAAAGGTCTGTACCGCTCCGAGGCCATGAAGCGCACCCTGGAGGACCTGCCTTCCGAGAGCCCCTTGCTGTCGAGCGTCGAAGCCAATCCGCTGACCGGGAATGCCGTGATTCGCTTCGAGCCTGGGCAGCCCGCCGCCCTGATCATCAAGGAGTTGGAAGCTTGCCTTCGCTCTCAGGGCCACCCCACCGCCGCGTCGGGATTTCGGCCCGCCACGGCGCCCCCTAACGGCGACGGGGGAACTTCATGGTTTGGCTTGAGCCTCCGGGCCTTCGCTCCGCAAGCGCGGCCAAAAGACCCCGGCTTCGAAAACGCGCCCGCCGCAACCCGCCAAACCTGGCATGCGCTCGAAGACGATTTGGCGCTGAAGGCCTTGGAAACCGGCCGGGAAGGTCTGGCCGGCGCGCAAATCCAGGTCCGGCTGGATCGCTTCGGCCGCAATGTCCTGAGCGAGCAAAAGCCGCGCTCGGCCTGGTCCATGCTGGCCGGACAGATTCTCAATCCGCCCGTGGCTCTCCTCGGCTTGTCGGCGGCGGTGTCCGTTGCGACCGGCGGCCTTGCGGACGCCCTGGTGATTCTGGCGGTCGTCGGCATCAATGCGGCGATCGGATACGCCACCGAGAGCTCGGCGGAAAAAATCATCGGCAGCTTGGGACACATGACGCCCCCCCATGCGCGAGTCGTCCGCGAAGGCCAGGCCATTGAGGTGCCCGTAGAAGAGGTGGTACCGGGCGATATCCTGGTCCTGGAACCCGGCGTCTACATCCCCGCCGATGGCCGGCTGATTTCCAGCAACCGCTTGACGGTGGACGAATCGGCCCTGACCGGGGAAAGCCTGCCAGTCAGCAAGAAGCACAGCTTCGTGGCCTCCGAAAATACCCCCTTGGCGGACCGCAGGAACATGGTCCATCGCGGCACCGTGGTCACCGGTGGCAGCGGCCTAGCGGTCGCGACCGCCACGGGGAGACACACCGAAATTGGTCTCATCCAGTCTCTGGTAGGCGAGGTCAAGCCGCCCTCGACGCCGCTGCAACGCCAGTTGGACGACATGGGCACGCAATTGGCCTTGCTCTCGGCCGGCATCTGCGCCGGCATGTTCGGGTTGGGATTGGTGCGGGGCTTTGGTTTTTTGCAAATGCTGAAATCCTCCATCTCGCTGGCCGTCGCGGCGGTTCCGGAGGGCCTACCCGCCGTGGCCACCACCACCTTGGCGCTCGGAATCCGAGAGATGCAGCGACGCAACGTGCTGGTGCGTCAACTGCCCGCGGTGGAAGCGCTGGGCGCCATCCAGACCCTGTGCCTGGACAAGACCGGCACCCTCACCGAGAACCGCATGCGCACAGTGGTCATGGAGCTACCCGAGGAATCCGTGGATCTCTGCGATGGTGGATTCTGGTCCAACCGGAAGCCCATCGCCCCGCTGGAGCGGGAGGATATTCGGCGGCTACTGGAGGTGGTCTGCTTGTGCAGCGAGGTCAAGCTGGTCGAAAACGGGGCGAGCCCGAAGCTGGACGGCTCGCCCACCGAGTCGGCGTTGGTCGAGATCGCCCTGGAGGCTGGCGTGGAGGTCAAGGCCCTGCGGCAACGCCACCCGCTCGTCAAAACGGTGCATCGCGCGGAAGACCGGCCGTACATGGTTACGGTGCACAAGAACCCCGGCGCCGAACATTACGTGGCGGTCAAGGGTAGCCCCGTGGAGGTTTTGAGCCTGTGCACCCATCGCTTGCATGCCGACGGCCGCTGCACCGAGCTCGATGAGGATCAGCGCGCCGCGATCTTGGCCCGGAACGAGGCCCTGGCCGGTCAAGCCCTGCGGGTGCTGGGAATAGCTTACGGCCAGTCCAGCGACATCAAGACCTTTGCCGTAACCCGAAATCTGGTCTGGCTGGGCTTGGTGGCCATGGAGGACACCATCCGACCCGGCATGAGCACCTTGATGGCGAAGTTTCACGAAGCCGGCATCGACACCGTGATGATCACCGGCGACCAGAGCGCCACGGCCTTCTCGGTGGGCCAGCGGTTGAGTCTGAATGGAAGCAAGCCCTTGGAAATCATCGATTCCGGCAGCCTCGAACAACTCGACCCGGAAGTGCTCGGGGGGCTCGTCGCCGACACTTCGGTGTTCGCGCGGGTCAGTCCGGCGCATAAGCTGCGCATCGTGCAAGCCTTGCAGAAATCCGGCCGGGTGGTGGCGATGACCGGTGACGGCATCAACGATGGTCCCGCCCTGAAAGCCGCCGACGTGGGCGTGGCGTTAGGAGAACGTGGTACCGAGGTGGCTCGCTCGGTGGCCGACGTGGTGTTGAAGGATGATAACCTGCACACCATGATCGCCGCCGTCGAACAGGGCCGGACGATTTACGCCAATATCCGCAAGAGCCTGAGATTCCTCTTGTCGAGCAATCTCGGCGAGATCGAAGTCATGGTGATCGGCACGGCGCTTGGCGCCGGCGAGGTATTGAACCCCATACAACTGTTGTGGATTAACCTGATCACCGACATTGCTCCAGGTCTTGCCCTGGCTCTCGAGCCGCCTGAGCAGGAGGTTTTAAAACAGCCTCCTCGTGATCCGCAGGAGCCCATCATGCGTCGGGTCGACGCCTACCGAATGCTCAGGGAATCGCTGACCCTGACGACCGGCGCCATGGGCGTCTACGGCTATAGCCTCGCGCGCTACGGAGTCTCGCCCCAGGGAGGCACCAATGCGTTCATGACCATCACCTTGGCGCAATTGCTGCACGCCATCAGTTGCCGCTCGGAGCGGACCGGAGTGTTCCACCCAGGTCACCGCCCGCCCAACCGGGTCCTCAACTATGCGGTGGCCGGTTCGATGCTCCTGCAAGTCGCGGCCGCTTATGTGCTTCCCCTGCGCAGCTTGCTGCGGCTGACTCCCATCGGAGCCGCGGACTGGCTGGCCATTGCCGCTGGCGCGACGCTGCCGTTCGTCATCAATGAGGGCATCAAGCGGCTGCAATATCCGGTAGGCGGGGAAACCATGGAGGAGGCATTCACGGGGACGATTCAGTCTTAGTATCATCGCTCTGGCCAGGAAGCCGGCCGGGCGAGAAATCGCCTATGACCCTAGCGTGACGGAAAAACGAGGAACCACATCAATCGACAGGTGCCGAGATGAAAAAGAACTTTCTATTCACCTCCGAATCGGTGGCGGAAGGCCACCCGGACCGGGTATGCGACACCATCAGCGATGCCGTCGTCGACCACTTTCTCCAGCAAGATCCCTACTCCCACGTGGTCATCGAATGCGCGCTGTCCAAGGGCATCGTGTTCATCGCCGCGCGGTTCGCCTCCAAGGCCGCGGTGGACATCCCGGAAGTGGCCCGGCGAGTGGTGGGCGAAATCGGCTATCGCAAGGATGATTTTAATGCCGCCGAATGCACGGTGGTCACCAGTCTTACCGCGCAGCCTTTGGACCGCCGCTATGAGTGGGACGACCGGAGCTTGACCGATAAGGAGCTCGACCGCATTACTGTGCTTAACCAGATCACTCAGTTCGGCTACGCCTGCCGCCAAACGCCGGATCTGATGCCATTCCCCATCACCGTCGCCAATCGGCTGGCCCATCAACTTACCCAGGCCCGGACGTCCAAGGCGATCGCCTATCTCTCGCCGGACTGCACCACCCAAGTTGGGGTCGAATTCGAGGACGGAGCGCCAAGGAGGATTCATAGCATCACCTTGATCGCTGGTTATCAGGGTGGCGGCCAGGTGGACGCGGCGGAGCTGCGGAGCGATCTCGTCAAGCATGTGATCGAGCCCGTATTCCAGGGCGAAGCCCTGCGTCCCGACGATAGAACGGATCTCTTCATCAATCCGCGCGGGCCGTTCGCCAAGAGCGGCCCGGCTGCCCATTCCGGAATGACGGGCCGTAAGACCGCTAGCGATACCTATGGTGGGTTCGCCCGGAACGCCGGTTCGGCGCTGTCCGGCAAGGATCCCTGCCGCATCGATCGGGTGGGCGCCTATGCCGCCCGTTATGCCGCGAAGAACGTGGTTGCCGCGCGTCTTGCCGAGGAATGCGAGGTTCAGCTCAGCTATACGATCGGCCAGGCCCGGCCGGTCAGTATCGAAGTGCGTACCTTCGGCACTTCGACCGTCGCCGAGGATCTCATCGAGCGCCGCCTCGAGGAGTGCATCGACTTCCGCATGGGCGCCATCATCCGTGACTTCGGCCTACGCCATCTGCCTTCGCGCCACAAGGCGGGTTTTTACCGCAGGCTCCCGGCCCATGGGCACATGGGCGCCTCGTTCACGGAACTGCCTTGGGAGCGCATCGACAAGGCGGATCAACTGCGCTGAGGGGGTTTGGAGCTCTTTTTCGTTTAAATCTGAACAGTTGGGCTCACCCCCAGAGAGGCCCAACAAGAGGCCGAGACATGCTGGCTTTGGAGCGTGCCGGTATTGTCCACCACGGCACCGATTTCGGGCCGCCCGTCCTCTCCAAGGATGGGATCGCCTTGCGCGTCCGTGGCGACGATTCCATAGCTTTCGTATTCATGAATGGCGACATATCGCCGCAGCCTGTTCCCTCTCCGGAACAACAGGACCCCTGTCAGCAAAGGTGTCTCACCCTTGGAATCATAGACTTCAATAAATCTTCCAGAATCCCTGAAATAGCGTCTCCTGCCAAGTCGTCCAGGGCGTAAGCCGTACCATGCGGTCGCTCCTCTTCCGTCATGACTGTAAATCTTGAAGACATGATCACCCTTGACGAGCCATTTGCCGTTCTTCTTGCGTACCCGGCGCGCTTCCCGAATGACCACGCGCGATCTTAGCCAGTTGTCCTCAGTCGGCGAAAGTTCAAAATTGGGATCCTGCTGCTGCTGTTCTTGCGCGGCCTCCTGATTGGCCGCAAGACAACTCGCGGTACTGGCCTGGGCCCGCACGGCACCACTGCGCAGCGTCAAAACCACTGGAGGCACGAATGCTCCGGTCTTGATGAGCCTGCGTCTTACCGGCGAGACGCCCATCTCCTCGCCCTTCTTGGAAAATTCGTTTCTTCTAGTATCCATACTGCTCCTTCTTGCGTCGAATCCAAGAATTCTCTAGTTAGTAAAGTTACAAAAATCCCGCCGCTCTGAATTTTGCGCGTTTTCACCGAAACCGACAAGCCAATTCACTTCCCATTCTAACTTATCGTCGGCGATCGCCGTTAGAGGCCACAATGCGTGGAATTCCGAATCATCGAAAGCGGTAGATCACGCAAGAAAGTCTTCTGAGGAGAAACACCAGAGGCGACTTAAGGTTTGTGCAAAGAGCGTGCACTAAGTAGTTTCACATCTAATTTGACTTGAATCGAGCTCTTTTTTCCGTGTCATAGGCGGAAAGGCGTTTCGAAAAGAAATCCTTGACCAAAGCGACGAACTTTAGGAGGAAGCGTTATGGCCCTTAAGTTATTCGATTCGAAGGGAGTATCCCTCGACCAGCAACGGTTCACATGGAAAGACATGGTGCAGGCGCCCATCAGCAAACTCGACGACGAGGCGTTCACTCGGGTGCGGATCATCCTCATGAATGGCCTGGAAACGGAAGCCCTGCGCTTTCAACACCTCTGCGCGAGGATGAACAAGGAACTCCAGGTGCCGCTAGCCAAGGTCCGGCGGGTCGAGCAGCATCAGCAGACCACCGTCAACTGGCTCATTTCCTCAGACCATTCACCCCTCGAGACCACCATCGCCTATGAACAGGTGGCCGTCGAGGTCACGGCGGCCGTGGCGCGAAACGAGCCCGACCCCTATCTCGCGCAGGTTTATCGGTTTGGTCTGCTCGAGGACTTCGACCATCTCTACCGCTACTCGGCCTTGTTGGACCGGCTAGAGGGCAAGGACGCCAACAATATCCTGCAGTCCCACACCGATATCATTCCGGGCCGACCGACCGTGGACGAACACCGGGCGCCGGAAAACGATCTGCGGGACCATTACGACCGCACCCAGGCCACTCCCATCACCAAGCTGCACGCCACGACCATCATGGCGGCCGAGTATCAGACCCACGATTTCTACGCCAATATCGGGCCGATGTACGCGGATCCTGTGGCCCGTCAGTTGTACGCGGAGATCGCCTCGATCGAGGAGCAGCACGTCACCCAGTACGAATCGATCATCGATCCCCGCGAAACCTGGCTGGAAAAATGGCTGCTGCACGAGGCCACCGAGGCCTACAATTACTACAGCTGCGTGGAGCAGGAAACCAATCCCAGGATCAAGGCGGTCTGGGAGCGCTTCCTCGACTATGAGCTCGGACATGTCGCCTACGTCTCGGAACTGCTCAAAAAGTACGAGCGGAGAGACCCCGCCGAGATTATCGGGGACACCCTGCCCGACCCGATACCTTTCAAGAGCAATCGGGAATTCGTGCGCCAGGTGCTCAATCAGGAAGTGGACTTGCGTACCCGTGGCACCCAGTTCGTCGACAAGGCCCAGGAAGACCCGGCCTCGCTCGAATATCGGCGACACATCAATTCAGAAGGCTCGCCATCGCAAACGGTCGCCGCGGGCTATCAATGGTGTCCGGGCACTGAATTGAATCGCAAAGTCGCCTAAATCATCTAAAGCACCACGAGGAGGCAGACCATGGAAAAAACGATCGAGATGAGCACAAGGAATCGGACCGGCATCGACATGTCGCCGGTCGACAGTCAAACCATGATTGACACGGCAGAGAAGACTCCCCCAAGTTCCTCCGGCGACGAATCGGCGCTCGCCGCGCTGGACAGCACCTACATCCGGGAGGCGGAACCGGTGGGCTCAGTGCCCGTTCCCGGCACCTTGAAGGGCCTCGCCGAGGCGACCCTCAACAAGCTCGGCGGTAGAAACCCCGAGGTGTTCATCGACAAGTTGGGAGAGCGCTTGGCCTTCGAACGTACCGGCACCCGGCTCTACGATTATCTCATTACCAAGTGCGAAGCGACGAATGCCGAGTCCAAGATTTCCATCGACACGCTCAAGCGGTTTAGGCGAGAGGAAGCGCAGCACTTCAAGCTGGTCGCCAAGACCCTGGAATCTCTGGGAGCCGATCCGACTGCGCAAACCCCCGGCGCTGATGTGAGCGCCGTGGCGTCCAGCGGGGTATTAAAGGTGTTGAGCGATCCGCGCACCTCCGTGCCCCAGTCCCTGGAAGCCATTCTAACCGCCGAACTGGTCGACAACGCCGGCTGGGAACTGCTTTCGAAGCTGGCCGGCGAGATGGGGCTCTCCGATCTGGAAACGGATTTTCGCTCGGCCCTGGCGGAGGAAGCACAGCACGTAATGCAGATCCGGCAATGGTATGAACAGGGTGCCTTGGCGGAAGTCGGGGCCGCCTCATAGCGGCACGAAGGGGTAAAAAAACACCCTTGAGGACCGCTCCGTCTTCCATTTCAATTTAGAGCCTGCCTACAACGGCGGGCTCTTTTTTGTCCGCGTCCTTTCAAGTGGCGCGCCGCCCTTTTGCTTCAGGGAATGTGGAGAGGGACCCTGGACGATGAAGCTTCGCCTTTCGGACTGAGTGCTTTCCACTCGGTAGATATCGCTTTGCGCTCACTTCCGCTCCCTCAACGATCTAACAGATTATCAACCTGATGCCAACAACTAGGCAAATAGAGGGGAGAGCCCTATCGCCATGCTGTGCGAACAATCGCCGACGAAACCCAGCCCCTCTCCGGAGGCCCCTTTCTTCATCGTGCTGAATGCCGGCTCGGGCCACAACGACGCTCGGCTCGTGAGCGCCATCATCCAGCGCGCGATGGGACAGGCGGGGCGACGTTTTGAGCTGCTTTTGGTCGAGAAACCGCGCCATCTGGCCGAGATGGCGCGGCACGCCGTGGCTTCGGCACAGCGACAGCAAGGAATCGTGGTGGCCGCGGGCGGCGACGGCACGCTCAACACCGTTGCGTCGGCGACTCTGAACAGTGGGCGACCATTCGGCGTCCTACCGCAGGGCACCTTCAACTATTTCGGCCGCACTCACGGCATTCCCGAGAATCCCGAGGAAGCGGTCCAGGTGCTCCTGAATGGAGTGGTGCGGCCCGTCCAGATGGGCCTGGTCAACGATCGCTTATTTCTAGTCAATGCCAGCCTCGGCTTATATCCCAAAATTCTTCAGGATCGCGAAGCGTTCAAGCAACAGTTCGGGCGCCGTCGGCTGGTGGCGCTATGGTCGGGTATTCTGACCCTGATGCGCGAGCGCAGCCAACTGACGATTCAGCTCGAGCACGAGGGCGGGGTCCGACTCGTGCGGACGCCTTCTCTGTTTATTGGCAACAATCGGCTCCAGCTGACGCAGATCGGCATTCCCGAGGCTAACTCGGTCGAGCGAGGTCAATTGGCGGCGATCATGGTGCGGCCTGTCGGTACCCTGGCGATGTTCGGCTTGCTGTTGCGTGGCGCGCTGGGTCAGCTGGGAGAAGCCGAGCACGTGCACAGCTTCGCGTTTCGCCGGCTGACGGTGCAGCCCAGGATGGCTCGCACCCGGTGCCGCATCAAGGTGGCTATAGATGGCGAAGTGACCTCGCTCAATACGCCGCTGGTCTTTCAAGTGGCGCCACAGCCTTTGCTGCTGATCGTCCCGGCCTCCGCCGCTTAGGGGACGAAAGGGTGAACGCGGCCCTGCTCGCCGCGATGCCGATGCGCACCGACCGGCCGGCGCCTGCTTAAGATGCCGAATTCTGGTGCCTGCGCGTCCTTGGCCAACGAGGCAAGCCTGCGGACTGACGACCGGCTTTCGAGCTCGGTGTGACCGAGCCGAAGGACCAGGCGAAAAAGGGAGAGCCGCTTGAAGACTTGGGCTGTCCTTTAACGGCGAACGAAATCGGTGGAAGTCAAAGCCCAATGCCGCTTTGCAGGGTGTTCCACATGGCCTCCAGCCCCTGAGTGAGTTGGAGCCGCTGTCCGAGCGGCAGCAGGAACGCAATGGCGCCGCAGGCTCCGAACGTCAGATCGCCGGCATCCAGCCGTTCCAGCTGGGCCCGTCGGGCAAACCCGCGCATGTCGAGCACACACATCAAGGTCGGGCCCCGCCGCAGCACGGCAAACAGCACCGGCAGCGAGATCTTGAGGGAATTCTTCACGAACCGCAGCGGCCTCTTCCAATTCAAATCGAGCCCCTTGAGCCGCATGGCATTGGCGATCTCGACGATCTCATTGAGGGTGACGTATAGCATCCGATAGGACAAGCCGACCGCGAAAGCCACGATCGGCGGAAACCCAAGGCCGAGCATCCCGTTCTTAAGCCCATTGGGATCGATCGTGGAAAACAGGCTGACACTGACGAAGATCGCGCCCGTCCAGGCCAGTACCAGCCTCAGCTCGCCCTCCACGGTCTCCAGGGCCTTTCCATGTTCGCCGGCGATGAGGTGCTCGAGAGACGGCACCAGGACCAGGACGATGAAGCTGGGCAGGTGCAGGGCCCACAAGGCCAGCAGCCATTTCCAGGAGGTCTTCGCGATCAAGGCGATCAAAAGCCCCAATCCCACGGGCACCAGCATCCACTGCCAGGTAGGCGCCGAAAACAGGAAGATGAACAGCAGGATCAACAATAGGAGTTTGACCCGCGGATCGCGCCGATGAATGAAGGTGTCGCGGTCCTGGTAAAGAATCGGGACATTGTGGGCCATGAGCCTCCTCCTCGGCGGCCGCGATTAGGCGAGCTTGCCGATCAATTCATCCATCCGCAGCGCCTCGACGCCGAGTTCCCGGGCCAGGCGGGCGACCCGCGGCACAGGGATTTGCAGTTCATCGAGCACGTCCCAATGATCTTCGGCGAATACCTGGTGCACCGTTCCCTGGAAGGCGACCTGGCCTTCATGCAGCACGGTGATCTGATCCGCGTTTTCGGCGATGAAGTCCACGTCGTTGTCGGCGAACAATACCGCCTTTCCCTGTTCCCGCAACTTCTCCAGCAAGCCAGCCAGGCGAGCGCGGTGGCTCGAGCCGAGCCCGACGGTCGGCTCGTCCAGCAACAGCACGGCGGGATCCATCGCCAGGGTTTCCGCGGTCACCACCAGTTTGCGCAAGCCCGACGACAGCAGGATCGGATCCTGGTCCAGCAGATCCAGGGCTAGACCCAGTTCGTCGCAAGCCTCGGCGATGCGCGCGTCGATGTACTGATCGCTGTAACGGCGACGTTTAGAGAACCAGCCGGTCCGTTCGTACTGACGATACCTGAGCGGAGACCCGATCTCGTCACGAACGGTGGCCTCGCTGATCTGCCCATCCGGATTCTGGAGGACGCCGCCCACGATTTTGGCGATTTCCGGGAGGGGGATTCTCCGGGTATCGGTCCCGCACAGCGAAACCTTGCCCTCGTTCGGCTGCAACAGCCCCAGCACATGGTTGAGCAGCGTAGTCTTGCCGGAACCGCTCGCGCCAGTAACGGCGTGCACCTCGCCGGCGCGGACCTCCAGATTGACCCCGTCCAGCGCCAGAGTCCGGTCCGGATACTGAAAACACACCTCCCGAAAGCGGATGAGGGCCCGGCCGAAGCGTGGCTTGCAAAGACGGTCGGAGGCTCGGTTCCTCTCGGGCGCTTGCGAATTGGCAAAGGCAAGCGCTTGCCAAGCCGTGCCATCGGAGGCGGCAGGCCGGGGGTTGTTAGCGGCGGGTCGGTCGAGATCAGCGGATTGAAGTTCAGGCTGCTCGGGGCTTTCGATGCCGGTAGATCTCGCGAGAGGTGAGCGCGACCTGAATTCGGCCAGCGCCGTCCGCAATTCGTCGGGGGTGATCGGCGCTCCGGCAAGTCCCAGGGCTCGGGCCACTTTGAGGCTCGGAGTCGGCTCGATATCCGCTCGTTCCAGAAGTCCATAGTCCCGAAGGATTTCCTTAGGGGCTCCGGTGGCCACGACCGCACCCTCCACCATTACCAGGACCCGGTCCACCGAATCCATCAAGGTTTCCGCGTTGTGATGCACGAGCAACAGCGTCTTGTCTCTCGCCAAATTCGCCATGATCTCCCGTACCCGCCTGCGTCCCCGTGGATCGAGTCGATCCATGACGTTGTCGAGGATCAAGACCGAAGGATCGATGGCGAGCGTCGCCGCGATTGCCAACCGTTGCTGCTCCCCGGCGGAAAGCTCCCAGACGTGCTTGTCCTTGATGGTCTTGCCGTCCAGGCCGACTCGCTCCAGCAGCCGATGCGCCTCCGCCTCGGCGTCCTCGCGGGTGGCGCCGCGATACATCAGCGGCGTGGAAACCTCGTCCTGCGCTTTCAGCTGGGTGAGCTGCGCGGCGTAGTCCTCGAACACCATGCCCACCGGGCGGCGCGCGTGCCGGCCTTGGGAAGAGCCGCCTGAATCCCTCACCCGCATCTCGCCCGCCGCCGTGCCCCCGATGATGCGTGGCGCGAATCCCGCGATCGCCATGCAAAGGGTGGTCTTCCCGGCGCCGACCGGGCCGATGACGCCGAGTACCTCCCCTCGCTCGATCGCCAGGCCGATGCCCTTGAGAGCCCGGTTCTCCGCCCCGGGGTAGGTGAAGTTGAAGTCTTTGGCTTCGATCACCGC
The DNA here is from genome assembly GCA_902810705.1 of Methylococcaceae bacterium. Lineage (GTDB taxonomy): Bacteria > Pseudomonadota > Gammaproteobacteria > Methylococcales > Methylococcaceae > CADDYU01. Next base: position 22,207 of record CADDYU010000055.1, read on the forward strand.
CATGCTGTGCTCGCTGCGGAAGACCTATGGCTCACGTTGGCTGCGGCGAGGAAGGCCGCTCGTGGCGTTCCATACCTCGGGGCGCGTAGCCAAGATAGCGTTCCACCCGCCCGTACAAGCGCGGGATGATCAGAACCAGCGGGATGGCGCCCATGAGAATCCCGTGGGTTACCGTGTTCCCGGTCAACATCCATAATGCGACCTTCCAAGTTTCCTTGCCGAAGTACAAAAACGCCGCGGCTTCGAACATGGCCTGAATCGCGCCCGAGACAATGCTGGCGAGAACCAGGCGCCATTTGCTCAAGGGTCGGTTTCGGATGATGTAGCCGGCGGCGATGAAGGCAACGACATATCCAATCGCGCCGGGTGGGTCGTCGATTTCGTAGCCTTCCAGCATATCCCGGAGAAATTCCCCCAGCATGGCGCCAAAGGCGATGGCGATCGTGGGTTTGCCCAGCGGGACGAGGGCGACAAAGGCAAGCGGAATAAAGAAAGGCTTGAAATCGATGTCGACCGGGATCTCCGGAATCGCCTCCAGAAGGGTCAGCGCCAAAAAGAAGATCACCGTGCACAAAACCATCACGATTGTCAGTCTCGGCGTATCCGCGTTTTCCATGGCGCCAACCTCGCTTTTTCCGACCGTAACGGTAACCGGCGAACCCGGCCCGATCAGCATCGCCTTGTTTTTTAGAAAGTACCCCGCGAAGGCTGTTTCAGCCATTAAATGGCTCTTTGTTATCAGGATCATTACGGTTTCATGACAAATTACTCTTTGCGGCGCCTCGGCAAGGATATGCGCCGAAACCTCGCTTAGGATTAGCGAGGGTTTGAAGGATTCTCTGGCTTTCGGGCCGGAAATGACGAGGACCGCCTTGCTGGCGGCTGTCGCCGAGTGATGGCGCGAGGCCGCCGAAGTGGCCCGACGCTTTCCTGGGCACAGCGCTCGCGAGAGATGATCGTGGTCTGGAGCACCCGCAGCGAGAGGCGTCCGAATTCACCCGCCCCTTGCCGCCGATCGGACCCGCGAGGGCGAAGGCATCTCCTCTGCTTCCCGGGCCACGTCCGGTCGGTGCTCGGCCGCGAGCAGCGAGTAGAAGGCGGGGACGACGAACAGGGTGAACAGCGTGCCGACGATCATGCCGGCGACGAGGATCGTCCCGATGCTGTTACGGGCCTCGGCGCCCGGCCCCGACACCAATACCAAGGGAAGATGCCCGAACACCGTGGCCGCCGAGGTCATCAGCACCGGCCGAAGGCGCGTCAGAGAGGCCTCGCGCAAGGCGGCCAGCTTCGCAAGGCCCTGGGCCTTAAGCGTGTTCGCGAATTGCACGATCAGGATGCCGTTCTTGGCGATCAGTCCCACCAGCGTGATCAATCCCACCTGCGAATAGATATTGATGGTCGTGAAGTCCAGGAAGCTGAATGCCAAGGCGCCGGAGATCGCGAGCGGCACCGAGCCCAACAGCACGATCAGGGGATCGCGGAAACTGTGGAACTGTCCGGCGAGGACCAGATAGATGAGCAGGACCGAAAACCCCAGGGTGACCGTGAGCGTCGACCCCTCGCGTCGGATTTGGCGCGATTCGCCCGCATAATCCAGAATGACGGCGGGTCCTTGCGCGGCGGTTTCGAGGACGCGCAGGGCCTCGTCCTTGGTGACGCCCGGCTTGACGCCGCCGAAGACGCGAGCGGCGTTCCGCTGCTGGAAGCGGTTCAGGGTCCTTGGCGCGGTACTCGTCTCGATCCGGGTGAA
>CADDYU010000056.1 GCA_902810705.1 Methylococcaceae bacterium
GGCGTTCAGCCTCGGTGAGCCGGACCAGGTAGCGGACCATGACAGGAATCTCTCCAGAATGAACGAGGGAGCCACACTCTTTCATTCCGGCCTTCACTCTGTCAACTGAGCTTGGTTGAGGCACTAGAGTGACTAAAGGCTTACCTCGTGCAAGCCTTATTGGCTTCAAATTTAGTTAAAAAATTAAAAATTGAGCGTAAGCGTCCGCGCGGTACCGTCTCGACGGTGGGGGATGGGACGAGAGACACTCCCGTTCGCGGATGCGCGAAGTGTCCGCTTATTTTTTAGCGGACACTTACCATGGCTTCTCACCAACCTTCTGTCGCTGGCCCAGCATCGGTCAGCGCGACCGGCCGGCGCCGGTTTTCCCCCGAGTTCAAGCGCCATCTGGTGGAACTGACCTTGCTCCCTGGGGCCTCGGTGGCGGGGATCGCGCTGGCCCATCAACTCAACGCCAACCAACTCTTCAAGTGGCGGCGGGAGTACCTCCAACCGCAGGAGACCCTCCCCGGCGCGGCAGGGCCGGTCTTGCTGCCGGTGGAGATCACTCCGGAGAGGGAGTCCGCGGCCGTCGAGCCCTCGCGGAATCTCACTTCGGCACCGGCCGGGACGATCGACATCGAGATCGGCGGCGCCCGCGTGCGGGTGGCCGGCACGGTCGATCCGGCCACGCTGCGGATGGTCCTGACCAGCTTGCGCGGACGATGATCACGCCTCCGCCCGGCACCCGCATTTGGATCGCCGCCGGGGTCACCGATCTGCGGCGCGGCTTCGATGGCTTGGCCGCCCTGGTCCAAACTCAACTAGAGGCGGATCCCTTCTCCGGTCACATTTTCGCCTTTCGGGGCCGGCGCGGCGACCGCATCAAGCTGCTGTGGTGGGACGGCGATGGGCTGTGCCTGTTCGCCAAACGGCTGGAGCAGGGTCGGTTCGTCTGGCCGCAAGCGACCAGTGGTGCGGTGGCCCTCACCCCTGCGCAGTTATCGATGTGGCTGGAGGGCATCGACTGGCGCCGTCCGATCCGGACCGCGCCGTCTCACGCCGCCTGACAGAGGCCCGGTATAATGGCGGCATGACCGAATCCGCCGCGCTCCCCGATGACTTGCCCGCCCTCAAGGCCCTGATCGAGGCTCAGCGTGTCGAGATCGCCCATCTCAAACTGCTCGTCGCCAAACTGCGCCGCCAGCAGTTCGGCCGCCGCTCCGAGCAGATGGCCGGACTCCTCGATCAGCTGGAATTGCAGTTGGAGGAGCTCGAAACCGGGGAGGCGGAAGTCACCACGGTCCTCGACTCCCGCCCCAAGCCGCGCCGGCCTCGAACTCCTCGGGTCCTCCCGGATCACCTGCCCCGGGAGACCCACGTCCATGAGCCGGATGCGACGACCTGTCCGGACTGCGGCGGCTCCCTCCAGCCCTCGGCGAAGATGTCTCGGAAATCCTGGAGTACGTCCCGGCCCGCTTCCGGGTGATCCGCCACGTGCGTCCCAAGTGCGCCTGCGGCCGGTGCGACCGGATCGTCCAGGCGCCGGCGCCGAGCCGGCCCATCGCCCAGGGGCTGGCCGGACCGGGTTTACTGGCCCATGTGCTGGTCTCGAAATACGGCGATCATCTGCCGCTGTACCGGCAGTCGGAAATTTACGCCCGTGAAGGCGTGAACCTGCCGCGCTCCACCTTGACCGATTGGGTCGGGGAAGCCGCTGGGCTGCTCCGCCCCCTGGTCGCGGCGATCCGCCGCCATGTGCTCGCGGGACCGAAGCTCCATGCCGACGACACCCCGGTACCCGTCCTGGCACTGGGTCAAGGCAAGACGAAGCAGGGCCGGCGGTGGACCTATGTGCGAGACGACCGCCCGGCCGGGGATTCCACGCCGCCCGCCGTATGGTTTGCCTACGCGCCGAACCGTCAAGGCGAGCATCCCCAAACCCATCTGAAAAACTTCGAAGGCGCCCTGCAGGCGGATGGCTATGCCGGGTTCGATGCGCTCTATGCCACCAACCGGGTGCGGGAGGTCGCGTGTTGGGCGCACGTGCGGCGCAAGTTCTACGATCTTCATCAAGCCCAGGCCGGCCCGCTCACGGCCGAGGCCCTGCAACGCATCGCGGCGCTCTATGCGATCGAGGACGAGATCCAGGGGCAACCGCCGGCAACGCGCGCCGCTACCCGGCAAGCCCGCGCCGGTCCGCGTCTCGAAGTGTTCCGGGACTGGCTCCAGACTACCCTGACGCAGGTCTCGAAAAAATCGGCCCTAGCCGAAGCGATCCGCTATGCCCTGGCGCGCTGGGAGGCACTGACCCGCTACTGCGGTGACGGCCGTCTGGAGATCGACAACAACGCCGCGGAACGCGCCTTGCGGGCGGTGGCCCTGGGTCACAAGAACTATCTGTTCGCAGGCTCCGATGCCGGTGGCGAGCGAGCGGCGGCGATCTACACCCTGATTGGCACGGCCAAGCTCAACGGTCTCGATCCGCAGGGCTATCTGCGCGCCGTGCTGGCCCGCATCGCCGATCATCCGGTCAACCGCGTCGACGAACTCCTTCCCTGGAATCTTACCGACCACGCCGCTCCGCTCGATCACCCCATGGCCGCATGAGTTTGTCACGACGGTACGCAGCGGACGCTTACAATTGAGCAGGTTGCATAAGAGCCCGGCGCAGGCTTGTCGTGACTTCAGGCCTTATGCATGCGTGTGGCTAGCCCATTAATAAAGATCATCAATCCGGGACTCAGGCGGTAAATCCACCAGGAGATTCGTGCGTAGAGGGGAAATATCACAATGGCCCTCTTTCTCCGAACGCCCTGCAGAATCTTCGCGGCCGCAGTCTCGGTATCGATAAATCCAAACGGGATGATTCGCTCCATCCCTTGGGCCGTAAACCCTTGGGCATACTGCCCCGACCTCATGAGATCGGTCCGGACGAAGCCCGGGCAGACCGCCGTCACGCTCACGCCTTGGCGCTTGGCTTCGGCGTGCAATGACAAACTCAAGCCCACTACGGCATGCTTAGTGGCGATATAAGGCACGGCCAAAATGCCCGGGAACAAGCCGTACATCGAGGCGATGTTCACAATATGGCCGGATTTTTGCCCGATCATGTGCCGGTATGCCGCATGGGTGCCGTATACGACACCCAGAAAATTAATATCGGCAATGCGGCGCCAAGCGCCGTGGTCAATGTCTTGAACCCTGCCGCCAATCACGATGCCTGCGTTGTTGAACATCCAATCGATGCGGCCGAATTCGGCGACCACTTTATCCACAACGGCGGCCACGGCGTCGGCGCTGCCGACATCGAGTTCGAACGCCCTCGCGCAATAACCTACTCGGATCAGATCGGCCGCCACAGACTCCGCAGCGGCACAATCTAGGTCGGCAACGATTACAAAAGCCCCCCGGTGGCACAGGGCTTCGCACAATGCCCGTCCTATGCCGGAAGCACCGCCGGTGACGATCGCGACCTGTTTGTCAAGCACCCTGCTGCTTGATCTCTTCAAACTTCTAAATACCTCATGCGGGATTCCATCGTAAGGCTCGCGTTTTTTAATTGAAAGTCGAGTGTTCCGGTTATACGCCTATTGCCGAAGCCACGCCGTTACCACGCTTGATGGGACTTGCAGCACTCCCGTACCCGTAGCGTTCCATCGCATGGCCCCAGCGTCGGGTGATTTTCTCTCGTATTTCGGGAGTTAGCTCGTACTGATTGGTTTGATAATCCTTCGTTTCTTCCAGGTATTGCTTCAACTTAGGCAGCACCCGCTCGAAGTCGCCCAGCTTCAGTCTGTCGTAAAGGGTTCGCAATTGTCCGATCGGGTCATGCACGAGGTCCTCGTACCGTAGCTCATAAAAGCGAGAGGTATCGAGCTTTGAGCGGGTTTCCTCAAGCTTTTTGAGCATATGCAAGAAGTTTTCGAACACGTAGTCTTCCAGATCCTCGTAGTTTGGATTTTGGAGGCCCTGCGCCTCGTACAAGGCTTTCCACATGTGCATGGTCGAGAGAAATATAGTGTAAGGATCGCGTGTGATATGCACGAACTGGGCATCCGGAAATAAATCGGTCAGGATTTTCAATCGAAAAGTGTGGGTGGGTGATTTCAGCAGGATGCGTTTGGGATTACGTATGGTGAGCTGTTTCAGAAATTTCAAAAAGACCCTTTTCCAACGTTGTAGATCCTTAGGCGGTATTTCTTCCAGATCCAAGTACTCGGGGTAAGGATTCCGGTTAGGAAAGGCGATTTTCTGATAAGGAGAGGGTAATCCGAGATTGCACAATGCAAATTCATCCTCTTGGGGCCGCTCCCATCCCATGGCCATGTTATCAAAAGGCCGCTGTTCTGGTAGTAGAGACTTAAACAAGAAGCTCAGCCAATGCGTATCGACCCACTCCATCAGGAGAAAGCGGTTTGGACTGAAACACACATAAGTGGTCGGATACGTGAAACGGTCGTCCAGGGCAAGGAGCTCGTGAAGCCAGGTAGTACCGGAACGCCAATGCCCAATAATGAATAGGGGCGCTTGCTTGAGCTCGGTATTACGTACCCGGCGAGCCCAGATGAGCTCCTGAAGCCCGTGAGTCAAGATGCTCAAGAATATGATCAAGGTGATAATCATGACTTGGGGTATATGCCGCATCCCTACGGCAAAGCGATTATGGATCAACATTCTGAGCCAACCGAGTAGATTCCCTCCTAGCCAAATCTTCGCTTGCGATTTCTCCTGGTCCGATTTTTGAGATTTCTCGGGCTCATGCAGTCTAGTATTTAAGGTATTTGCCTGCGCGTGCATATGGGCGATCCTTCTATCGCAAGGTTGAGTAGCCGTAACAAGAATCATGCATCGGACTCCTTTCTCTCGCGGAGAAAGACCCATATGAGAGTGATTGGAAGGTAAAAAGCTTTCTGAATTGCGTCCACTCTCACCCTCGCTCGCCAGGGGAGAAAAAAGCCTTTTAGGGTAAGTCCTGAGCACGATGAGCGATGCGATTCTTCTACGACACGCCACTTTGACTGCACATCGTGTGGTCGGCATCGCTTTCCATTCTCTTGTACTTACGGATACCCGCAGCGATCGCGCTCGAACTCGGCCTTAGTGCACGAGGTGACGGATGGGAAATACTCTCCCATGTGCGCCGCAATGGCAGCCGGATCGGATTTGGCGCCGGTATAGTAGAGCAATGCCTCGGTGAACGCCGGACTCGGCTGCATGTGGCGCAGTATCAAGTCAGGAGCGATATCCGTGGTGGGCAACCAGTTGGTCGCATTGGGTCGCATTGGCGGGCCGGTGCTCCGGGTTAGAGAAAGCAAACGTTACATAGCCATTGCTATCTCGCGTCACTTGGGCATCATACAGACAGCCCGTAGTGGCCAGCCCGCTCGTGGTATTCTGCATGCACAAAGACCAATAGCGGAGCTGCTCGTCACCTGAGATCTCTTCCGGGATGCCGTGCGGGTCCTGAATACCCTGAGTGTCGGGAAAGCTGGGCGCCTTGAAGCGCATGACCGTCACCTCGCCGCGCGAAGGGTCCAAGAGTACCCCCAGATACCCGGTTTGGATATTGAAGTACACGCCCTGGCCATTCGGGTTCGGTGTTACGACCTGATAATACGCCCCATCCTCGAAGAGAGAATCCAGAGGGCGCGGCAGGCCTCCCTTCGCTGAGGGACCGTCGATCACACGCTGGCCAAGCCGTTTCTTCCGGGGTGTTGAAAGAGCCTTCTGCTGTGAAGCTAATAGAGACTGGGCGGACTCAACAATTCTGCTAAGGAATCGCTTCTCCGACTCCTGAATTACATGCATTTTCGTGCACATCTTTCGGATCGCGTCTAGGCTGATTTTACTGGGATCGTCAACGACGAAATAAAAGTCCGGCTGAGAGACACCGCCAAACGGGCCGGTGCCCAGATCGGATACGTACACTCGGTAGGCTATGCTGTTGTATTCGGTCGGGAGGCCATTGTAGCGGTAGCCTCCGTAGAGGATATTCGACGGCCGGGGCGGCTGCGAGATCCGGGCCTCAGGAGGGATATCCAGCAGATCGACCGTATAGGAGCTTCCTGGGGAATATGGGATATTGGGCAGGAATGGATTTTCACCTCGATCCGGCACGATGTCGGTGTCAGCCAGCAGAGCTGTCGAGTTTCCGAAGAGGTCGTGGTTCTGCCAAGACATGTAACGTGCTCTGGGGAACTCGGCACGGAACCGGAAGTGCCCACCGGGTGGATTGGTGGGCATCCCCTGCACAAACCAGTATACGGCGTTGCCTTCTATGGCTGGCGCCGTACTGTTCTGGATTAACCAGCCCGAACACTCCGTCAGCTCGATCTCCTGGCCCTGAACTAGGCCCTCCTTGGCAGAGCCTTCTTTAGGAAACCATCCAACCAGGCTACCTCCTATCACCCCGGCTATTGTCACGACTCTGCAAAGCCAGTCCTTCATAGCACATCTCCTTAAAGACACAACACGACGAACCGGACCGGGATACCGATTCAGCGAGCTCTCAGAATCGTTGACGCAATTGTTGGGGGATCAAAGGCGGTGGCAGCTCCGGCGGGACGTCACCTCATCTCGGCGTTAGGTAACCGGCAGTCCCATCCCCCAAGCCGAAGCCTCTCTGAGATCTGTTGTCTATCCTGTTTGCCGGCGAATCCATCCGGGCTATTCCTGGTCGTAGAATGGACCTTACCCGATGACATGATGCGGTTCCTCAATGGTGTGGCGCTTCGACGCGCTCAAGGGTATGTCATCGTTCCCGTATTCTTGCGTATCAATACCGATGTGCTCGAGCACGGCGTCTGCCATTCGCTCGGCACTAAACCTCGCCGCAATCTCCCGAGTGTTCTCGGCTAGACTTCTATGCAATGCCTCATTGGTGAGCAGCTGTTCGAGCTGACGAGCCAAGTCCGCGCTGTCCCAGGTTTTAAAGGTCAATCCGCCCCGTTTCCAGCCCTGCTGGATTACCTCTGTGATGCCGCCGTAGTCAGGGACCAGCACCGGTGTTCCATGGCTCATGGCTTCGATGGCAACCAAGCCAAACGGCTCGCGATTGATGGAGGGATACACGACACACCGGCTGTGAGTGTAAAGGGCATCGCGAATCTTGGGCGAAACCGTGCCGGCATGGTGGACGACAACGCCAAGATGGGCGGCAAGCTCCACAATCACCTTTTGATAGGATTGCCCTTTAGCTGTAGCGCCGCAAATGACCAGCTGTATGGGAATACGACGGGCTTCGAGGAGCTTGGCGGCGTAAAGCAAGAGATCAATGCCCTTTTCGCTTTCCTGACGTCCGATATACGAAACAATCGAAATGCCTTCACGCAGATTCGGAAACACGGTCTTGAGAATCGAGAAGGGAGGATCCTCATTAGATTCCGCAAAATCGATGCCATTATAGACGACCCGCAATCGCTCGGGGTCAAGGTTCATTTCATCCGCGATACGATGGAGATAATCCTGACTGACCACTATGGCGGGCCAGCGGGAACCTTGAATGGCCTCGTTCAGCTGCTCACGATATTCAGCGAGCAAGCCGGCCCGCTGAGCGTAATTGGCAAATTCCTCGTCTCCTTGAAAGGTCAGTACATATTCCAAGGAATCAGGGCGATGTCTCTTCGCTGCCAGAGCAAGCGGCCCGAGCGAACCGAAGCTCATCATGAGATGACTAACCTCATCCACGGCAAGGTATTTGAGCAGTCGTTTGACGAGTAGACGATCGGCCCCCGGAGTTTCATAAAGAGACCGAATCAGGTTTACCAAAAGCTTGTCAATATAACCGGGGAGGCTCTGAGCGAATCGGACTCGCGAATCAAGCGGTATTAAAAATAGGAGCGCGCCGATCATTCTATCCAAAAACTCGGATGGCCGTTGAAACTGATAGCGCGTTCCATAACAAAGCATCCTTTGCCGGATTCCGTCGGCCACGAGTTCCGGCACACACTCTAGCATCCAATAAACCACGACTTTGAAGCCACGTCGATGCAGAGCATTAGCAAGAGTGATGTCGCGCACAGTGGAGCCGAGATAGGAGCCATTGCCAATAGTGACGAGGGCGAAAGTGGGGTTGGAAGCCATTCAGAAAGTCTCCTAGAAAAATTGACAATCCTTAATTCACCCAGCCAATACATCAGGCAAATGCGTAGGAGCCAGGGCATGAGCCTGCCGGTTTCTATATCGTCGAGCAGGCACCGCTTAAAGCGGTCGTGTTCAAGTGGTAAATTCGATTTGTCCAGATGGGCGGACGATCTACATGGCAGTCTGGGAAAGTAGGAGAACGTTAGGTTTTCCCGCTTCCAGGAAAGCCCAAACGAAAATACCTTTAGCTTATCCGGCGAGAAACGATCGCTATTTAGACGCAGAACCTCAAAGATGGAGGGAATAGGCTCGAAGGTATAGATATGTACATTTGGCCCGTATCGCTCAAAGATCGAGAGGGCAAAGAGACCTATATTGGCACTCACGTCGAAGACGGTGTCACCGGGATGTAGGACAACACCATGCTTGAAATAGGTGGGAATATCATGATCATAAAGGTATCTCGCTTCGATCTTGTTGAGACAGAAAGCCTCTATCCTGCCGTCTCTCAGCGTAATCCTTGAATAAGACGGCAAAAACATAGAATAGATACCTCCCAGATCGATATTAAGCGCAAAGAAAGACGCCCGTTGAATTCCCTTTTTCTCCTTACTTCTCCAATAGGAAAGGAACTGCCCACTTCACGTGAGGGGAAAAGGGTACTACCACGTATTGAATATGGAATATATCGGGCTGACCGAATATCCATTCAAGCGATGGCCGTTCCCCTAACTCATGTCGGGTGGAACCAATATCTTTATCCAGCTTTAAGATGCAGCAGTCTATGAAAATTCCTACAAAGTTAATGAATCATGCACACCATGCGGAACTTCGCCGAAAGTTAGAATGTATAGGTGCCGCCCACGAATAGCGAATACGTCAGAATGCTTCCGAACTCGCTGTCCCGATGCCCCGTGAAGCCGTTGGCGATGAGATAGAAGAGCACATGATCGTTCACCTCGTATTCGAAATTGCCGATCAGGCGGGTCGAGTTATCGTTGAGGTTATGGACGACTCGAACATTGAGGTTGAGATCGCGCCAAATCTTCGTCTCCGTATACTGCCCCATCAGGTAATCGCGCCGAAACAGGGGGTCGAAAAGAGGATTGACTTCGCCCAAAAGAAAACATTGCCTGAGCTGCTCACGGCGGCAGCCTTTTCCGCTGTGGTAATACTCTAGGTTCACGGTCGGCCCATCCTCGAACGTGTAAGCCGCGCCGGCTTGCGCTTCGAAATCCTGATGCTGGCTGATGGCGCCTTCCCCATAAAGAAGCAGCGCGTCGGAGACATTCCAACCGCCGAAGGCGCCGAACCGGTACCCCGTGTGCTCCCGGTAGGCGGGAATGAACGAAAGGTATTTCCCGGTTCCGGTCCAATCGATCTTCAAAGCATAGGCCGGTTGAAAACCTTGCTGACTCGAACGCTGCGTCGCGCCGATGAGCGAGCTTTGGTTGAGGCCGAACAGCTTTTGCCGCCCGAGCCGGCCTTTATCGGTATTGGCGATGAAGGAGACGGACCAGTTGGCGTTGGGTATCCATACGGCCCGTGCATACCCGAGTCCCGGCAATTCGATCTGGGGATTGTTGCGCCCGTTTTCTTCGTAAAAAGGATTGGACGAGGACAGCAATACCGAGGGGCCCCATTGCATGTTCTCGCGGCCGTAGGACACGAACAGCTCGTCGCTGAGCCGGTAACGAGCGAACCACTCGTTGAGGTAAAACTGCCCGAGGCTATTCTCGTCCCCCTTGCGGACGCCGTCGTCAATGCGCTGCCATAAAAACAGGAAACGCTCCTTCACTCCCAATTCCAGATGCCGGAAGTCCAGGTTGAGATCGACCCTGGGATTGATAATGGCTTGATAGCGGGGCACCAACAAGGCATTGTTGGGATTCAGCCCGGAGTTATCCTTGACATCTTGGGTTATTCCAAAGGTCAGGATATTGATGCGCGAATAAAAGCCGCGCTTGAGCTCGTCAAAAAGGCTTTCCTCCCCTCCCCCGCCGGTAAGCTCGACCTTCGCCGCCGAAAAAGCCGGCGCCACGAGCAGGGTTATAGCTAGCAAACACCCTATCGGTCCGGTCCTGAGCTTAATCATTTCATAAACAGATTGAGATTGAAGACATAATCCGGCAAGGGCTCGAACCGGGGTTTGGTCAGGTTAAGATAGGTCACATCCGCGCTCATCAGCTCGTCGTGAAGCGTGATCTTGGAGATGAACGGCCGCTCCTTGCCGTCGATGACGACCTGATTGCCGTATTCCATCTCGGCGGTCTTGAATTTCTTCCCCGATACCGTGAAATACTCCGCCTTTACCCCGATCAGGCGTTTTTTGGAAATCCAATACTTGATCTTGTCATAAGTGGTTTTGTCGTCCTTGCTGGTGAGATCAAAGACATAGCATTCCTCGCCGTTCACGTTTTCATCGGGCAACGGCGCCGCTTCGTAATCCTCGGCGTAATTGGTCGAAGCGATATCGCCATAGGCCGCGTTGCCCATCAGCTTCTGCCGCTGCGAAATGGGAATGGCCTTGCTAAGCCCCGGCTTGTAAAACCACATGTTGTTGTTCGACATGAGCAGCTTGTTTCCCTTGTACTTGGGCGGCGCGAGGCTCATGCCGGAGATGTCGAAACCGCGCGCCTTGATGTCGTAGGTCAGATTGTCGGTGTGCTCGTTTTCAATCGCCTCCACCACCACCTCCCAGGCAATGCCCTGGAGATTGCCTCGCGACTCATCGGCGGTTTTCAGGATCGCTCGAATATCCGGCGCGGCCCACAAGGGTGAAGCGAGCAGCAAGCCAATCAGGGCTAGAACGCTGCGGTGCACATGGATCGTTTTCATGATCTTCTCCTTTAAGTGTGGCCTAGGGCACCGACAATCTGCATGCGCGCCGCCTTGCGCGCCGGCAGACTGGCTGCGGCCAGGGAAAGGACAATCAACAGCAGTACGCTATAGAGCATGTAATCGGGCACCAGATAGATCTCCAGAGGCACGCGCCGGGTGATCTGGGGAGGCACCCAGGTGGGTTCGAGCAGGACGACGCCGAACCAGATGAGCAGGGTAAGCAGTGTGCCGAGCAGGGAGCCGAAGACCCCCAGCAGCATGCTTTCGGTGGCGAACAGTCCGACGATGCCTCGACGCTTGAAGCCCAAAGCCCGTAGCGTGCCGATTTCGCGGGTCCGTTCCATGATCGCCATGCTCACGGTGTTGACGACGCTCATGACAACAATCGTGAACACGATGAGGAAAGTGACCAGAAAGATCACGTCGAACATCTGCTTCACCTTGGTGTAGAAGGTGGATAGCTCGTTCCAGGTCTTGATATCCAGTTTCAAGCCCTGCGCCGCCAAGTCCTCGGCCAACTGTGCGCGCATCGGCTCCGTCAGCCCGTCGTCTCTGAGCAGCACGGTCAGGCGGTCCACGCTGCTGGTATCGTAGAGGTTCTGGGCGAACTTGAGGGGTACCAGCATGAACTTGTCCTCCAGCGCTTCGACCGGCGAATCGAAGAGTTGAAAGACCTGAGCGTCCAAGGCGTTGATCTGCCCCGATACGGTGGGCGCCATGGCGACGGGATCGGAACCCAGGCCCAGCTTGAGCTGCTCGGCCAAGCCCTTGCTCAGGCCCACACCGTAGATCACATCGTCCTCCAGCGGCTTGCCGTCGAACAGCTGGATTCTTCCCATCATCCCGCGGGCACGGCTGTTGATGGTGTGCACGGCGGACGGGACCCGGCCGGCCGCCACGAAGATCGTCGAGACCTTGCCGTTGCTCAAGAGGCCGGAAATATGGAGCTGCGGCGCCACCACCAAGATTTCCGGATAATGGGTCAGCACCGTCTGGATGGTCGTGACTTCCGCCTCGTCCAGCAGATAGCGGGTCGGATCGAGCTTGCCTTCCTTCAGAAAGCCGGCCTTGAAGATCGAGAGATGACCATTGCCCTGGGTATAAATGTAACCCTCCTTGAGATTGGTGAAGATGTACTCGGTGAACCCGCCGAGGGTATTGACGGCCGCGAAGCCGAGACCGATGGCCAGGATCGTGAACAGCGACCGGCGACGGTTCCGAAACAGGTTTCTCAGGGCGAGCTTGATCCAGGTCATCATAGGCGCACCGTGAGGGGGCGGCGGGATTCCATCTGTTCCGGCGCGCGATCCTCGATGATCTCGCCGTCCCGCATCAGAACTTGGCGGTCCACCTGCTCCAGGAGGCGCTGGTCATGGGTGGAGAAGACGAAGGTGGTGCCGTTCTTATGGTTGATTCTTCGCATCAAATCGATGATGCGCAGGGCATTCTCGGAGTCCAGATTGGCCGTGGGTTCGTCCGCGATCACCAAGGCGGGATCGGTGACCAGGGCCCTAGCGATCGCGACCCGCTGCTGCTGCCCACCGGACAGCTTGGCCGGGCGGTGCGCCGCGTGATCCTTGAGGCCCACCTCGGCCAGACGCTCCAGAGCCATTTTCGAGAGCTTGCCGGATCGCTTCGCGATTTGCAGGGGCAGCATGACGTTCTCGAGCGCGGAAAGCACCGGAATCAGATTGAAGCTCTGGAATATGAAGCCGATGGAGTGATTGCGCAGCTCGCTCCGGTGATCGTCAGGCAACCTCGTGACGTCTTGCCCATCAAGATGCACGGTGCCTCTCGATGGACTATCCAGCAGGCCGATCAAATTGCAGAGCGTGGATTTCCCGGATCCGGACGGCCCCCACACGGCCACGAACTCGCCCCGCTGAATCGTCAGATTCACCTTCTTGAGGGCCGTGACCCCGCCTTCTCCGAGCGAGTAAATTTTGCTGACGTCGCGAAGCTCGATGAGCGATGCCGGAACGGCCCTGTTCATGGTGAATCCCCCATAATTTCGGTTGGGCTTGCTTTAAGCTAAATTCGTCCTTTGAAAGCCACCAAGGTCGAATCTGTCAGTTCCCATTTTTCTTTCAAAAGAGATTAAGGAGTTTTCCCTCAGGCGAGGGGACGCGGTGAGGAAAAACCGGGCTTGAGTTCGCCTTAAGACCCATGGTAGCCATTCAACCCCTATTTAAGACTTAAGCCACTGCATGCGGGCTTGCGGCTTTCTCGGCCCCGGCGTAGGCGATGACGAAATCCTGCCGACGTGAACTGCGCACCACGACCGTCCGGCCGCTGTCGCGATGCAGAATGTGAATGAGGCCACTTTGGTCCAGGCTCTGAGCCTCGTAAACCTTGGGCGACCCATTGAATCCCAGACCCAAGAATTTCCCGGCGGCTTCTTTCGCGCACCAGAGCCGGGTCACCCATTCGTCCGGCAGATCGGAGGGACCGCTGACTTCTTTCAGCAAATCCCGCTCCGCCTCCGTGGCAAAGGTATCGATGAAATCGGAATCGCGTGGAGCAATGGGCTCGATGTCCACGCCCACGGCCCCGCCATGGGCAATGGCGATCGCGCGGTCCTCGCAATGGGCGATGCTGAGCAGAGGCCCCTCTTGGCTGAGGCCTTCCAAGACCACGCGCGGCCGGCCTTTTTCGTCCTGGTCGATCGTGAAGGCCGCCGGGTGCAGCATCTCCTCGTCGCCCGCCTGCCTCGCCAGCCAGGCGCGCACCGCATCCTTGGCGGCGATCCGGCCGAGCAGCCACTGTTGCTGCCGGCGGTCGAAGCCGCGTTTGTCGGCAAAGGCCTGCATCTCGTCCATGTGCAGATAGAACCGGGCCAGCAGACCGGTATCGAAGCCGGCGATATCGGCGGGCGAGACTCCGACGCAGAGGGCGTCGGGGGCCACTCCGGGCAAGTCCATCGGCTCGCCCAGGAGATAACGGGTCGGCAGCCGCCGGAAATTCAAAAGCCGCCGCTCCCAGCGGAATTTCCAGTCGCCCCAGTCCTTGATCCGCATCCAGACGCCGCCGGAACCATCCTGGATTTCCACGTCGGCGTACAGGGTCTTGCCCTCGTCGCGGGTGATCTCGATACGGACCGGCACTTCTGTCCCCGGTGGCGGCGTGGGCCGGTAGAGCTCGAGCTTCTTGATGCCGATGGGAAACACGTAGCGCTCCCGCTCCATGGCCCAGATACCGATCAATTGCCCGACGGCGTCCAGGAGCGCCGGATCCGTCAGGAGTTGTGGTCGATCGGTGGAACGAAACAGCCCGGAGGGCGCCTTGACCAAGAGATTGCCCACCGCACCCCGCTGGCCGAGGAAAATGTCCCCAACCAGGCATTGGTAAGTCGGGCCATGGAAGAGGTGGCGCGTCTCGTAGATCTCCTCGGCGTTTAGAGGATACCGATGGACCTCGGTCAGCTCGGTAAACTCGAGCGAAAGTTCGAGAAGATAATGGGGCGCGAACAGCACGCGAGCCTGGATCGCCGGTGCCGTCTGATCCTCCACGTGAATCGCCGCGGCGATGTGGCACACCTCGTGAGCGGAGTCGAACTGCGCGACCTCGGCGTGGATCCGAAGCCGGAGCCCTGGGATGTCCGCGAGTTCGATCCAACGAGTGGCCTTGATGTCCTCGAAGCCGATCAGACCGTAACCCGGCGCCAGGCAGGCGGCCGCCTCCGCCATGATTTCGAGGCTCAGGGTCATGGGCACGATGGGCAGGCAAGCCGAGAGGGGCTTGACGCCAGGCGCGTGGACGAAGGCGTGGTCAGCGAGGTGCAGGTCCTCGTCGAGGCTCAAGGAACGCTCCACGGTCACGGAAACGCCGGGCGTGTAGGCCACAATGCGCTCGACGAACGGCAAGGGCCGGTCCGCCTGGGCTTTCGCTTCCGCTGGCCGTCCGCTCTTCTCCTCGAGAGCTTCCGGCAGACCGTCTTCCTCAAGCTCCCGCAGCAATTCGACCTCGTAGAGCCGCCCAATGAAGGGCGAGATGTCGCGTTCCGAGGCCTGATTGGATGATGTGTTCATGATTACACCTTTTCCAGCACCAGTCCGGTAATGGTGAGTCCCGGACCGAAGCCGAGACAGACGATTCGCCGGCCTCTGGGAATCGAACGCTCCTCGAGAATCGCCTTGAGAATGTGCGGCACGGTGGCTGAGGACATATTGCCGTTCTCGAGGAACACCTGTTTGCTGAACGCCACCTGATCCTCCCGGAGACCGAGTCCATCCTGGATGTGCTCGACGATCTTGGGTCCGCCGGGATGAATGGCGAAGCTGAGACGGTCCTTCTCCTCGACGAAATCGATCCCGGCGCGGCGCAGCAACGCCTCGGTGAAAGGCCTCACGTGGCGTTTGATGAGAATCGGCACCATGACCGACAAGGTCATATGGAACTGGTGCGAGCCCGGCACCCAGGTCATGTCGTCCGCGGAATCGGGAAGCAGATGCTCGTTGAAGGCCAGGACCTTGAGTCCGGGAATGCCTTTTTCCCGGGCCGCCTCGCCCGAATACACCGAGTAGCGAATGAAACCATCCGCGAACAGCGTCATGGTGATGATGTTCTCGGCACTGAATTCCTCGATATTGTGATGGGCCGAGAGCAACTCGGTATGGATGATGTCCACCCGTTCCTTGGGCGGGGTCACGTCGAACCGCGACGAGGACAGGAAGCCATGCGCCATCTTGATGGCGGGAAAGGCACCATAGCAGCCCATGTGGTAGCTGTGGGTGACCGTGGTCTCGAACCATTCCTTCCGCGCCACCATGCGTTCGATGGGGCTTGGCGCCAGATAGCCGGAACAGGTCACGTGGATGACATCGTCCGGCGGTTTCGCCCGATCGTCGTACATGTCGGCCACGGCGGTATCGACCACCTTGCCGTAGCTCTCGTGACGGGTCTTGAGATCGGCGCCCTTGGGATCGTTCTTGTCCTTGAAAAGCTGTAGGTATTCGTGTTTCGGCTCCGCCAGCACGAATTCGCCGTCCGCGAAGCGGATATCGCTAAGCCGGGGGAAGAACACCAACTGCCGCCGCTTGATGTGGGAAGGGGATAGCGCGTACTTGCCGAACTTATCCTTCACCTCCGCGTAAACCTTGCGGAAATTCTCCTTGTTCTCAATGCCATTGTTCAGGCAATAGGCCTTGGCGAATCCGAAGGCGGACAATTCGAGGCTAATGCGCTGGGGAACAGGCTTGGACACCTGAACCGGGGTGAAATCCGCCAGCACCGCACTGTGATCGCTACTCATAGGCCCAAACTCCGTCTGGCATTGTTAATTGCTTATTAAAAAAATTTATCCGGCGGTCTTGCGAAGCGCGGTCTTGAGATCATTCCCCTGCGGCGAGGGAGAATCCTTGGGTTTGGCGCGCCCGAGGGCGGCGATTTGCTCGAGGCTCGCGGTGATGAGGAGTTCTGGCTCCCCCCGGGCGCCGCCTTCGAGCACGTCCAAGCAGTACCGGATGCCGGTTTCCACCGGGATCGGCTGGATGTTCCTGGACGCGTACAATCGGCGCAGCTCTTCCGTCACCATCCCCGCGTCCCAAGGCCCCCAGTTGATCGAAACCGTATGGACGCCCGGCCAGGCCACGGCCAGGCGGTCGGCCAGCTTGTTCAACACTTCGTTGCCGGCGCTGTAATCGCACTGCCCGACGTTGCCGAAGCGTCCCGCGATGGAGGAGAAGAACACCAGGAACTTCAACCCTTCGGGCCAGAGCTTTCGGGCGAGGACTTCCGCCGGGACCACCTTGGTCCGGTACACGGTGTCGAAGGAGTCCGGCGACTTGTCGCGGATCAGCTTGTCCTCGATGATCCCGGCGCCGTGCAGCACGCCGTCGATTCGTCCCCAACGCGCGTAGATGTCGTCGATCAGCCGGCCGAAGGCTTCGCCGTCGCGGACGTCCAGGGCGTGATACTCGATTTCCGCGCCCGCTTCCCGGAAGGCGTTCAGATTGGCGCGGATCTGCCGTTCCTTGAGAATCTGTTTGAGCTTCGCTTCGACCTCGGTGGGCTTCACCTTGCCATGGGCGGCTTTAAGCTCTTCGATCAGGGCCTTGCGCAAGACGTCCGGATCGGTGAGGGCGGCCGTCCGCGGAGATTCCGGCTCCGGCAGGGAAGAGCGTCCCACCAGCACCAGCCGAAGCCCAGACTCTTGCGCCAAGGCCAGGGCGATGTCCGCGGTGATGCCGTGGGCTCCGCCTGTGGCGAGCAGCACGGCGCCCGGCGCCAAGGATGAAAGGCCGGCGCCCCGCTGGGGAGCCCAGGATTCGAGGTTAAGCCGCCAGCGCCCTTCCAGGCTGAAACCGATTTCGAGGTTCGGGTCCTCATGGCGCAACTCTTCCAGCGCCCGTCCGGTCCAGTCGGACGGATCCAGGGCCGGGTCCAGGTCGATGCATTTCACCCGAAGGTGCGGCCACTCCCGCGCGGCGGACTTGGCCATCCCCAGGGTGCCGGCACCGGCCACGGAAAACAGCGTCGATCCGCCGAGGCCGAACCGGCCATCCAGGGCGGTGAGGTTGACCAATCGTCCGCCGCCGACTGGTGCGCCTTCCCTCAAATCCCGCTCCAGAGCCTTGAGCGCCAGGAACAGAATCTTCGCGGGCGGCGGATCGGCCGGGAGCGCTTCGACGTCTCCGCCAAGGCCAAGCAGGCTGACGAGCCCGCCGACGGTTTTTCCGGTCTTCCGAATCAACTCCCTTAAATCATCGGCCACGCTTCCCGAAGTGAAATCGGCTTCGTAGCGATCCTCGCCCACAGCTCGGGTTTCGGGTCCGGGCACCAGCCGCCACGGCGGATAGCCGTCGTCGGCCAAGGCCCGGCAGAATGCCTCCGTCGCTTCGAACGAAGGCCCCAAGACCAGCATCGGCAGCGGGCAGCGAGAGGCTGCCGCCGGCTGATCCCAAGGCGCCGCCACGGCCTTGAGCACGTAGCCGCGCACGTTGTCCAACAGTGCGGGTTTGGTTTCAGACTCCACCGTCTCAACCGGCGAGAACGACGGTGGAGTCTGGGCTTTTTTTGGCGGATTGGCGCCTCCTTCCGGATGTGAGGTTTCCCGCAGACGGTCGTACCAGGCGATGATCTCGTTGAGCGTCTTGAGCCCGGACAGCTCCTCGAGCACCGTTTCCTCGTCGCGGCCTTCCAAGAGGTTGTGGCTGTCCTTGAGGGCGCTGAAGGTCTCAATCCTCTTAATGGAATCGATTCCGAGATCGGCTTCCATGTGAGCGTCAAGGTCCAGCATCTCCTCCGGATAGCCGGTCCGTTCGGCCACGGCGCGCAAGAGGTCGGCCTTGAACTGCGCGGTGGGCGCGAGACCGCCCGCCGGCGCCGCAGCCGCCTGCCGAGGGGATGCGCCCTCGCCACTGCGATGTATGGGGGCTAGAGCCGGTTCGGCGGGCGCGCTCGGCGGAGTCGGCACGGCCGACACCGGCTTAGGCGCGGTGGAGCCTCCGGTGCGCACCTGAAGAGGCAGGACCGGCGCGGGGGGCACGGTGCCTACGACCGCCCGCCGAGCTCCGGCCGCGGCTTCCTGCAGGGTGGCGGCGGATTCGGCCGCGGCCGACGAGGCGACCGCCTCCCGTTGCTCAGGAACAGCCGCGCCGAGGAGATTGGTTTGCAGGAAATCCATGAAAGAACACAAGGTCCTTTGCTGCTCGCGTTGCAGCTCGATGAGCTGGGCAACGCTGCTCTGGATCAGCGCGATTTTCGGATCGGCTGATGCCGTGCCGCCTTCCCCGAGGGAAGTCGCACCGCCCGATCCCGATGCTTCATGGGTCATGGTCGAATACCTCCGTATGTTGGCGGGAGATTGTGGAATCACAGTCAGGGAGGGACGTGTGGCGGCGACAGGTTGGACCGTAGCCGCAGGGGCGGCGGTCGCTTGGGATTTCGATGCCGCGGTCAGCGGCACGATGTTTTTGGCGCCGGCGGCGGGGGCGTGCCAAGGTTCCGCTCGGCCCCCGTTGATCCGCCAGATCAAGGGACCGGGGTTGGCTTTGGCGCGGGCCTGGGCCAGCACCTCGGCGACGGAAGCGTCTTTCAGACCCCTGCCCTTGAACCAGGCCTGAAACTGCACCGGAACGCCTTGGGTGAACAGTTGAGCCAGGCAGTGTCCCAGTTGGAGCCAACCGGGGCGTCCCGGAACATCCACGCCCAAGGCCAGATGCGGGCGGTCGCCGAGAATGCGATCGATGAGGCCGCTGACCACGAGTCCAGGGCCCACTTCCACGAAGATCCGGGCGCCGGCCTCGTAAAGCCGGCCGACCTCTTCCACGAATCGGACCGGCTCCGCCAGGTGCCGGGCCAGGAGCGCGCGAGCGGTCTCGGCGGCGGTTGGGTAAGGTTCCGCCGTCGTGTTGCTGAACACTGGGAAGCGCGGCTCCCGGAATTCGATCCTGGCGAGTTCGGCAGCGAGCCGTTCGCAGGCATCGGCCATCTTGGAGCAATGAAACGCGCCGGTCACCTGAAGTTTGGTGACCCGCAGCGCTTCGCCCGAAAGGAGCGTCGCGGCGGCGTCGACGGCCTCGGGCGAACCCGCGATGATCGTCTGATCGGGCGTGTTCAGGTTGGCGATGGTCACGCCGAGCTCGTGCCGATCGATGAGTTCCTGGACCCGCTCGCCACCCGCGTCGACCGCCGCCATGGCGCCGGGATTGCGCTGCCCGACCTCAGCCGCGATGCGCCCGCGGATTTCGGACAAACGGATCAAATCGTCGGACCCAAGGACACCCGCCGCGCACAAGGCGACATATTCGCCATAGCTGTGTCCCGCCGCGAAATCGGGTCGAATGCCGTACAGCCCAAGCAATTCCAGCGCCGCGAGCTCCACCGTGCCGAGCGCCGGCTGCGCGATGTGGGTGGCGTTCAACTCGGTCTGCTGGCGCGAGCGATCCTCGTCGTTAAACACCGGCAGCGGATAGATGAATTGGGACAGCGGCTTTGGATAGCGCCCATCAAGGAGTTCATCCGACCGCCGGAACAGAGCATGGAATCGAGGCAGCGCCACTATGAGATCGCGCAGCATGTTGACCTTTTGGGAGCCCTGACCCGGAAACACGAAGCACAGCTTTCCGGCGGGAGCGCCCTCGCGGTAGCTCAGACCTTGCGGGTATTTGAATTCGGTCTTGTCGCTGCCGCGCAGCTCCCGCAAGGCCAGTTCGAGCTTCTGCCGAAGGTCCCCAACCGAGGTGGCCAATAGGGCGAGCCGGCAAACGGGAACGCCCGCATCGCCGCCAGCCGCGCGGTGCTGTTCCCGATGGACCGAGTAGGCCAGCTGGGCGAGATTCAGGTATTCCGGATGTTCGATTCCCCTGAGCAAATCCTCGATCGCCTGCACGATCCGGGACCGCTCCGATCCGTGCCACACGAAAGGCTCGGCATCCCGGGGATTGAGATCCACGCTGTCCTCGTCGCGGTAGCCGCCGGTGTACTCCTCCAATACCGTGTGGAAGTTGGTGCCGCCAAAGCCGAAAGCGCTGACCCCGGCCCGGCGCGGATGGCCTTCGAGGCCCGACAGCCAGGGTCTCGCCTCGGTATTGATATAAAAGGGGGTTCGGGTGAAGTCCACGCGGGAGTTGGGCACCTCGACGCCCAGGGTCGGCGGCAGCACCCGGTGCTTCAACGCCAACGCCGTCTTGACGACGCTGGCGAGGCCCGCGGTCACCTTGGTGTGGCCAATCATGGATTTCACCGAGCCGACGGCGCAGTTCTGAGTGGCGGAATCCGCATTGCCGAAGGCGACGTTGAGCGATTCGATCTCGGATTTGTCGCCCACCGCCGTGCCGGTCCCGTGGGCCTCGATCAGCCCCACCGTCGCGAGGTCCACGCCGGCATCCTCGTAGGCTCGCTTCAAGGCTCTCACCTGTCCCTGCGGATGGGGCGCGGTCAAGCTGCGGTTGCGGCCGTCACTGGACCCACCGATACCCTTGATGACGGCGTAAATCCGGTCGCCGTCGCGCTCGGCATCGCTTAAGCGCTTGAGGACCAGGGACGCGACGCCCTCGCCAATGGCGATGCCGTCGGCGCTATCGTCGAACGGCCGGCAGCGCCCCCTCGGCGACAGAGCGTGAGTCTGGGCGAAGGCCATGAAGGCGACGGCATTGTTGGTGCCGTCGATGGCGCCCACCAGGGCGACGTCGGCGTCGCCGGAGCGGAGCTGCCGGATGCCGACGTCCAGGGCCGCGAGCGAGGAGGCGCAGGCCGCATCCACGGCAAAATTGGTGCCGCCGAGATTGAGCCTGTTGGCGACCCGACCGGCCACCACGTTGCCGAGAAAGCCGGGAAACGAATCCTCGGTCCAAGGCGGAAGCTCCTCGTCGTAAAGGCTCCTCAGAATCTGCTTCTGGGTGGTGATGGGGAGATCCGGCACTTTCGGCAGGTAATGGGCCAACAAGGTGCGGAAGATGTAGATGGTCCCGAGGTCGTTCATGCCGCCCGAGGCGAAGATCGTCGCCGTCCGGTCCCGGGGGAAAGGATGGCGGTCGAGTCCCGCATCCTCGAGCGCGGCCTTCGCCACCGCCAGGGCCAGAAGCTGCATCGGCTCGATGGATCTGAGACTCGCGGGAGGAATGCCGTAGGCGGTGGGATCGAACTGGACATCGTCCAGGAAACCGCCCCACTTCGAGTAGGTCTTGTCCGGCGTGCCTCGCTTGGGATCGAAGAGATCGTCCGGACGCCAGCGGTCGTCGCTGACCTCCCGGATGGCGTTGACTTGCCGGATGATGTTTTGCCAATACTCGCCGTAGTTCTCCGCTTTCGGCAGCACGCAAGCCATGCCGATGATGGCGATGTCCTCGCGCGCCGCACGCCGGAGAATCCGCTTGGTGTCCGGCCGCTTGGCGGTGCGGCGGGCAAGGAGGCTCTGGCTGCCCGCCGCCACGGCGGCGTGCAGCTCGACGATCGTCAGGGTTTGGCTTTTAAGCCTCGCGACCTCGCCCAGCATGTACATGCCTTCCTGGCGTTGCGTCTGAAGATCGACCTTGACGTAGCGGTCGCTGCCGTCCTCGGCCGCCGCCTGGCTGTTGTGGGAAATGCCTTTCGAGGCGATGCGCAAGCGGCCGATATTAAGCAGCTCCAGGACCTTGAGGGTGCGCTCCTCCGATTCCAGCGCCAAGAGGAGCTCGCGCCGCGTCCGGTTGAACTCGTCGCAAAAGGGTGTCTTGGCGCAGCGGGTGTAGACGCCGACTCCGGATTGCAGCAAGGCGGTCTCCTGGCAGGCGACCGCTTGCGCCTGGAACTCGTTCACGATCGCGCCAGTCCCGACGATCTCCTTGGTGAAAAGATAAGCCGTGCCCATAACCACGCCGATTTTCATGCCCCGGGCGACCAAGGGCGCCGCCATCACCGATACCATGGCGGCGGACAGTTCGTCGTGAATGCCGCCCGCGAACAGGATATGGACCGATTCGGGATCGTCGATCTCGACCGTGGTCAAGACCTCGATGGCCGACTCCCAAAGAATAAAACTGGTGCGGGGGCCGGTGTGGCCGCCACACTCGCTGCCTTCGAAGATGAATTTCCGTGCACCTTCCTTGATAAAGCCATGCAACAGGCCGGGCGACGGCACGTGCAGGTAGGTGGTAATGGATAGTGCCTCCAGTTCGCGGGCCTGGCTGGGCCGGCCGCCGGCGATGATGGCGAAGGGTGGCTTGACCTCGCGGATCACGTCCAGCTGCTCCTGGCGCAATTCCAAGGGCATGAAGCCCAGCACGCCCACCCCCCAGGACTGATTTCCGAGCAGTGCCTTGGTGCGGGTCAGCAGGGTGTGCACCTGCGGCTTGCGCATGACGGAAAGCGCGAGAAACGGCAGCCCGCCGCCTTTCGCGACCGCTCTCACGAACTGGAGAGTGTCGCTGACCCGGGTCATGGGGCCTTGCACGATCGGAAACCGGGTGCCGTGCTCCTTCGCCAAGGGCGAGTTCTCCGCCAAGGCTTGTTGCGAACGAGCGAGCTCCGCGGCGCTGTCCATGGCCCCCTGCAGGGCAGTGAGGATTCGGCCCACGGTGCCGTAACGCTTCGCCAGGCCGGACGCGAAGGCAATGTCCTGGCCCAGGGGCAGCAAGGGATTGTCGGCCTCGGCGAGATGGAAGGCGAGTTCCTCCCGCCAGGGATCGCCGCGGGTTACCCGTTGCTCGAGCTCTCGCAGCTTGTCGCGGCCGGCCCGGCCGAACAGCCGGAACGGGGTCTCTTCGGGGCCAAGGAGAATGGTTTCGCTGCCGTCGAGCTGGCGCCAGGTACGGCTCGAGTCGGATTGGGCCAGGGGACTTTCGGCGGCAAGCCAAAGCTGTTCGCCCAGAACAACCCCCGTGGCGCCGGCCAGCATGGCCGTGGGAGCGCTGTGCAGACCGATGCCGCCCTGGATCCAGTAAGGAATCGTCAATTGGCCGCTGAATTCTTGCAGGAGCACGAAGGCGGCATGTCGGCTGACGAAGCCGCCGGCCTCGTGGCCTTTCACGATCAGGCCGTCGCAGTGGGCGGCGGCGGCGCGGGCCGTGGGCAGGTCATGAACTTCGATCAGGAGTTGGCGGGCGAGCCGCTTGGTTTGCTTGCGCAACATCGCCCAGTCGGCGGGACCAAGTCCAGCAAGGACAAGCACCGGCACCGGACGGAGCAAGATCTGAGCCAAGCGGTCCAACCCACGCTGCGGTAGCCCTAGGGTGTCCCAGCGGACACCCCAGCGGCCTGCGTGATCCGTGCACGCGGCGGCCAGGCGATCAATGAGAGAAGTCAGGGGCGTGGGGTCGTTGCGGTAGCCGAGATCCAGAATGCCCAAGCCTTGAGCACGACAGGCCGCGATCGCGATCTTCGGGTCCAAACAGTGCGACGGCGTAATAGCGATGAGCTTTTCCATTCGACGAATCTCCGTAGGGCATCTTACCTAATCCCAAACCGATAGCTCGCACGCGAACAATGCGCAAAAATTATTTCTGTGAAGTACTAAAGAACGAAGTAATAAATCCTGCCGCGCACAGAAGGCACAACGCTTGAGTATTAAAAGTTATTAGCTAG
>CADDYU010000057.1 GCA_902810705.1 Methylococcaceae bacterium
GCTGATTCCCGCCCCCAAGCCCGCCCCCTACACGGAAGCGCAGTGGAGCGATCTCCAAATTCTAGGGCGGCACGTGGACGAGCGGCTCAAGACCGAGGGCATCCACCTGTCGATGGGGCCCAACCTCTGCTTCACCGCCGCCGGTTCCAGCGCCCTGGAATGGTCCACGGCAGCTCTGGGTCCGGACAAACGGGCCGCCGCCGAAGCTTTGCTCACTCGGCTGAGACAACGGCTAGCGTCCGGCGGGGTGATACATGAGGGCCAGGGCGAATGGTTCGGCGGCGAGACTCTGCCTCGGTGGCGACTGAACTGTTTTTTCCGGACCGACGAGCGGCCCATTCTGCGCAATGCCGCCGTGCTGGCCGAGATCCGGCCAAACGGTGGAAACCACCCGCCCGCGGTGGTCCCGCCTCCTCAGGCAGGGGGAACTCGGGCCCGGCGGCTAGCCCAGAATCTAGGCCCGGAGGCCGCTGACGAGTCCGACGCGGAGTATTTCGCCCAAGTCCTCGCCAAGAAGCTGGAACTGCCACCGGAATACCTAATGGCAGCCCATGAAGACCAGTTGTACGAGCTTTGGCTGAACCGCGCCCATATTCAATTCGAGCCGCCTGCCGAGGCCCTTCGCGATCCCACGCAGCGTCAAGCACTGGCGATCAGGCTCTCTCAAACCCGACAGGACCCGGTAGGCTACGTACTGCCCCTGCGCTGGGACTCGGTGGCCGGGCGCTGGACGAGCGGTCGCTGGCGGTTCCGCCGTGGCACTCTCTATTTGATGCCCGGCGAATCGCCGATGGGTTATCGGCTGCCGCTGGACAGCCTGCCCGCCGGGGAACACGGAGCGGAAGATCCCGATCCCGAGCGCTGCCAGTTCGAGGAACGACCGCTGTTGCCGGAAAGCTACGGCGAATTGAGCGCTCGCCTCACCAGTTTCATCCAGAATCCCAGACCGCTCGAGCCGGCGGACCCGGACCGACCCTCGACCCAGGCACCCCGCACGGCGCTGTGCGTGCAGATCAGGAATGGCCGGCTGTACGTGTTCCTGCCGCCCCTGACTCATTTGGAACACTGGCTGGATCTAGTGGCGGCGATTGAAGCCACCGCCTACGCGCTCGGCTTGCCCGTGCGGCTGGAGGGCTACGAGCCGCCGGAGGATTTCCGGCTGGGACGGTTTAGCCTGGAGCCCGATGCCGGAGTGCTGAAGCTTGTGCTACCCCTCGCCGACTCCTGGGAACAGTTGGCCGAGTTCGTGACGGCCGCTTATGGGGAAGCCGAAGCACTCGGCCTCGTGGCCGAACGGATCGCCGCGGACGGACGCCGCCAGCCGCCCGGCGGCAACGCCGACATCGTCCTTGGCGGCGAGCGGCCTGCGCTCAGTCCGTTTCTGCTCCGACCGCAGCTGCTGCACTCGCTGATCACTTATTGGCAAGAGCATCCGAGCCTGTCCTATTTCTTCGCCAGCCGGCTGGTGGGCCCGTCGGGGCCCGCGCCGCGCCCCGACGAGGGCCGGGACGATGCCTTGTACGAACTCGGTATCGCGCTGTCCCGCATGCCCTTGGATGACGCCCCAGGCCCCTGGATTCCCGACCGGGCGCTTCGCCATCTCTTGGCCGATCCGGCTGGCGACATACATCGGGCGGAAATTCGCATCGATCAGCTGTATCCCCCGGACCGCTCCAGTCAACGGCTGGGCCGAATCGCCATCCGCGCCATGGAGACGGCCGCCGGCCCCGGCCCGGCGCTGGCCCAGTTCCTGTTGCTCTGGGCTCTTATCGCTTACCTGGCCCGTCACCCCGCCGATTCCCGGCTAATCTCTTGGGACGAAGCGCTGCACGACCGCTTCATGCTGCCAAGTCTCCTTTGGGAGGATTTGCTGGAGGTGCTCCGCGATGTCAATCGCGGGGAGCTGCCGGTGCAGGCCGATTGGTTCGAGCCGTTTCTGGAACAACGCTTCCCGGTGCTGGGCCGGATCTCGCTGGACAATGTAAGCCTGGAGCTCCGCATGGCTCACGAGCCTTGGCCGGTGCTATCCGAAGAAGTGACGGCTTCCGGCGTGACGCGCTTCATCGACTCGGCGAATCAGCGGATTCAGGTCGAAGTCTCGGGGCTGGTGCCCTCCCGTCATATGTTGGTATGCAACGGACAGCGGGTGCCCTTGCAAGCGACCGGCAGCCGCGGTCGGTGCCTCGCGGGAGTACGCTACAAGGCCTGGAATCCGCCTTCGACCTTGCACCCTACCCTGCCTCCCGTTCAGTCCTTGGTGTTCGACCTCATCGACGCCAGAACCGGAGACGTGCTTGGCGGCTGCACCTATTTTCCGGCCCGCCCCGGACTTACCGGCGCGGCCGCTGCGCCGGGAGCCGTCCCGGAGTCGGAAGGCACCGGCGAGCCGCGCCTCCCGCGCCCGCCGCAGGTGGCGCTTCCGCCCTGGAGTCCCGGCGGCCGCTTTCTCAACTTCGGATCGGGAGCGCGGCGATTGGCGATGCCCCTTGAGCAGGCCCGCTCCCGATTCCCCTATCTCCTGGATTTGTCCCGTCCGGCCTAGCAAACTGTTTTCGCATAGCGGTTCGTCTGGGTTCCTCCCAATCCAATACGAGGACGCAGGGCAATGAGCTGACGGACAAAAAAAGCCGCCCCTGTAGCGGGGCGGCGAGCCGACCTAGGCAGAGTCGAGGAGGCTGAGTTTAGGAAGGCGTCTACGCCCCAAGGCAGAGGTTTTCCAGCCGTGCTCCGCACGGGTGCCGTAGCTGATCCGTTGCTAACGGCGAAATTGGTGCGCGCCAATGGGTGGCGAATGCCAAAGCATTTTTCAGGCCTCGTAGCGCGGCACCCACTGCCCGGCGGGTCCCGCTCTTGGCCGATGCACTACCAGAGGTGAAAAATGCTTTAGGTGGCGACTCCCTGCCTGACACCCACCGGCCGCCAGCTTTTCAAGGGCAATTCACGTGCCATCCTTAAGCCTTGAAAACAGCGCGGACTTCGACGACTCGGCCGTGAGCTATAGGCGAAATGCCCAGACGATGGGGGATTTGGCGCATTGGGACCTCATTCTAAAAGCGACCGGCGGCTCTTCCGGAGAGCCGGTCAGGCCCGTCAAGGCGGCCGCTGCAAGATTAAAGCCGAATGCCAAAAATGTTCCTTCAGAGCGACGTCGCGGTGAAATGGAGCGTGCCGGAGACCTTAAATTAAGTTCCTCCGGCCGCTCCCTCCTCATGGCTTACGACGGGCGGGACCTTATGCCGCCGCCTGTTCGGGCGGCTGGGTTTTCGGCTGTTCGCGATAAAAGTACTGAGCGGACACCGCCGTGTGGATGGCGCCCAGATCGGTCTGGCACTGGTCCAGGTATTCGTGCAGCACCGCCGGCGTCAGCCCTTCCCAGCGCAGTCCCGCGAGCCGGCGCCAAGCGCGGCGGGCGGATTTCATGGCATCGCCGTTATCGGGCAGCGTGGACAGGCATTCTTCGATTTTGCCGAGGCAGTAGCGAACGGTGCGCGGAAAATGAGGATCGAGCAAGAGATAGCTCAAGACCGCCGTACCTCTGACATGCACGTCCACATGCCGGCGGTACATCTGGTAGGCGCTGAGCGCCTTGAGCACGCTCATCCAAAGCCGCTCCTGCACAGGTTCCAGGGCGCCGCCGTCATGGGGCAGGAGCACTGCGGAATTGATATCCACGATACGGGTGGTCATGTCAGCGCGCTCGACATTACGGCCCAGTTCAATGAACTGATAGGCCAGGTCGTGGCTCATGCACCCCATCAGCAATCCTGTCAGCGATTGCCCCCGCTCAACCACATGGTTCAGGACTCTGTAGCGTTGTCCCTGACTTTGGGCTGCGGCAGGCGCCTGCTGGCGGATAAAAAGATACAGGCCGTTCAGGATCTCCCAAAATTCCTTGGGCAAGATTTCCCGAAGTGTCCGGCTGTTCTCGCGGGCACTGCGGATGCTGGATACCACCGAGCTGGGGTTGCGCTCGTCCTGAATCAGGAAGCGCATGATGTTCGACTCATTGGCCACCGTGTAATGCTCGTCGAAAAGCTTGTCGAGGCCCACTACCTTTAACAAGATATCCCAGCCGAACGACGCCCCCCGTGGCAGGTCCAGCAGAACCTGGCCAGTGGTGTTGATCAGCCGGGCAGTGTTCTCGGCCCGCTCCAAATAGCGAGCCATCCAATACAGATTTTCGGCGACTCGGGATAACATTTAGGCCTCCGTATCAACGATCCAGGTATCCTTGCTGCCACCGCCCTGGGAGGAGTTCACTACCAGCGATCCCGCTTTCAGCGCCACCCGGGTCAAACCGCCGGTGGTGGCGTAGAGCCGGTTTGATTGAAGGATGAACGGGCGCAAGTCCAAATGGCGGGGCGCCAGTTCCTCGCCCGTCAGGGTGGGCGCTGTGGAAATGCTCAAAGTGGGCTGAGCCATGTAGTTGCGCGGATGGGCCCGGATCAATTCGTCGAATTTCGCTACTTCCTCGGGACTGGCTCTGGGCCCGATGAGCATACCGTAGCCGCCCGATTCGTTAGCGGGCTTGATGACCAACTTGGTCAGATTGGCGAGCACGTAATCCCTTTCCTTCTCGTGCATGCAAAGATAACTAGGTACATTGGGAATGATCGGATCCTGATCTAAATAATATTTGATGATTTTTGGCACGAAGGTGTACACCACTTTATCATCCGCCACCCCCGATCCTGGCGCGTTGGCGATGCCCACCTTGCCGGCCCGCCAAGCCCGCATGATGCCCGGGACTCCCAATGCTGAATCGGGGCGAAAGACTTCAGGATCCAGGAATTCGTCGTCGATACGCCGATAAATGACATCGACTCGCCTCGATCCGGAAATGGTACGCATATACACATGCTCATCCGGGTCCACGAACAGGTCGGAACCTTCCACCAACACCGCGCCCATTTGCTGAGCGAGATAACTGTGCTCGAAATAGGCCGAGTTGTAGATGCCGGGCGTCAGCACCGCCACGACAGGCCGGTCTCCCTCCCGCGGCGAGAGTGCCGCCAAGGTGTCGTAAAGCTGCGTGGGATAATCGTCCACCGGCAGAATGGTGCCGGCCTGGAAGACTTCCGGAAACAACCGCTTCATGATCTGTCGGTTTTCCAGCATATAGGAAACCCCCGAAGGTACCCGGAGATTGTCTTCCAGCACATACACCGTGCCGTCCTTATCACGCACCAAATCGGTTCCGCAAATATGGGCCCATACCCCATAGCGGGGCGTTATGCCACGGCACTGCTCCCGAAAATTGCGCGAGCCCGCCAATACCTCGGCCGGGAAAACCCCATCCTTGACGATCTTTTGCTCATTATAAAGATCGTTGATGAACAGGTTCAAAGCGGTGAGCCGTTGCTTCAAGCCCTCTTCGATCCTCACCCATTCGCTCATCGCCATGACCCTCGGGATGATGTCGAAAGGCCAGGCACGATCGATGTTGCCGGCTTCACTATACACCGTAAAGGTTATGCCCATGGTCATGATGGCCGCATCCACGGATTGGCGGCGTGCTTCCAGTTCGCCCGGAGGAAGCGAATCGAGGTATTCGAACAACGCCTTGGCCGCTAATCGTGGCCGATACTCGGCATCGAGGAGCTCATCGTAGGCTTCATTCTTTCGGTAATCGGCTAAAGCTATTTTCATGAGCGCGGTCCGTGAACTGTTCTCAGGCAAAAGCATGAGCCGTGCCATGGCGGACAAAGGCCACAACGGCGGGATAGGAGATGATTAGAAATGCCTGACATGCACAGATGAATGCTCAAGCCGGGATCGACCTCCATCACGCGCACGGCTTTTGTGCCGTGCCGGGCACTGTCTTGGGGCAAGCCATTGAGTAAAACGCAGTCGCAGCCGAAATTCGGCCCTCTCTCCACTTTAGATAAACGGATCGCTCAAAATGTCTGCGCCGATGACGCCTCGCTCCGCGAGCTCGCGCAGAATATCCGCCCCGAAATCCAAGAAACTCGCCGGGTCCGGATGGTGCAAGGCGTCGGCGGTCCGCAACAGACATTCTCGAGCAGGCAGCGGGCCTCCTTCCAGAAGCTGCAACAGCCGATAGGTGGCCGGATTAATCTCGAGGAATCTCACGGCATCGTCAGGATCCCGGTAAACCACCAGAAAAGTGGGCGGATCAGGCGGTTCGGCAGGTTGGTAGCTCGGACCGATCCGATGTACCGGAAAGCGATAGGCTAGGGGCCAGGCCAGTTCGGAAAGCCGGATCATGCCGCTGAGCGGGTCCTGAAGGAAGGACTCATCGGACCGGAGCGGCTCGGCTTCCGAAACGGCTAGCGCCAGTTCCACCCACTCGTAATGAGCCAATTCCAGCAGGAAAGCGGGATCATCCGACCGCTCGCCTCGCTCATCGTGCAAATAACTTAGAAATTCTTCGGCGATTTCCACGAACAACGGAGTCTTGCTGTGGTGGCTCGCGAAGAAGTCTTGAACTAGCGCAAGCCACTGTGCCCGCGTCAGAATGGATTTGAGCACCGGAAAGCCGGCGGTGACGAAGCTTTCGATATTGTTAAAGAGAAGTTCACGATAAAGGCGCAGTCGAGCCGGATCCACGTCCGGTAAGGGCGGGTGGCGACCGGGATCGCGGAGGTGGGCGGCGAAGGCATATTGCATGGACTGAAAATCCAGGGGGCCGTCAGCCATAGCTGCGGGCGCGCGGCGCCTGGGCGGCCTGGAGGATACGGATGCCGTGGACTTCGTCGAGCAGTTCGGCCAGGGGCGGAATATTGAAGTCTCGTTCGAGCAAGGTGGGAACTACGCCGAATCGGGCATAGGCGCGGCTCAGAAGCCGCCATACCGGATCGATGACGGGGGCGCCGTGAGTGTCCACCAGAACGTCCCCGGCGTCCGCATAATGCCCGGCAATATGAGCATAGGTGATGCGAGCGGTCGGAATGGCGTCCAGGAACCCTTCGGCATCGTAGCCATGATTGACGCTGTTGACGTATATATTGTTCACGTCCAGCAGCAAGTCGCAATCGGCCTCGGCCAGCACGGCGTTCAGGAAATCGATCTCTTGGATCTCCTGACCTGGCGCGGCGTAATAGGAAATGTTCTCGATGGCGATGCGTCGCTCCAGGATATCCTGGACACGGCGAATTCGCTCGGCCGTATAGCGAACCGCGCCCTCCGTGAAAGGAATCGGCATGAGGTCATAGAGATGGCCCTGGTCCCCGCAAAAGCTCAGGTGCTCGCTGTACAGGCGGATCTGATGGCGGTCGAGAAACGCCTTGAGCTCGCGGAGAAACGTTTCATCCAAGGGCGAGGGACCGCCTAGGGACAAGGACAAGCCATGGCAGATGAAGGGAAAGCGTTCGGTCAGACTGCGAAATTGCTTGCCAAGCCGGCCTCCGATGCGCATCCAGTTTTCCGGAGCGGCCTCGTAAAAATCGATCATCTCCGGAGGCTCCTCGGCCAGTTGGCCGAGGAAGGCTCGCCTGAGACCGAGGCCCGCGCCCTGGACGGGAAATTCCTGCATGAAGCGACGTTGGCGGCAACCGGGGGTTTAGGGCGCCTTGGGCGGCTGGGCCGGAGGGGTCGGGTTCGGCTGGGCGGGCGCAGGATTCATGTTCATGCCCGCGCACTTGCCTTCCATAGCCTTTTTTTGCGCCTCTTCCTTCTTTTGCGCTTCGGCCTTCATGGCGCCGCAGTTCATTTCCGGGGTTTTCATCATCTGCGCGCCGCACTTGCCTTCGCCGCAAACCATTTCCTTCTGTTGCTTGCCTTCCCTCTGCTCCTTGCCGGCTTCGGCCGTTTGCATATAGCCATTGGCCAATTCCTTGATCAGGAATGGGTTCTCACCCGCATTGGCGACACTGGCCAAGGACGTGGCGATAGCGGCGCCCATGACAGTAGAGAAAGTTTTTTTGCTCATGACGTCATATTCCTCTTGCTTGATGATTTTTGGATTGCGATGCGCCGGGCGCTCGGATGGCTTAGACAGGCGTGTCAAGCGAAGTTGCGCCTCCCGCCTCCAGTGAAGCCGATAGGCCTCCAGGAAGGGGTGCGCGGGCGCCGGCTATTCTCACATAACGGACAAAGCTTGTGCAGTCCAGGAAACGGTCTCCGGCCAGGCACGAATCATGCGGCAGGCCGCCCCGAGCCTGAACCGGCTGGTGTGGCAAGTGGACGAGCATTAGGCTATGCTCTGCGCCGGCCGGAATGGTTGAATCCGGCGCGGCTCGCCAAGCATATTCCCGAAGAAAGTACAAAAGTACAAGAATTATCGAGGCTTTAACATGTACTGTCGCCACTGCGGTAAAGAGGTAAAGGACAAAGCGGTTGTTTGCAGTGGCTGCGGACATCCCGTAGAAGACTTGAGCGGCAACATCATAGTGGGGCATCCCTGGAATTGGTTCGTCATGATAGGGCTGATTCTTCTGACGCTGCTCGTGCCGCCTGCCGGTCTTGTTTTTGGCATTATCGGACTGCTTGATCCTGCCAAAAAGGTACAAGGCGCCGTGGTCACCACCATTGCGGTGTTTATGACCCTCCTCTTGATTGCCGTCATCGCCGGTCTTTAAGCCCGTTTCGGCCTTCCGAACGGAAGGCGGAGCAAAGGGTGCTTTAGAATTAAATTCTAAGCATGTGCCGCCGGTAGTAGCGAAGTTCGGCGATCGATTCCAGAACATCGTCTAATGCCCGATGCGAATTCTTCTTCTTGAAACCACTCCTGATATGCGGTGCCCATCTTCCAGCCAATTCTTTCAAGGTGGAAACGTCCAAATTGCGATAATGGAAATAGCTTTCCAGCCTTGGCATGCAGCGGGCCAGGAAGCGTCGATCCTGGCAGATGCTATTGCCGCACATGGGCGATGAGCCCGACGGAACCCATCCTTGCAGAAAGGCGAGAGTGAGTCGCTCGGCTTCCGCTTCGCTCAAGGCACTTTCTCGGACCCGGCCGATCAAGCCCGATTCGCTGTGATGCTTCTGGTTCCAGTCGTCCATGCGGGCCAGGACCTCGTCGGTTTGGAAGATCGCCAAGACCGGCCCCTCCGCGAGCACGTTCAAGTCCTTGTCGGTCACCACCGTGGCCAGTTCAATGATGCTGTCGTTTTGGGGATCAAGACCGGTCATTTCCAGATCGATCCAGATGAGATTCCGCGAATCTTGCGCCATGATGGTTCCTTGGAATGCGAAGGGCGGGTTCGCCTGCCGCGCGATGACTCGCGCCAGGGCGCCGGGTAAGGTTGCCCGGAAATCTTGTCAGGGATTTTAGCAAAGGCTAAGCTTTGCCGCTTACCGCAACGGAGTTGTTCCCGATGAATACGTTTACCGTCGTATTCCTGATCGCCCTAGCCGCTTCCTTCGGCATCGAATACTGGCTGTCTCGGCGCCAGACGGCTCATGTGCGCGCGCATCGCAACGCTGTCCCGGCGGCGTTTAAAGACACCGTCTCTCTCGAAGCGCATCAAAAGGCCGCCGATTACACCATCGACAAAATCCGCCTGGGCAATGTCGAGCGCATCCTCGGAGTCGCCGTGCTGCTGTGGCTTACCCTAGGCGGCGGCATAAGCCTGGTGCAAAAGGTATGGAGCGGTTTCGAATTTTCTCCTTTGGTGACCGGTGTCGGCGTCATTTTGACCACCTTGTTCCTGATTCAACTGCTGGAATTGCCAATGAGCCTCTATCAAACCTTCGTCATCGAAGAGCGATACGGATTCAATCGCAATACGCCCCGGCAATTCGCCGTCGACCTAGGGCTTCAGTTACTTCTAAGCCTTGCGATAGGCATTCCGCTGCTCTCTTTGATCCTATGGGTGATGGGCAGCGTGGGCGAGTATTGGTGGCTATTGGCCTGGGCCATCTTGCTAGGCTTCTCCATCCTGATGAGCTGGGCTTTTCCGACGTTCATCGCCCCCCTCTTCAACAAGTTCACGCCGTTGTCGGACGAAGCCTTGAAAAAACGCATCGAATCGTTGCTCGTCCGTTGCGGCTTTCACAGCAAAGGCATTTTCGTGATGGATGGTTCGCGCCGCTCGGGCCATGGCAATGCGTATTTCACCGGGATAGGTGATAGTAAGCGCATCGTCTTCTTCGACACTCTGATGAATTCACTCGAGCATGATGAGCTGGAGGCGGTATTGGCTCACGAGCTCGGCCATTTCAAGCGGAAGCATGTGCTCAAGATGCTCTTGGCCAGCGCCGTTATGAGCTTGGTCGGCTTCGCCCTGCTGGGCTGGGTAAGCGGACAGGATTGGTTTTACAGTGGACTCGGCGTCGAGCTGCGCTCCAATGCCGCAGCCTTGCTGCTGTTCATGCTGGTGGCTCCGGTCTTCACCGTATTCCTGCGGCCGATCATCGCTTATTTTCAGCGCCGATACGAATTCGAGGCGGACGACTTCGCCGCATCCTATACCCAGCCGGCCCATCTCATCAGCGCCTTGGTCAAACTGTACCGGGAGAACGCCAGCACCCTGACTCCGGATCCACTTTATTCGGCCTTCCATTACAGCCATCCTCCCGCGGCCATCCGCATCGCCCATCTGTCCGCCAAGGCTTCATAGCGCGAGTATGGGCACCGCCTCACCTTCTGTCCCTTGCAGACGGGTCTAATCATCAGTCATTTGGGTCAAGGGTTGGCTGTGGAGAGCTCCACAGGCGAGATCATTCTCTGCCATACCCGCCGGCACGTGGGCGAGGCTACGGTGGGTGATCTGGTCATGTGGGAACCTTGCGAGGGCAAGCGGGGCCGAGTGACGGAAATTCTGCCACGCCGAAGCCTGCTGGCCCGGCCCGGCTCGGGAGGGAGGATACGCCCCGTGGCCGCGAACCTGGATCAAGTACTCGTGGTTACGGCCACCGGGCCTGAACCGGATTGGCTATTGGTCGATCAATATTTGGCCGCCTGTGAACACCGGCATCTTGGTGCCGTATTGGTCCTCAACAAAATCGACCAGGCAGAGGATCGAGAGCGACTCCGATCGATGCTTGCTGATTACGAAGCCATCGGCTATCCGATTCTCCTCGTTAGCGCGAAAACCGGTGAAGGATTGGCCGACTTGCGGACACGGCTAGTTGGACAGTGCAGTATGCTGGCTGGCCAATCCGGTGTGGGCAAATCCTCTCTGACCAATGCCCTGCTGCCGGACAAGCAGCTTCGCACCCGCGCGCTCTCCGAGAAAGCCGGTTTGGGCCGTCATACCACGACCACAGCGACTCTTTACCACTTGCCCGATGGCGGCGATCTTATCGATAGCCCTGGCGTGGCGGTATTCGGTTTGGCTGAGATGACCTTGGGGGATCTTGCGGCCGGTTACCGGGAGTTCCAAGCTTGGCTGGCGGCCTGTCGGTTCAGGGATTGTCGCCATGTCAACGACAAGGGCTGTGCCGTGCGGGAGGCGGTCGAAACGGGTCAGATCAGCGGAGCGCGTTATCAGCGGTATCTTAAACTACTGGAAAAATTGCAATTTATCGACAAACGGTAATGTTCAGCCTTACAAGCTCGGTGAGTAGCCTTACAGGGGTATCCTCCATCTAATGGGGGGCATCCCTCAATGCCCAGGCAGCTCGAATCCCTGAACCTAACCCAAAGAAAGCCCGATCGCCTGAGCTTCAACCCACTCTAACTCACGGTGGGGCTAAACAGTTAACACATCTCCAAACGGAACTCATCCAAAATAAACCAAGGCCGACTTTAACCCTGTTGTAATAGACTACGGAGGTCTATGGTGGCCGCATTGGCGCGGGCAATATAGTTGGCGAGGGTCAGGGAATAGTTCGCGAATAGACCATAGCCGCTGCCGTTAAGGATTACCGGGCTCAAAACGGAATGCTGGCTGTTTTCCAGTTCACGGATGATTTGCCGCAAGGGGACCGAGGCGGTTTTGTTACCCAAGATGTCTCGAAAATCGAAGTCGATGGCTTTTAATACGTGCATGGCCGCCCACGTATAGCCACGCGCCTCGAAGAATACATCGTCGATTCTTAGCCAAGGTGTCTTGGCGACCCCGGGCTGATTCTCTCCGCCGCCCTGCAGCGCCGCGCCGGTGCTGGCGCTCAACCGATTGGAATAATCGCCCAGACGCTTTTCCAAAACCTCTAGGTATTGCCGCAAGTTGTCCGCCCGGGAGTAGAAGCTCGCATCACGCTTCAGTAGCCGCTCCCGATATGCCAGCAAGGATTCCATGCCCTTCTCGTATTCGGATTCCGAGGAAGGCAACTGCCAGGACTTATGATCGAAATAGAAGAACGGCTCGCCCCTGGCCAAATCGGGATCCTCGCGTGATTGGGTTTGGGAGCGGGAAATATTATTACGTAGAGCCGTCGTGGCATCACGCAGTGCGATCAAGGCCCCGTACTCCCAATTCGGAATGTTATCCAGGAGCACACTGGGCGGAAAAACGTCGTTGTTCAGAAAACCGCCTCGCTTGTTCAGCAAGGTTTCGGCGATTTCGATCAGAGCAGACGAATAAGTGTATCCCAGCGGGAGTTCTTTGGGATTAGTGACGTTCGCCTCGGTTGCGGCGACCTCGAGCACATCGAACGAGTCTGGCTCGCTACTCCAATACCAAGCAATGCCGTAAAGCAGCACTATCAGGAAAACTAAAGCCGATCCGACCTTCCACAATAAGCCCTTTTCAACAAGATTTCTCCAGGCGAATCTTCCTTTTACGCCGATTGCGGTAGTTGAAGATGGGCTTTCGGAGGCTTCTGGCACTGACATAAAGGGCGTCCTGTGGCGGTTTCCCGAACTTCGGGATTGTGCATTATACCGTATCCAAGACGGCTTCGTCACTGAGAGTCCGGCTTGACCCGCTTCTTGGCGCGTGGATGGGTGCGGTCGTAAACGGCGGCCAAATGCTGAAAATCGAGATGGGTATAGACCTGCGTGGTTTTAAGATTAGCGTGTCCGAGTAACTCCTGCACGGCTCGCAAATCGCCGCTGGACTCCAGAATGTGGCTGGCGAAGGAATGACGGAGCATATGGGGATGGACGCGCTCCGGCAGCCCTAGCTTATTCCGCCACCGCTCTAGGCGGATCTGAACGCTCCTTGGGGCGATGCGCCTTCCACGGCGGCTGACGAACACGGCCGGTTCCTCCACATCGGCATAATCGGATCGAACGGC
Organism: Methylococcaceae bacterium; assembly: GCA_902810705.1. Lineage (GTDB taxonomy): Bacteria > Pseudomonadota > Gammaproteobacteria > Methylococcales > Methylococcaceae > CADDYU01. The sequence goes on from CADDYU010000057.1 coordinate 13,087, forward strand.
CAACCATTGCTTCAGTGCCTCCACGGCGCATCGTCCCACGGGGACGTGGCGGGATTTTCGGCCTTTGCCTTCTCGGACCAATACCATTCCTTCGCTCAAATCCAGGTCGGATAAATCTAGCCCCGTCAGTTCCGAAAGGCGTAGCCCCGAGGAATAGAACAGCTCCCACATCACCGAGTCTCGAAATTCAAGAGCATTTTCAGAGGGAGCCTCCAAGAGTCCGATCATCTGATCCACATCCAAAAGCCTTGGCAAGGAGCGCGGCGCTTTCGGAGCCCGGATCCCGCGCGCTGGGTTATGAGCCGCTTCCCCCTTCTTGATAAGGAAATCGTAAAAGCTCCGAATGGCCGAAAGCGCGCGCTGCAAGCTGCGGCTGCCGATCTTGGCTCGATGCCGGTCCGCGATATGCTCGCGGAGGTGGGCGGCTTTCAGGGCGGTCCAGGCTTGGACGCCGCACCGATCACAGAACGCCTTCAATTGAGAGAGATCTCGAGCATAAGCCTTCAGCGTGTGAGGCGAGACCCGCTGTTGGACTTGCAAGGACTCGAGAAATGCGCCGAGCAGCCGATCCGCTTCTTCCTGCATGGCCTTTAAGCGTGACTATCGAGTAAACCCGCCAAACGGACAGAGAGAATTTCGCCCAATTGGGTGAGAAACAAGGAGCCCATACCGGGTTTAAAGCGCTCCGGATTGCGACTGCCAATGGCAAGCAAACCGCGCAGCCCCGCATGCTGAAGAGGAACCAAGGCGTAGGAAGCGACCTCGGAAGCCTTGGCGCCGAACAGAAACGCAGTCTGCTCCGGGTCGGGTCCGCCGCATTGGGGCTTGCCTACATCCAACGCCGCTGCAAGCAATTCCGATCCTCCACTTCCCGAGTTCACCCAAGAGTCGGCGAAACTATGAGGGGCCTCGAAATCCGCTAGATGGACCGAAACGAAATCGGTCTGAAAATGTTGACATAGGCCCCATTTAAGAGCCACCAGGGCATCTGTCAGATCCTTGGCGTTCAGCAGCGTCAGCGACAACTGGTGGAGACGCTGGTACAAGGCATCGTTGTCGCGGGCGATTTGCATGATGTTGTTCAGCTGGGCTTGCAAACGGGAATTCTTCTCCCGAAGCAATTCGATTTGCCGGGCAATTAATGACACGGCATCGCCACAGGGATGCGGCAATCTGAGATCCTCCAGCAAATCCAGATGATCCTGGAAAAAATCCGGATGACGGCGGAGAAATTTTTTGACGTCCGCGGCTGTTATGAGAAGTTGATCGTGTCGTTTGGAATTTCCTTGGTTCATAAATCGATTTCCCCCTGAAAAACGATGGCCGCCGGCCCTGCCAGGTGCACCGGCTGGCCCCTCCCCTGCCAATCTATCTCGAGTGAACCACCCGGCAAATCGACCCTAACCGGACTGTCCAGCACATGCTGGTCGATCCCCACCACAACGGCGGCGCAGGCGCCGCTGCCGCACGCCAGGGTTTCGCCGGAGCCCCGCTCGAACACCCGCAAGCGGATATGGTGACGATCGATCACTTCCATGAAGCCAATGTTAGCCCGTTGCGGAAAAAGCGCATGGCTTTCCAGCCGCGGACCCAGGGTCGTCACCGGAGCGAGTCTCACGTCTTCCACCCGCAGGACCGCGTGAGGATTGCCCACGGACACCGCGCCGAACTCCCACGTCTCGCCCTGGACTTCCGCCACGTACCGCAAGGCTTCCCGCTCCATCGCCAAGGGGATTTCCGCCGGGTCATGGCGCGGCACGCCCATGTCAACCCTGACTATGCCATCCGCGAGGACGTACAGGACCAGCCGGCCAGCGTCCGTGTCTACCCGAATTTCTCTCTTATCGGTAAGCTCGTGCTCTCGCACGAAACGGGCGAAACAGCGGGCGCCATTGCCGCATTGGGCGACCTCGCCCCCATCGGCATTGAAAATGCGGTAACGGAAATCGGCATCCGAGTGGGCCGGGCGCTCCACCACCAATACCTGATCGCAACCGACACCGAAATGGCGATCAGCCAGAAACCGGATCTGTTCCGGCGTCAGGTTCACGGTTTGCCGGATGGCGTCGATCACGACGAAATCATTGCCTAGGCCATGCATCTTGGTGAATTTCAGATGCATCGTTCAGTCCGGAAGAAACTCGCCATGGAAGAGGTCCGCCAATTCCTCCCGCCGGCGTATCAGGAAGGTCTTGTCACCGTCCGCCAGCACCTCCGCGGGGCGCGGGCGCGAGTTGTAATTGGAGCTCATGCTGAATCCATAGGCGCCGGCCGAGCGCACCGCCAGCAAATCACCTTCCCGCAGGGCCAGCTCCCGCGCCTTGCCGAGAAAATCGCCGGTTTCGCAGACCGGGCCAACAATATCGAAAACCCGCTGCGGCACGGCGCTCGTGGGGCGCACCGGAAGGATGGCCTGCCAGGCGTCGTACAGGGCGGGGCGGATGAGATCGTTCATGGCGGCGTCGACGATGGCGAAGGACTTGAGGCGATTGGATTTGAGATATTCCACCCGGGTCAGCAACACGCCAGCATTGCCGGCGATGGCCCGGCCGGGCTCCATGAGCACTTCGTAGTCGAGGCCCGCCAGCCGCTCCGACAAGAGCGCGGCATACTCGGCCGGCTCCGGTGGGCATTCGTCCCGGTACCGGATCCCGAGCCCCCCACCAATATCCAGGTGGTGAATCGAAATCCCCTCCTCTCTCAGCCGTTCGGCCAGTAGCAATACCCGATCCAGGGCGTCGATGAAAGGTTGCACCGAGGTGAGCTGCGAACCGATATGGCAATCGATGCCGGTTACCTCGAGGTTCGGCAGGCCCGCGGCGCGGCGATAGCCGTGCAGCGCCTCCTCCACGTCGATGCCGAACTTATTCTCCTGAAGTCCCGTGGAGATGTAAGGGTGGGTTCGCGCATCCACGTCCGGGTTCACCCGAAGGGATACCGGCGCCTTGACGCCCATCTCCCCGGCGATGCGGTTCAGCCGATCCAACTCCCCCAAAACTTCCACATTGAAGCACCGGATGCCCACCTCCAGCGCCCGGCGCAGCTCATCCTCGCGCTTGCCTACTCCGGAGAACACGGTTTTGGCGGCATCCCCGCCCGCCGCCAAGACCCGCTCCAACTCGCCTACGGAGACAATATCGAAGCCGGAGCCCAAGCGAGCCAGCACATTGAGCACAGCCAGATTGGAATTAGCCTTGACGGCATAGCACACCAGATGAGGCTGATCGACGAAAGCCCGATCGAAAGCTCGCCAATGACGTTCCAGGGTCGCCCGCGAATAGACATAACAGGGCGTGCCGTAGCGCTCGGCGATCGCCGTGAGCGGCACCTGCTCGGCATGGAGCTCGCCGTCTCGATATTCGAAATAATCCATCAGTATTGTTCTTTTTGGTCAGGCTCTTTACGGGCTGGAGCCTCTTCCCGGGGTGCTGGCGGCGTCGTGGGAGGACTCGCCCGCTGAGAACGAGGTTTGTGGCCTTCTAGATAAAGGGGGCCTTTTTGCCCACAGCCCGCCCCGAGGGTAGCCAAGATAAGCAGACAAGCCAGACGTCGTGAAACAGCCATGATCGGCATTCGAGAAACTTCGCGGTGAAAAGAAGTTAACATCCATTCTAAAGGAAAAAGCCGCCTCCTCCCAACGGGTGATTCGAGCGGCGGCCGGCCTATGGCGGCATTTTTAAATCCGCGACGACTTTCCATCGATCGTCGGGTAGCATCACGGCAAAATTTTCCTGAATCTTGAAAAGGCCGTAAGATTGGGCCGTTAAAATGAATGTCCGCAGAGCTTGGGTTTGAGGTCTTAGGCGGCTCGCGAGGGCTAGGTTCGACCCTGACGAAAGCCCGTGAAGGCCCGGCGCCGCGTTCCTCGGATTCTGTCCTTTTCTAGAGGGCCTGCGACGAGAATTCGTCTTAATGAAATAGCACGAGATCTGACTGACTTCTGGCAAGGATGCTGAAAGCTTCTAGGCAGCTGGCCCCGCCTAAATAAAGCCATGCTCGACAGGTTGAAATTATGGACAACACTGCTACCCCGGAAATCTCAGGCTTCGAACACCTCATCAAGCTGCGGAACGCGTGGGCGATCATTCACTGCCGCAGATTGCTGTCGACCTTCCAGAAGGAAGCGGAAGAGACGGTTTCCCACGACCAGGCGAAAAGGGTCACCTATTTAACCGAACTTTTTTCGCGCATCCATCGTGAAGTGTTTCACGATTGGCGGGAGCAAGCGACCGTAAGCCATCGGCCCGGCACCATGACCGACCGCGAGAAACGAAAGGAATTTCGCGAGGCCATAGAACGCCTGGTCTTGAACGAGGACGACAACAAGGAGAGCGCGATTTTCGACAACAATGGCTTCGTCATCAAAACCGAGGATATCGCCGAACGCCTGGCTAATTTTTATCACAAGATGCGGCGCATCAAGCCGTTTGGCTACGGTAACCAACTTACCCTCAATTTTTTCATGACGGCGCTCGGCAGTTTGCCGGCCTTCAAAGGCGTTTATGAACAAGGCATCGATTTCAGGCGAATCGAGGCGAGCGACGCCGTTGCCTTGCATGATCCGAGCAGTACTCTCGAGCAGATAACCCTTGCCTTTCAACACGCGCTCGACCCGACTCGCACCAAGGGCTTGACGAACATTCCCAATGGCTATGGGAAATGGCCGGAACACAAGAGGTTTGTGTTTGGCATTTCGTTCCTGTCTCATCGAACGAAGGATGGAATAGATTGCCTCGTGACGGTGAATGGCGGTCTGGTGCCTCTTTATAGCATCAAGGAAGAGATACTCATGTCGGGCACGCACTTCGCCGATTATCCCCTCAGCCTGTCCGAAAACGTGATCGGCTATTTGCCCGGCACGGAGGAGTTGCGCCGTCCCGGAAAGTCCGAGATCGATGGCATCAGCATCGGCGAGGATGGCGCGGCGCCGCTTTTTTGTCTTGACGTCAATATGTTGACCGGCTTGCGCTCGCCAAGTCATACCGAGTTCAAGGAGCTACTGAAACAATGCCACGGCGTGGATGCCCCCCTATTCAGCCTGGCGAACAACGAGGCGCTTAAGAACAAGTTACTGGCCGCGGCCGAGGGGGACGAACGGCTGAGGCGGGCCGTTGAAATCGCTCACGAGAGACTCAGCAAGATCAAGATCAAGCTCGACAGGCTGAAAGACGCGATGTTCGAGGGAAAAACGCCCGATCCCGACCCCAAGCTGTTCTTGTGCATGGGCGGAGCGGGCGCCGGAAAAACCGCGGTGGAGGAAATCGCGCGCGCCCAGTGCGGAGATAATTTCGTCGTCGCCTCGCTCGACGAGTTTCGCAGGACCAGCGATCTCTACCTGCTTCTGACCGCCGCCAATCACCACAGCGACGATTACATCTATGTGGAGCCCTTCGCCAATACCCTGCGGGACTGGGTGGCCGATCACGCCAGAACCCACGGGATCAATATTCTCTACGACGGCACGAGCATTCCCTACAAGCCCCGTTACGAAGGCATCGTGGACAAATTTCACGGCTCGGGCTTTCACACGCAAATCGCGGCGGTGGATGCGTTCATCGTGAAACCTCAGGGTCGCGAGGATGAGCTGCGCCGATCCGCGGTCATCAGCAGCGTGAAGGATCGTTTTGAAAGAACCGGACGGGCGCTGCCTTGGGTCGTCACGGTCGACAAGCACATCCGGGCGCCCGGTTCTTTCCTGGATGCCCTGGAGCATCAGTCGCTCGACAAGCTCTCGCTGTTCGCCAACGATGTCGAGATGGACAAGCATTATCTCGTGGCCGAAAGCTTCCCGTTTTCCGATCCAGAGGTCCGCGCTCTGCACGAGCATCAAAGGTCGGGCACTTTGGCGGATTATCTGAGATCTCTCATCCTGGAGCGGGACGATTCCGTCCTGAAACGCTTGACCGGCGGCAATGAGAGCGAGATAGACGCTTTGATCAAGAGAAATCCCGCCTTCGAGGAAAACAATGTTGCCTATCAGATCTACAGCAGTCAGAACGGAAACCGCGTTTTGGCGATCTACAGCGTTCGGCGCCTGGTGGATTTCGTGCAAAAGGGGCAATTGAATCCCAACGCCTCGGGGGTGGAAGGCTTATTGCACAAGCATGGATCGCTGTCGTTCCATGTGGACGACCAAACGAAGGAGCCTTGGCGGATCCGGCTTCAGGGCTCCGTCTCGGAGTCGGTGAACGATTGACGGAGCGCGATGGGCCGACTTAATCCCGAAGGCTATTTTCGTTTTCCAAAAACCAGCGGTAGGTGGACTCAATTCCCTGGCGGAGGGGTATTCTGGCCCTCCAGCCCAGCGCGTGGAGGCGGGACACATCCATGAGCTTTCGCGGCGTTCCGTCGGGCTTGCTGGCGTCGAAGACCAGATCACCCGAATACCCGACCACCTCCCTGACCAATTCCGCCAATTCGCGAATCGAAACATCCTCACCCACGCCGACGTTAACGATCTCCTCCCCCTCGTAATGCCGCATGAGATAGAGCGCGGCATCCGCCAAATCGTCCACGTGCAGGAACTCGCGGCGCGGCGTTCCGGTTCCCCAGACCGTCACCGTGGACTGACGAGTCGATTGGGCTTCATGGAACTTTCGGATCAACGCCGGCAAGACATGGGAATTCTGGAGATTGAAGTTATCGCCCGGCCCGTACAAATTGGTCGGCATGAGGGAAATCGCATTGAACCCATATTGCCGGCGATAAGCCTGGCACATCTTGACGCCAGCGATTTTGGCGATCGCGTACCACTCGTTGGTGGGCTCCAAGGGTCCTGTCAACAAGCTATCTTCCCGCATGGGCTGCGGCGCGAATTTCGGGTAAATGCAGGAAGAGCCGAGAAACAGCAGCTTCTTGACCCTCTGCCGCCAGGCCGAATGAATGACATTCGTCTGGATCGCCAGATTGTCGCGAAGGAATTCCGCCGGATAACGATCGTTGGCATGAATGCCGCCAACCTTGGCGGCGGCCAGAAAGACAAAGTCCGGACGCTCTGTCTCGAAAAAAGCTTCCACCGCCGATTGATCCGTCAAATCCAGCTCGGCGCGCGAGCGCCCGATCAGATTCCGATAGTTCTCCGCGGCAAGATGCCGGTAAATGGCGCCTCCCACCAGGCCCTGATGTCCCGCCACGTAAATCTTGGAAGAGGGTTCCATGCGCTTCTCACTCGTGGTAGTTGAATGCCTTGAATCCCGCGAGTTTTACCAGGCTGTCCCGCTTGGCGAGCTTCAAATCCTCGCTCACCATCTCGCGCACCAACTCCTCGAAGCTGATTTTGGGGCTCCAGCCGAGCTTTTCCTTGGCCTTGGTCGGATCGCCCAGTAAGGTATCCACCTCGGTGGGCCGGAAATAACGGGAATCGACCGCGACAATCTTCTGCCCCGGCCTTAGCTTGACCTCTCCCTCGACTTTCTCGACGACGCCCACCTCGTCAACGCCCTCGCCCGACCAGGCCAGCGTAATCCCCAGCGCCTCCGAGGCGAGATCGACGAACTGCCGCACGGAATATTGCTGGCCCGTGGCGATCACGAAATCTTCCGGCTGCTGCTGTTGCAGCATGAGCCATTGCATCTCGACGTAATCCCGGGCATGGCCCCAATCGCGCAAGGAATTGAGATTGCCGAGGAAAAGACAATCCTGAAGGCCCAGGGCGATACGCGCCAAGGCCCGGGTGATCTTGCGGGTCACGAAGGTTTCGCCCCGAAGCGGGCTCTCATGGTTGAACAGAATGCCGTTGCAAGCGTAAAGCCCGTAGGCTTCCCGGTAATTCACGGTAATCCAGTAACCGTACAATTTGGCGACGGCGTAGGGCGAGCGGGGATAAAACGGCGTTTTCTCGGTTTGGGGAATTTCCTGAACCATGCCGTATAACTCGGACGTCGAAGCCTGATAAAAGCGGGTTTTCTTCTCCAGCCCGAGAATGCGAATCGCCTCAAGAATACGCAATGTGCCGATGGCGTCCGAGTTGGCCGTATACTCCGGGCTCTCGAACGACACCGCCACGTGGGATTGCGCTCCGAGGTTGTAGATTTCATCCGGCTGGACCTGCTGGATGATTCTTATCAGATTGGTTGAATCGGTCAGATCGCCGTAATGGAGAATGAAGCGGCGATTGGATTCGTGAGGATCCTGATACAGATGATCGATTCGGTCGGTATTGAACAGCGAGGCCCGGCGTTTGATACCGTGGACTACATAGCCTTTCTTCAGCAAGAACTCGGCTAGATAAGCCCCATCCTGACCCGTGATACCGGTAATGAGCGCGATTTTTGGCATGATGTTTCCAGTATAGGCTTTGAGTTAAAAATCGATTCGAGGGGCGGATCCGATGTTCTTCCTGACTATCTCGAACCCAAGGGGACAACTCGAGGTAGGTTCTTGACGCACCTGCCCGAAGCAACGCTCGAACCCTTTGCGGCTAAGAGAGAGCCGCCGCCACCCGGCCCAAGGACTCCCGCGTCAGTTCTCCGGCTCGCTCGGGATTGTTCGCTTCCGCATAACAACGCAGTTCCGGCGCGTTCCCCGAGGGACGCAGATGAACGATCTCGTCGTTTTCGAAGACAATCCGCAGCCCATCGGTCCGATCCAGGGAGACGGCTTTCCCGCACAAGGCGCCCAGCAGCCTATTGAGAGCTTCTCGAGAGGCCGCAAGTCGCTCGATCAAGTCCATGCTGCGCTCGGTCGGGATCTCCTGAATCCGGTCGCTCGCCGTAAAGCGGCGAGGCAAGTCGGCGGCGATTTCCGATAGCTTACAGTTCCGCTTGCGCGCCATCGCCAGCAAGGCCAAAATCGGCAGCACGGCGTCGCGAGTCGGCAAGGCCTTTAGGGAGCGGCCGTTCCTTAGAATATCGCCGCCCAGCAAAAACCCGCCGTTGGCCTCGAACCCGGCCACGCTCGCCCTCCCTTCCTCAAGCGCCGGCGCCATTCCGGCAATGACGTAGGGCGAGCCGATGCGGGTGCGGATTACTCTCGCGAAGAGACCGCTCTTCTCGATGGCGGTATTGCTGCTGACCGGCGTTACGACCGTATCGACGCGCAAGTACCGGGCGCACAGCAAGCCGACGATATCGCCGCGCAGCCAATCGCCGTTCTCGTCGCCGATCAGGGGTCGGTCGCCATCGCCATCCGTGGACACCAACGCATCCAGACGATGCTCCCGTGCCCACTGGCGGGCCTTCAGAGCGTCCGCCTCGCTCACGGCTTCCGTGTCGATAGGCACGAAGTCATTGGTGCGCCCCAAGGAGATGACTTCCGCGCCCAAGGCTTCGAGGATCTCGCGCAAGACGTCTCTAGCCACGCTGGAATGCTCGTAAAAGCCGATCCGCATCCCGGACAGCGCGCCGGACCCGAAAAACCGAAGGTAGCGGTCGCCGTATTGGCCCTGAGCCATCCTGTTGATTTCGGGAAGCTCGCCAGGTGAAACGTCGTCGGGCAAGGCAACCACGGCCGCCGACATGGCGGCTTCGTCCTCCTTCAGAATCTCCCCCGCGGCCTTGTAGAACTTGATGCCGTTCCGATCGAAGGGAATATGGCTGCCGGTTACCATCAAGGCTGGAAGTCCTTGGCTGGCGGCGTGATAAGCCACCGCCGGGGTGGGAATGGGCCCGCAGAAATCCACTTCTTTGCCGACGTGGCGAATCGCCGCGGCGCAGGCGCGGGCAATGCCCGTGCTGCTCGGGCGAAGGTCGTGCGCCAAGACCACCCGGTGGGTGGGCGAGGAAGCGGCGGCCGTTTCCAAAAACGCGAGGGTATAGGCAAAGCAAACCTCGTCCGTCATGTCCGATACCAGGCCGCGCGCCCCGCTCGTGCCGAAGCGCACCCCGCTCGAATTCATCAAGTCGCCGATTCGTATGAGTTTCATAGCCGGATAGGGTTAGTCGAAACGTTTAAACGCCGCCAATGGCTAGCCCAAAAATGGTGCCCCGCTTCGATCGGCGGAAGATCATCGCCTTCTATGGGTTCGGCCCCTGAACGAGGAGCCACTCCAACAGCCGAATCAGACCGATCACCGCACCTACTGAACCTATTACCCAGAGGGTCTGCCGATGGATGGCTTGAGCCAGTCGTACTTCGACTTCGCGGATCTCGAGGCGTACCTTCTCGATCTCTAGTCGGAGGCGAGCCTCGACCTCCCTGATCTCCTTCTGCAATCGCAGTTCGGTCTCCCGCACCTGGCCTTGGGTGGCTAAGTCCTTGACTGGTGGATAATGGTCCTCCAGTTGCGCGAACGCTTCGGCGATCAGCCGGGCGCGGGTCTTGTCGTCCTGGGCCTCGCTCAGCTGTTCGTAGAGCCGCAGTGCTACGCTCATGAAATCATTCCGAAATTCGGAGGTCGCAGTCTATCACGACAAGCTCAAGATCATGGCAAAAGCAAGGAAATAGCGCTGGCTCCCTCTTGCCTTTGGAAGAGGGCCAGGATGAGGGCGCCATCGGGACTCCTCACTTTAACTCACGGAAGCGCCTCGCCCCGGCCGATGCCGAAGTAATCGAAGCCCATCGCCTTGAGGCGGGCGGGGTCGTAGAGGTTGCGCCCGTCGAAGATGACCGGGTGGGACAGGGTGGCCTTGATCAGCTC
>CADDYU010000058.1 GCA_902810705.1 Methylococcaceae bacterium
CCGCCGAAGATATTGCTTAAGGTATTGGCCAGTTCCACCGCGTCGACATTCTGGACCCGGTAGACATGCACTCCGCCCGCGCGATGGGTGGTGTAGCGGTCCAGGCGCTGAACCCAGGCTTCCACTTCGTCCAAGTAGCGGGGCTGGGCCGACACGGCGAGAATGGCATTGAGCCGCTCGATGGGCAGCAGGCGAATCAGGCCGGCCAGAGGCCCCTTGGCCGTATCGCCCAGGACCTTATCCAGTTCCTCGGCAATGGTGGCGGGCTCGACATTCTTCAATGGAAACAGGGCCACCGACATTCCGCGCATGAAATCCACGTCAAACAGCCGGATGGTCTCGATCACGCTTTCCAGTTCGTCCGCCGTTCCCGCCAGCATGAGGATATTCCGAGCCTCATCCACCCTGACGATGGATTTTGGCGGCATTAGAGGCTCAAGGACCTTCTGCATCTCCTTCACCCCCACGAATCGCAGCGGAACTACCCGTAATTGATAGCCCGGGGGCAGTTTCTGCCCCGCCATCCCCAGCTTGGCCCCAGGCGCATCCGCGGTCGCCGTCGCATCGGGTTCGATGCGGTACATATCACCCTCCTTGATGAGCACGGCGCCGTTCATCTTGAGCAGCATTTCCAGAGTGGGAATGAGTTCGTCGTCGGCCAGGGGACGGGAAGTCTGGAGCGTGACCTTGCCGGTCACCTTGGGACTTAGGACGTAGTTGATCTTCAAGGTTTCATCGAGAATGGTTTTGGCCACCTCGCTCAGATCAGCGTCGTCGAAGTTTAGGGTGTACTTTCCTTCTTTTCGGGGCGGCCGCTCGGGAGCCGCACCCGGACCGAGCAAACGGCCGGTGGCGGGATAATGTTCGGCGGGCCTCGGCGGCTCGGGAGCCACAGGCTCGGTCTGCAAGGGACGGAACTCCGGACCTTTGTCGCGATCGGTGGCCAGGCTGGCCGGAAGCTGGGTTCTTTTCGCGGCGACCGGCCCCAGGTATTCGCAACCGGAAAATCCCAGCGCCATCGCCAATGGAATGACCACGAGTCGGTTTTTTGCTTTATACATAGGATTTATTGTTTTCTCGATATCGTATGGGTTTTAAAACCCATCCATAGCCTAGGAGGCTGTTTATTTATAAAACCGACTCCAACCGATAATCACCGAAAGCTCTCAAGCTCCCCCGAGCCGGAGAAAGAATATAATAATTGTCGCAGGTTCACTGATTTCCTTCGTTTGTTTCCCCGCCGCTCCCGTCTTCGCCCGCCGCTTCGTCATCCGGTTCGTCCTCGGGCACGTCCTGGCTGTCTTCGCCCGCGCCCACGGTCCCAGGTTGCGGCTGCGGCGCTGGGACTGGACCCTGACCTGAGGGTTGCGCGGGCGCTGGCTGGGCCGGCGGGGCGGGCTGCCCCGGCGGCGGAGCGGGAGCCGGCTGAGTCCCCGGTGGCGGCTTGGGGCGCTTCTTGAGAAGCGGCAACACCTCGCGTTTCTCGCCCTGCTGGAGCGTGGCACGGTCCGACTCCAAATCAACCAGAGTCCAACCGTCTAGCATATCCTGCATCTTGAGCCTGCGGTATTTACCTTTGGCGTCAACCAACAAGGCTATTTTGCCGTGGGGCGTCCAGACCACGCCCATCAACTTCAGGTTTATGGGCCTCGGCGGCGACTGGGGGGCGGCCGCTTCGTTCGTTTCCGCGCCAGGACGGCGAGTCTCCATGAATAGCGGACGCTCGACCATTTGACGATAATCCTCCAGCGGAGGAAGCTCGAAATCCCCCTCTATTTCAGTGTCGTCGATCGGAGCCGGCGCGGTTCTGGCCGAGGGCGGCGACACCTCCCGGCTGCCAGAACGTTCCAGAACGAGCCATTCCACGGCCAGGCTCAAGGCGAGCACCGCGGCAACACCTGCCAGAACCGCAGTCAATAAGTATTCACGAGACCACTTCGGCATGTCATTCAGCCCGCATGTAGCCGACCACGTCGAAATCGACGCTCAACCGGTCGGGGATCTGCGGATTCTTGGCGGCGGGATTGCGGGGCATGCGGATCGGTCGAATATTGAGATTCTCTATAAACAGGTTGGGCTTGGCGGATTCGAACCGATGCAGCACTTCCCGCAGGACCTGCGTGCCACCGTTCATCCGCACCTTGACCGCAATACGGGTGAAGCGTTCCTCGGCGTGCTCGGGGATCACCTGAGTGCTGGTCAGTTCGCCGCCCGCCTCGCTCACGATCTCCTTGATCTGAGTTTGCAGCTCGGCGGAGGCGAGGGCCGCGGTGTTTTTGGCGATAAAGCGTTCATCGTTCTGCCCCTCGGCCCGGATCTTCTCCAGCCGGCGCACGAGATTTTCCTTTTCCGCCGCGATCTTTTGCAGCCGCTGCAAGCGAAATCCCAGGTCTTCAATACTTTCCTCGTACTGGCGAGCCAGGCCGGCCAAGGGCGAGATAACTGCCAAGTAAAGCACGGCCAGCACGGCGAAGAGGAGCCCCAGGGCCGACAACCGGGATTTATTGATGGAGATCGGACTGGTTAGAATCGGATGTTTCAGGATTGGATTTTTCAGAAAGCCTCCCATTGAGGATGTCGCTGGCGATTTGAAAGCGCTCTAGGCTGTTTCCGACGTCCTTGGTTACGGGCGAGACGAAACTGGTGTTCTTGAAAGAAGGGGACGCTTCGATCAGTTCGATCAGGCTGGACGCCGAGGGTGACTGCCCCTGTATTACGATCCGTCGGTCCTTGTACTGCAGACCGTTGAGCCAAGTGTTGTCGGGGATGACTCGGCTGAGTTCCTCCAGCATGTCCACCAGCACGGGCTCGCTGCGCTTCTTTTCCTGAAGAAAACGGGTTTGATGCAAAAGAGTATCAGTTTGTTGCCGCAAAGCTTCCACCTCTTTCGCGATCTTGCCGGCTTTCCTGACGCGCTCCTCTAAATCTTCCACTTCCGAACGCGCATGCAGTAGAGGCAACGCCACCAACGCGCCGGTCAGAATCACGATAGCTGTGCCTAAGGCCAGATTGGCGATCCGCGGCCAACGGCTTCCAACGGCGCGGTATTTGGCCGGCAGCAGATTGTAGGCGCCCGGCGCGGCCTGATCCTCCAAGTCCACGATGTCGGGCCGCCAACCCCAAACGGCCAAGTCGTTCAGCAAGGCGTCCAGCTTGCCGCGCGGCGTCAGGATCAGCTCGACCGTAATCTGCCGGGTGCCCGGCGACCGGGCCAGCACGCGCGCGCCGAAGTAGACTTGGTCGCTCTTGAAAGGAGTCAAACGATCCATCTCGAAGGCCAGTACCTGGGTAAGGTTCTCCTCGGCGGCGGCCGGCAGCTTGATGGTCTTCCGAATGGCTTGACCGGCCGTGAGACGCAGAACCACCTTGGCCTCGGCCAGTTCCACGTTCTTCTCCATGAGCCGCTCGCAGCGCCGGGCACCGGCTTCGTCCAGAGTAAACCGACCTAAAAAGCGCTCGCCCGAGGCGCTTAGATGCAGGGCCGAAAGGCCTTCCTCATCCTTGGTCAGCAACAGGTACTCCGATGCCCCGCCCAGAAGCTTTTTTAACTTGGAAGGAACCAGAAAGGCCAATTCGCCCGCCCACCAGCGAAAGAATTTGCCAATGTCGGGGTTGATGGAGGTATCGAGCTTTAGCATGTGCGTCATTCGCCGGATTTGCCAGGCGTCATCCGCGGTTTCCAGTTGAGAAAGACGAACGGAGCGCCATCCGCGCCCCGTCCTCGTTTAATAATCGCCTTGACCCCGGCCCCGCCCTGATCCGGGAATTCCGCACGAGCTAGAACCGTATAGGCCAGATCGCTAGCCTGATGGAATTTTATCCCGACGACCGGCGGAAAAGGCTGCCCAGTATTGGTGAGCCGCTGCAAGAGGAAATTCTCCACCACCGCGGGATTCCCGCCGCTCAAGGGCAGCAAAATCTCCCGGGGCGCCTTGAGAGGATTGAGCCCGTCCTGCCCGGTATACAAGGTGAACCAGGGCTCCAGCGCCCGGTACAGTTCCGGAGTGATGCCGGCCACTCCGCGCAGCTCTTCCAGAGCGAGAAAATTGCGGTTCTGGGGCATCTGTTTCAAGCCAGCCGCCTCGTAATCCGGGGCTTCGGCGCCGTGCAGGCGTCTAAAACTGTCGCTGTCGCGCCAATCCAGAATGGCATCGGCCAGTTGTACCGCCCTTTCATCGTTCTGAACGAGGTAATTCAGTACGGTGCGCAGGGTCAGTTCCTGGGCCGCGTTGAGGTCGATCTTGCCGGCTTCGTCGAAAATCCTGATGGAAACGCGGCCGCCTTCGACATTCCAGGCGTAAGGCGTGCCGTCGGCCCGCCAACGGAGCTTCGGATCGGACAGCGACAGCATCATCATCGCATAATAGACACCGCCATCGGCGAGCGCCAGACCCTTGGACCGCTCGTGGGCATGACTCAAAAGCCCCGCCTCCCGCCGCGTGGACAAGGCATAGCTCGCCGCCATAATAGTCATGAGGCTCAAAATCCAGAGCACCAGCACCAGGGCCAGGCCCCGTTGGTGCGAAATACCTGAACGGGCCATGGGCTTACCGGAGCGTCAGGGTTCGCGGGGCGACGAAGAGACTGGGCCAGGGTTCTTCATCGGCGGGGCGGAGGTCGATCCGAATCAAGGCCGGAATCTGATTGGTCTGCCATTCGTCAGCCCACTGTAGCGGCGGGTTTTGCGGCGAGAGCGTCATATTTGCGGTTTGGGCCGGATGGGGCAAATAGGACAAGCGAAAATCGCCGACGTTTTCCAGCACCGCGAGGTCATCGATGGGTTCGGCCTTAGGCTTGCTCATTTTATCGATCGAGGTCGAGTACGGCAGTATGGCCATCCGGAGATCTTGCCGGTCTCCATTCTTGGCCAGGTACAGTTCGAACCGGTATAAGCCGCCTATCTTGACCTGCTCGGGCAGCGGCGCCACATACGCGAGAAAATCGCGGCCGCCGCGGAAGGCCGGCTCCACTCGTCCGTTCCTCACGATGTTTCCGACCGGCATGAGGCTCCCGATATGGGTGCGCAAGAAGTTTTCCACCACATACAGCCGGCTGGCCCGGGCCATCCGCTCTTCGCCCGCATCCCAGCTTTCCGCGCCGATGCGAAGGCTTCCGGTCAGAAGCAGCATCATGATCCCAAGCAGCGTCGTGGCGATCAGCACTTCCAGCAGCGTGAAGCCATGGCTCGCGCGGCGCGGCATCACCGCAGTCCCCCGCCGACCCCCGGCGTCTGAGGTAAAAGACGCAAGGTGGTCAGATCGAAAGCCCTGGGATCGTCCTCTTCCCCCCATTGCACGCTCAATTCGACCCAATACGGCTTGAAGCCCAGAGGCTGGGCACCAAGCTGGGATTCGTCCATAGGATAGGGATTGACCCGCAAGGTCCAGCGGTAGATCTCCCCGATTTCCCCCTGGGTTTCTCCGGGTCGGAGAGGCGTCTCGACGCCAGCCGAAGCCAACAGGGATTCGGCCACCACGATGGCCCGCGCGTATTCATCAGCCGTGCCGGCGATCCGCCCGGCCCCGCCGAAGATGCGCAGCAAGACGCCCAGCGACAGCGCCATGATGGAAAACGCGACCAGAATCTCCAGCAGGGAAAATCCCGCCTGCCGCCCTCCAGGGCGAACCCTCCCGGTGACTTGAGGTCGGGGCGAGGGCAGGCAGCTAGTCCTCACCGGCCTCCTCACGAATCTTCACCTCGCCGGTCAGCCAATTGACATCCACCATCCGCTTCTGTCCGCCCCCCTCCAGGGTGACCCGTCCGCCGGTCGCGGAACCGTCCGGAAAGAATCGGATTCGACCGGTGCCTTCGTCCACTGTTTCGCTGTCGGCGGTATACAGGCTGAGCCGGACCGGATTTGGCAGATTGAACGGCTTGCTTCGCCCGGTGACTCGGTAACGGTGCCGGTCCACATCCAGCTCGAATTCGGCGTCTCGGCCCCGGATCAGCGCCTGCCCACGCGCATGGCGGAGCGCCGAGGCCACGTCGCGCGTGGCTGAATACAACTGGGCGCGGGCCACGGCCGGACCGAAATTGGGCGCCGCCACCGCCATCAGGACGCCAGCGATGACCAGGGCCAGCAGGATTTCCAGCAGGGTGAAACCGCCTGTCCGCCATCGCTGCAAGTAAGCAGGAAGAGGCCTGCCGGAGGGTCCACCTCGAAAACACCTTGATGGAGGACAGCGGCGAGACTGAAACCGCCTAATCCCAGCTGACCACGTCTTGATCCTCACCCTCACCCCCCTCGCTGTTGTCCGCTCCGAGGCTGAAGACGTCGAACTTGCCGTGCTGCCCTGGCGCCACGTAGTGATAGGGATTATTCCAAGGGTCCACGGGAACTTTCTTTTTGCGGAGATAAGGACCATTCCAAAATTTGGCGCTGGCCGGCTGCTCGACCAGAGCCGCGAGCCCCTCGTCGGTGGTGGGATAACGACCCACGTCCAGCCGGTACATGTCGAGGGCCGAAGCCAATTCCTCGATCTGGAGGCGAGCGGTCTTGGTCTTGGATTCGCCCAAATGCTTGATGACCTGCGGTCCCACCAGGCCGGCTAAAAGGCCGATGATGGCGAGAACCACCAAGAGTTCGATGAGTGTAAAGCCGCGCTGCGCGCGTACTCTGCGTCGATGTTTCTGCATAGGATTGGAAGTCATGACTGAAAACGAAAGACTACGGAACAAGCTTATCGCGGTAAACGCATGGTTTTATGTACGACTGGCCGCCAGTATCGACGGCCGATTGGACAGGCGATATTGCCGGATGTTTGAAGCGAAGAAGGGATTTTCCCATCCTGCGGGCGGTTGCGCGAGCCCCATCATGAAGCGAAACCTTATCAGAAAGCCAGATCGTTGACGCTCAGGATCGCCGTCAGGATCGACACGATGATGCCGCCGATCAGGATTCCGAGGCCAACGATCAGCACCGGCTCCAGCAGGGCCAATAGGCGCTGGATCGAGATCCTGATTTCCTTGTCGTAGGTTACCGCCACCCGATCGAGCATTTCGGAAAGATGTCCCGATTCCTCGCCCAGCTTGATCATCTGCACGGCCAGGGAAGGAAACAATTCCGCTTCCATCAGGGGAGCCGAGAGTCCGCCGCCGCGCTTCAGGTTTTCCGCGGCGAGACCGATTTTTTCGGCCACCACCCGGTTGTCCAGGGTTTCCTTGACGATGGACAACGCGGTCAGCAGCGAGACGCCGTTGCTGAGCAGGGTCGCCAGGGTACGGCTGAAGCTCGCCACCTGAAACTTGATGATCAAGTCCCCGAACAGCGGCAGCTTCAGCATCCAGCCATCCCAGACCAGGCGGCGGACCGGATCGGCGCGCTGAAAGCGCACCCAACCGACGATGCCGGCCACGACCGGAATCAGCGCCCACCAATAGGAACGAATCGCTTCGGCGGCGCCCACCACGATCTGGGTCGGCACCGGCAACTCCTTGCCGGCGCTCTCGAACATCTCCGTGAACTGCGGTACCACGAAAGCCAAAAGGAGCAGCAGCGAACTTATCGCCATGACGACCAGGATGGCGGGATAGATCAGCGCCGTGGTAACGGTATCCCGCAGCTCTTTGGAGCTCTCCAGGAATCGGCTAAGCCGCTCCAGCACCACCTCCAAGGCCCCGCCGGCTTCGCCGGCGCGGATCAGATTGAGGTAAAACCTCGAGAACACTCCGCCCTGGGCCTCCAGCGCGTCCGACAACTGCGCGCCGCCTTTCACCTTGTCCAGGATCTTGCCGATCATGGCATTGAATTCCGGCTCCTTGGCAGTGAGATCGAGCAGCACCGTCAACGCCCGATCCAGCGGCAGCCCCGCTTCGAGGAGGGTCAGGAGCTCGCGGGTAAACAGGGCCACCTGCTTCGACGAAACCCGCGCTCCCCGCCGTCCGAGCTTCAGCCAGGCGAAAGGCCGCGACTTGGCCGGCGAGATGCGGATCGGCAGCAATCCGTCCCCTTGCAGCGCCAGAAGCAGCGCGCCTTCGTCGGGGGCTTCCCGCTCCTCCTCGACGGTTTCGCCTTCGCGGTTGACGGCTTTGTAGATATACAGGGGCATACTCACGTGTCCGAGGTCACCCGAAGCACTTCCTCGATCGTCGTCATTCCCATCACCGCCTTGCGAAGCCCATCCTCGTACATGGTATGCATGCCTTCCTGGAGGGACTGCTCCTCGATTTGCCGAGCCTGGGCATGATTCATCACCAAGCGGCGGATGTCGTCGCTCATGACCAGAAATTCGGTGATGGCGAGCCGGCCGCGGTAGCCGGTGCCGTCGCATTCCGCGCAGCCCTTGGGACGGTAAAGCTGCACGTCGCCGCTGTCGGTGAAGCGCCACAGCCGCATTTCCGCCACCATTTCGGCCATGGCTTCATAAGGCTCGTGGCAATGGGGGCAGAGCCGGCGCACCAGGCGTTGACCCAAGATGCCGTTGACGGTGGAAGTGATGAGGTAGTCTTCCAGCCCCATGTCCAGGAGCCGGGCTACCCCACCTGCCGCATCGTTGGTGTGGAGGGTCGAGAGGACCAGGTGCCCGGTCAGGGCTGATTGCACGGCGATGCGCGCGGTCTCGAGATCGCGCATCTCGCCGATCATGATGACGTCCGGGTCCTGGCGCACGATGGAGCGCAGGGCGCTCGCGAAGGTGAGGCCGATCTGCGGCTTGGTTTGGATCTGGTTGACCCCTTCGAGCTGGTATTCCACCGGATCTTCCACGGTGATGATCTTGCGCTCCGGGGTGTTGATCTTGTGCAGCGCGGTGTAGAGCGTCGTGCTCTTGCCGCTGCCGGTAGGACCGGTAATGAGGATGATCCCGTGAGGCGTTTCCAGCACTTCCAGGAAGCGCTTCAGCGCCTCCCCCTCGAACCCCAGCGCGTTGAAGTCGAACTTGATGCTTTCCTTGTGCAGCAAACGGATCACCACGCTCTCGCCGTACATGGTGGGCACAGTGGAGACGCGGAGGTCCAGTTCCTTGCCCTGCACCTGCAGCTTGATGCGGCCGTCCTGGGGCAAGCGGCGCTCGGCGATGTTGAGCTTGGCCATGATTTTGATGCGCGAGATCACCGCCGCGGTGGAGCGCACCGGTGGGGCCTCCACCTCGCGCAGCACGCCATCCACCCGGAACCTGACTTTGAGCCGCTGTTCGAACGGCTCGACGTGGATGTCCGAGGCCCGCGATTCCACCGCCCGCTGCATGATGAGATTGACCATGCGGATGACCGGGGCTTCGGACGCCAGATCCTTCAGGTGCTCGACGTCGGCCTCGTCGATGTCCTCGTCGCTGCCGAACGTCTCGACGATCTCGCCCATCAGGGTCTTGCCGGGGCCGAGCTGGGTTTCCAGTACCCGGTCGATTTCCGAGGGCAGGCCCACGCAGGGCTGCACGGGTTTATCGCAAGCGAGGGCCAGGGCGTCCAGTAATTCCTGATCGAAGGGATCGGTGACCGCCACCACAAATCGGTCTTCGCGGGCGGCGATTCCAGCCAAATGGTTTTCTTTCAGAAAGCGAGTGGACACGGTTTCCGGTAATGGCGAGGTGTCCGGATAATCCGCGGGCGAAACCAGCGGCAGTCCGCTCACTTCCGCCAGAATTTCCGCCGTGTCGCGCTCGGACACGACCCCCAGCTTGACCAGGAGCGCGGGGATGCGTTGCTCGTCGGCTTGGGCCGCGAGGCGCCGGGCTCGGGTGATTTCGGACTCGCGGACTTTGCCGCGACGCACCAGCTCCTGGGTGAAGCGCTCGTAGGGCTGCGAGGAGCGCGGTTCCGGTGCGGCCTCGGGGCGGTGGACTAGGTGAAGGGCGGTAACCAAAGGCTTAACTCAATATTTGGAAAGGATGAAACCGATGCTGGCCTTCGTTAAAGGCTAGCGTCAAATCGAAGGATTTACGAAGTCATTTTGCCGGAGATATGCCGAAGTTTACACCAAAACGGTTGCCCGCCCCCGCCACGCCTTCATATCATGGGCCGATGTAAACAATAGGTTGGCTCATCATGAATCTACTCCCTTCGGAAATTTTTCAGCGATTCCAGAATCAGGGACTCATCGTCGGCCACCTCGGAAGCGATGCCCCCATTCGGCGCTTCGCGCCCATCGAAGAGTGCGAACCGGGCGATCTCGTATTCGTCGATCATGCCAAGCACCTCGGCCGGGTGCGCGAGCAAAAGCCATCCGCCGTGGTCACGACCGAAGCGATTGCGACGGAGCTGGGCGAAACGGAAGGCGTGGCCCTGCTGATCGCCCCCAACGTGCGGCTGGCCATCGCGATCCTGAAACAGACTTACGCCGACCGCGACGTACGGGACGTGGAATGGCCACGCATCCATCCTTCCGCGGTGATCCACGAGAGCGTCGTTGTGCCAGAGGATGCCATCATTGGTCCCGGCGTGGTGGTGGGCGCTGGGGTCAGCCTGGGCTCCAGGGTGGTGTTGATGGCCAACGTCGTGGTCGAAAAAGGCGCTTCGATCGGGGTCGGCGCCGTGCTCCATCCCGGCTGCGTGGTGGGCTACGACTGCGAGATCGGTGCCGATACCATTCTCAAGGCCGGCTGCGTGATCGGCTCGGAAGGTTTCGGCTTCGCTCAGGACGAACGGCGCCGCAACCACCGCATTCCCCACACCGGCAAGGTTGTCGTCGAAGACCGCGTGGTGATCGGCGCCAACACCAACATCGATCGCGCCACCTACGGCGCCACCTTCATCCGCTCCGGCGCGGTCATCGACGCCATGTGCCACATCGGCCACAACGTCGAGATCGGCGAGGACTGCATTCTCTGCGCCCATACCGGCATCTCGGGGTCCACCCGATTCGGCAAGCGGGTCATCGCCTCCGGCCAGACGGGAACCCTGGACCACATCACGGTGGCCGATGACGTGGTGCTGCTCCACCGCGCCGGGCTTCACAACAGCATCAAACAGCCTGGCATGTACGCCGGCGGCCCCGCCCAGCCGCTTCAGCAGTATCTGAAGAACATGGCGGTCTTTCCAAGGCTCCACGAAATGTGGACGCGACTGAAAAGCCTGGAGAGGAAGATCGCTGAATTGGCTAATCGGTAGCCTGGCGGGCGCCCGGAATGATTCACGGCATAGCGCCAATGCGGCACGCCGGCGTGCCGCATTGGCGCGAACCATCGATATGGAAAAGACTCCAATTTGTAGAATCCTTAGCGGACTCACGAAGGCATTCACGTTCGAAGGCACGGTTCACGTTTTCAAAACGCCTGCGGTGCCATAAATAGACTAATCGAATAAGTCCTGAATTCGCGAGGAAGCCTAAATTAAGGCTTCGGCGTAAACGGCTCGAAAAAGCCATGCTCGGTAGGCCGCTTATTACCAGCCCGATAATCCGGCTGAAGGACATGGTTAAAGCCAGGACTTGCTTACCTGGCGCTTATCTAAATCTCCGGCTGAAATGTCGTGGAATGTCGACCCGGAAAGACGGCCCTACATCATACCCTGGGCCGTTCAAGGCGCCGGATGCAAGTGAATCGTGCGGGTTCCGCTCCGTCCAGGCCGTGAGCGAATCGGTGAAGGCCAGCGGAACAGATTTGACATGAATATGGCAATCGGCGGAAATACGCCTTTTAAGGAACTTGGAATGGCCCCCGCATTGTCAATGCGGGGTTCGGAGGCCGGACTCGGGATGAGTCATGGCGATTCATCATCTTTTCATTTCAGCGAGGCCGTTACCATGCCGCGCGATTCGAGACTTTGGATGTGGGCGCAAGCCTGCGAGGTGCTGGAGCAGGCGGAACGTCTGCATCGACGCTTTTTCGAGCCCCAGCGTCCCGTGGCAAGCCGGCCGACGTGGGAGCCGCCGGTGGATATTATCGAATCCCGTGATCTCCTTAGGATCACCATTGTCCTGCCGGGCGTGCCGCCCGATGCCATCAAGGTCACCGTCCGTGACGGGGTGCTGATCGTTTCCGGCAATAAGCCCCTGGCTATCGATCCCGATATCGCCGTCATCCATTGCCTCGAAATTCCTTACGGCCGTTTCGAACGGAATATCCTCTTGCCGGCGGGCCATTTCCAGATGGGCGAGCCGATTTGCGAGCATGGCTGTCTGACCCTTGTGCTGCACAAGACAGCTTGAAGGACTGTAAAAAACTACGGCCGAGAAAGAGCCGATACGGGCCTCCCCGCGCCGAGGCCATTCCAGCTTAAGCAGGTGCCCCGATGAACACCGAACGACGACCGGAAACACCAGCCACTTCCCTGCCCCGCCTGCCGACCGACGCCATTGCTGTCATCCCGGTGCGCAACATGGTGCTCTTTCCCGGCGTCATCATTCCCATCAGCATCGGCCGGGACATTTCCATCGCCGCCGCTCAGTACGCTCTCCGCGCGGAGGCGGGTTTAGGCATACTCCTGCAACGCGACCCGCACCTGGATCAGCCCTCTAGCGGTGATCTCCACTCGATCGGCACCTTAGCGGCCGTGCTCCGCTACGTCACGGGCCCGGAAGGCGGACACAATATCGTGTGCCAAGGCGAGCAGCGCTTTCGGGTGGTCGAGTTCTTGCTGGGGTATCCCTTTCTGGTCGCCCGCATCGAACGGATCGAAGAACAGGAATCGCATACGCCGGCCCTTGAAGCCCGCCTGATACAATTGAAAAGCCTGATGGCCGAAATCCTGGAGCTTCTGCCGCAAGCGCCGTCCGAACTGCTCAACGCCTTTCAACAAGTCACCTCCGCCGCCGTGCTGAGCGATCTGGTCGCCTCCTTCATGGATCTTTCGATCGAGGAGAAACAGGAAATCCTCGAGACCCTCGATCCGCAGCAACGAACCGATCGGGTCATCACGCTTCTGAAGCACCGTGTCGAGGTGATGAGGATTTCCAAGGAAATCAACGAAAAGACCAAGCAAACCATGGACGAGCGCCAGCGCGAATTCGTGCTGCGCGAGCAAATGCGAACCATTCAGAAGCAACTCGGAGAGACCGACGAGCGCTCGGAGGAAATCAACGAGCTGCGGGAGGCCATCGCCAAGGCCAGAATGCCCGAGGAAGCCGAAAGCCAGGCCCTCAAGGAACTCAAGCGGCTGGAACGCATGCCCGACGCCAGCGGCGAATACTCCATCATCCGCAATTACCTCGATTGGCTGGTGGAATTGCCCTGGTCCGTCGAGACGGAAGATCGGCTCGACATCGCCGAAGCCCGCCGGGTCCTGGACGAGGATCATTTCGGCCTGGAGAAAATCAAGAAGCGCATCCTCGAATACCTGGCGGTGCGAAAGCTCAATCCGGAGGGGAAAAGCCCGATTCTCTGCTTCGTCGGCCCCCCGGGCGTCGGCAAGACCTCCCTCGGGCAGAGCATCGCCCGGGCCATGGGCCGGAAATTCGTGCGGGTGAGCCTAGGCGGCGTGCACGATGAGGCGGAAATCCGCGGGCACCGCCGCACCTACATCGGCGCCCTGCCCGGCAACATCATCCAGGGCATCCGCAAGGCCAGTGCCCGCAACTGCGTCATGATGCTGGACGAAATCGACAAGCTCGGCGCCAGCTTCCACGGCGATCCCTCCTCGGCCCTCCTCGAAGTGCTCGATCCCGAGCAGAACAGCACCTTTAGGGACAATTACCTCGCGGTGCCCTTCGACCTCAGCCACGTCATGTTCATCGCCACCGCCAACGTCCTGGAGAGCGTCCCCGGGCCCTTGCAGGACCGCATGGAGGTCATTCATCTGCCCGGTTACACGACCGAGGAAAAGCTCCAGATCGCCCGCCGCTACCTCGTGGAAAAACAGCGCCGCGCCTGCGGCCTCGCGCCGGAACAATGCGAGATCACCGACGCGGCCCTCCTCGCCATCATCCGCGACTACACCCGCGAAGCAGGGGTCCGCAACTTGGAACGGCAAATCGGCTCGGTCTTCCGCCATGTCGCCGTGCGCATCGCCGAAGGGGAAATCGAGCGGCTCGAGGTCGGCCCCGACCAGCTGCAAGCCATTTTGGGAACCCGCCGCTTCGAGAACGAGGCCGCTCTCCGCACCAGCCTGCCCGGCGTCGCCACCGGGCTCGCCTGGACCCCGGTGGGCGGCGACATCCTCTTCATCGAGGCCAATCGCGCCCCCGGCGCCGGCAAGCTGATCCTCACCGGCCAACTGGGCGACGTGATGAAGGAGAGCGCGCAAGCCGCCCTCACCCTCGCCAAGTCCCGCGCCGGCGAACTGGGCGTCGAACCGGGATTTCTCGAAAAAAGCGACATCCACATCCACGTCCCCGCCGGAGCCACCCCCAAGGACGGCCCCAGCGCCGGGGTTGCCATGTTCGTCGCCCTGGCCTCCCTGCTCAGCCAGAAGCCGGTCCGGAGCGACACCGCCATGACCGGCGAAATCAGCCTGCGCGGCTTGGTCCTGCCGGTGGGCGGCATCAAGGAAAAAGTCCTCGCCGCGCTCGCCGCCGGCCTCAAGCGCGTTCTCCTTCCCGCCCGAAACCGCAAGGAACTGGAGGAAATCCCGGCCGAGGCCAGGGAGAAGCTGGAATTCGTGTGGCTGGAGACGGTGGACGAGGCGTTGCAGGAGGCGTTGAGCAAGTGAAATTCCGGTTTCCGGTTTCGTCGTTCCCGGGCTCCGCATTCATTTCGTAGTTCCAACGCTTTCTCGCGGCTATTTATCTAGAGCATTTTCAATTCTGGTGTACGGAAGGCCGAGGAACAGTCCACTGTGATTGAATGATCGTGCGCCGGGTTCCGAGATACGGCCAAACGGCCTTCCCTGGCCGTTGGGCCCTCTCCACCGGCGCGGTCGTTGCCTTCGGCCCGGGCCGTCCTGCGTCGACTCGTTCGGCGACAACACGGTCGCCTCACTTCGCTCCACACTGACTCGATGCCCGATCGGAAGTCCTTGCTCTTCCTCGATCGGAAACCGCCCGGCCCTCGGGCTTCCGGGGGCTCCTCGGCGCGCTCGCTTCGCCTCGCTCCCTGCCTCGCAGCGTCGAAGGCCGCCGTTGGCGGAATCGCCGTTGACGGTGTTGGTTTCCTTCTTCGCCAGCCGGTGCCAGTTGGCGATCATCACCTCGCCCCGGCGCATGCCAGTTGGCGATCATCACCTCGCCCCGGCGCAACTCCTCCATCCGGTGCGGCGGGACGAGCTAGCGGGTGCGGTGCAGGCTCAAATCGCCGAGCGCCGGGTCTAATTCTTGCAGCCGCTCCCGGATGGTCACGTTCGGGCAAACGATCAGGATCGTATCCGGAGAACCGGTCATCGGTCGGCGCGGCCACGCGGTTCAAAATCGACCACGCCGCCAGCATCCTCATGACCGTGGTCTTGCCGGAACCGGTCGCCATCTTGCAGGCATAGCGGACGAAAACGCGAAAACCCGCCGCCTTAGACTCGTGGCCGGGCTCGTCCCTTGGAATCTCCGGCAGGCCTTTCCGGTAAATCTCGCTGGCCTCGACCAGAAAAAGGAGGGTTTCGACCGCCTCGATCTGCGTGAAGAACAGCCGCTGCATCCGGTCTTCGCCGCACCACAGCTCTAATAATTCCTTGATCACGCCCGAGGCGCCGTCATACGCAAGACCCGAACTGTGAATTCCCTGGCGCCAGTTTTTAACCCGCGTGCGGATTTCATTCACAATGGCGAGTTCGACTTCCTCGCCTTTCTCGGCCTCGAACATGTCTTGAGTGACCTCGCCCTTGCGCCCTCGCCCGGCATGTTCCGGCACCCGGTAAAAATAGCTGGCCCGGCGGCGGCCTTCCGCCTGACCGGCGGCTTGCCGCGTTCAATCCGCCAGTGAAATTCCGGCTCGCGGAACGGCGAATTGATGATGGGCGATTCGACTTCGAAGTCCTGGCTCATAGGCTGTGCTCAATCCGTCTTCAGATCACTCTATTCCATAGCGTGCATAATCCGGGATATTTCTGAATCGTCTCGTCCGCCGTAACCAGAATGGCATTCTCGCTCAAAGCCGTCGCGATAATGATGCGATCTGCGGGATCTTTGTGAATGTCGGGCAATGTGGTCGATGCATGAAGTATCTGAGGGGTCATCGGTAAGCAGGCGATCTCCGACTCATCGAGCACGGTTGCATACCAATCCGGTCCGGTAGTGGCAGAGGGAGCGTTAACACGCCCTTCTTAACAAGTTGAGCGACTTCCAGGCAAGAAATGGCCGAGACCGCCAAGCCGTCCTCCTCGACCTCAAGCCATTCCCGTAAATTCGGCGGCAATGGCTGCGCGAGCTCGGGATGCAGCCAACGCACCCAGGCGTGCGTATCCAGTACGATCATGCCGGATTGCCGGATGATTCGCTATGGAGAGGACCCCGGTCTTCCGCAGATATGGCCGGCTTCATATCGTCACCGTGCAGGCTTGCGCCCTGGTTCGCCAAGCGCGGCGAGGGTTTCCGCCGCTGCGGCGAGCTCGGCGCTTTACGGTCATCCATCAGCAGAATAACTTCGACTTCCTGATTGGGCGCGACGACTGGAAGCCCGTGTAAAACGCCCTGTTGGTCGGCTTTCAGAATTAGTTTTTTAGCACGCATGACGTACTCCTAAGTAAAACTCTTCACCACCATCGATTCATTGCCCCGGTCGTCAATCACCTTGACCGCGATGCGCCGCTTGTCGCCCAGCACAAAAGGCTCGCTGACCGTTCCGGCCAGGTGCTCCCTAGCTGATCGTTGAATTCGCCTTTTAGGGATTTTTGCAGGTTGTCCCA
Organism: Methylococcaceae bacterium; assembly: GCA_902810705.1. Classification (GTDB taxonomy): domain Bacteria; phylum Pseudomonadota; class Gammaproteobacteria; order Methylococcales; family Methylococcaceae; genus CADDYU01. Next base: position 16,642 of record CADDYU010000058.1, read on the forward strand.
GGCCCCAGTCTTCGGGAAGAACACTTGCGAGGCGCAGAACACCATGCCGTTGTAATTGGTGTCCAGCATCCAGCACGGCGGGTTTCGGCCTCGATGGAGTCCGTTTCCATCGTGTCGGGCCGGAAAATATCCAAACCTCTGACCTCGACCTGAAACAGCGGCAAGCCCCCGTCAGTCTTTCCGGCGGGCTCCAGCGTCACATCCGGCAGGCCGGTGATCGAGAAAATCTCGCTGGATTTGCTGGTTTTCAGCAGATCGGACATCACCACGTCTGGCGTCTTGGCGATATAGGTTGTCGGGATTTTCAGCTTTTCCAGCATCTCGCGGGCCTTGGCCTGGATGGCGAAGCCGAAAAGGAAAAGCTGCTGGAAGCCCTGCTGCAAGGCTTCGGTGTGGGCGTTGAACACATATTCGGAGCCAATCGCGCCATCTTCCGGCCCGAAGACAATGGCGATGCACTTTCCCTCACCCTGCGGCTTCGCCCCCGTCGCTTCGCTCTCCCCAGAGGGAGAGGGTTCCAAGCTCCCTTCTCCGTTTGGGAGAAGGATTGGGGATGAGGGTGTCGCCTCGGCGTGCAGGTATTCCCGATCCGCCAAGGGACGGACGGTTTCCAGTTCAAGGCTCACGTTGCCCGGCAGCCGCAGCGTCTTGCTTTGCCGCAGCACCTCGATCATGCGGTCGAGATAACGGCGGGGAGATTCGTAGGGTGGGTTAGGTGCACACACCACCGGCCTTCGAACCTACATCGGCCTGTCCGTGCGCCGTAACCCACCGTTGTGTATCGGAATGGCGGGTTACGCCCTGAGCTTCCGCTGCGCTCTGCTCAGGGCTAACCCACCCTACATGATTTTCATCCAGATTCATCACGGCCTGGATGGTGGCTTCGACCGTGAACGGCCCGCAGACGCGGGTGATTCGGTTGTTGATTTCCGGGCGGTCAACCAGCGTGACCATCTCCTGCTCTTCGTTGTTTGCAATTGACTTCAGCGTGATACGCGGCACGAGGCCGCCGATTTCCTCGCCCTTGCGGTTCTGTTTGCGCTCATAGACGAAGCCGCCAGTGGGCCTTGAGCCGGGTTTTTCAGTTCATACCAAGGAAACGTGGCGGTCAGCAGCCGTTGCCGAGCCAGCGCCAGCGGCACGTGGGATGTATCGCAGGTGGTCCAGCGGCGGCCCCACTGTTCGGCGACATAGGCCGTCGTCCCGGAGCCGCAGGTAATGTCCATGACCAGATCGCCGGGGTTGGTGGTGAGTAACTGGCAGCGCTCTGCAATTTTGGTGTTGGTCTGTACCACATACACCTTTTTCTTCTGTGAAACTGCCCGTAAGGGTATCTATCCAGATATTTCCTAATTCCGCATAGGGAAAGTCACTAGCAAAGCGGCGATAACGGATGCTATTTGAGGCAACGTGAATGCGGCCAGATCAGCGAGACGCCGCATACCAATGGGATAATTGGCCTTCCAGTGCGAATTGGAACCGGGATAGTAAGTCTTGCCTTCATATTCGAAAGGCTGTGGTGAACTTGCAGCACCTTGAGAAAGGATGTTGTCAGGATTGTATAACCTCGCACCTTCTGGGAAGGGCTCTTCTCCTCGCATTTCTGCTCTACTAACGCCCCGGTAGCTGCCATTAGGCAATAGCACCCACCTAGCATTCGGTCCACCAGGAACAATGGATTGCTTTTGATAAATTTTGCGAACCTTCACAAGCGGAGCATCTTTTGCGTACCACAACAAGAAATCGCCCAGTGTGGCCAGAAATTTCTTCGCGACGATACGTCTGTCCTTCCGTTTTTATGCCCAATGTAAACAAAGCCTCCAGCGCTTCCTCCCGTTCCCGATTCAGTTCCGTGGGCGTGTCGGCTCCGACCAGTTTGGCCACGGGTCTGCCCCGCTTGGTGATGATGATCTCGTCGCCGCGTTCGACGGCTTCGATGGATTTCGAAGGATGCAGGTTGGCTTCGCGCAGGCCGATCTGTTGTCTCATGGTCGTATGCCCGTGATCGCGGTTCATTAAAACTGTAGGACACCCCACAACCCTTATACGGCTCACACCACCAACCGATCCCCCCGATAAAGCTCGTAGGCCGCCGCGTATTCCATGATCCGCGCCACTTCCCGGACGAAGTCCTCGCCGTAGCCGGCCCGCTCCAGCAGGTAGAATCCCATTTCCATGCCGCTCGTGATGCCGCCGCCGGTGATGATGCGGCCGGCGTCCACGATCCTCGCTCGCGAAATTTGCGCCTCGGGCGCGATCTCGGCCAGGCGGTCGATGGGCACTTTGCCGAGATTCGAGGCCTCGAGCCGATCCGGCTCCTTGCGGTTGGTGGCGGGCAAGCCGTCCAGCAATCCCATCTGGCCGTAAATCCAGCTTCCGGTGCAGACGCTGGTGAGGAGAGTGCGTTCCGGCAAGGCGCGGATGAAGCCGTGCAGATTGGCGTTGTAGGTCTCCTGCCGGGTGCCGAAGCCGCCGGGAATCAGGAAAGCGTCCATGGCCGGCCGGTCGGCGAACCCATAGTTGGGCAGCACGGTGAGACCCGCCTGGGCCTGGACCAGGCGGAGATTTTCCGCGATGAGAAAGGCATCCAGCGACGGGTCCAGCCGGCGCGCCACCGAGAACACGCCGTGCGGCGCGGCAAAGTCGACGATTTCCACGTCCTTGAAGACGTAGATGCCCAAGCGGAATCCGGGTCGATGAGGCATGACGGCTCTCCTGGAAGCGAAGTTTGAAAGAGCCGCATTGTACGCCTTCGGCACGGGCCGGTTTCCCAGGGCGGGTCACTATCGAAGATAATCCGCCCGTCCTACACTCACGACCATGACGACATTCAAAGAGGCACCGCCATGTGGCTGCTGGGACTTCTGATCGGCGCCGGCCTCGGCTCCTTGGTCAACCACGTTTTTCTGGGCGCCCTGCTGGGTCTTGTCATCGGCATGCTCGTCGGCCGAAAGACCCGCTCAATCACGGAGGCGGCGCCGGAACGGGACCAGGGCGGACGCTTGCGGCTCCTGGAAAGCCGGGTGGGAGAACTTGAGCGGCAGATCGCCTCCCTCAAGGCCCGGATTCAGCTTCTGGAAGGCGGACCGCCGGAGACGGCCGTGGAGCCGGAAATCGGGGCGCCCGAACCCGTTTCCGCCGCGCCGAAGCCAGCCGCGCTCAGCCTGGCGGAACCCGCGCCAACGGCGGAATCGCGGCCCGCCTTGGAGTTTCCTTCCGCTTGGGACCTTCCGGCGGAAAGCGGGGAAGACCCGCTGTCCGCCCTCGGGCGGCGCCTCCTGTCCGGCAATGTCCTGGCGAAAATCGGCGTCGCCCTGCTGTTTTTCGGCGTCGCCTCGGCCCTGAAATTGGCGGCCGAGCACGGCTGGTTTCCGCCGCCGCTCAGGCTCCTGATCGGCGGCGCGGCCGGCGGGGCGATGATCGGGTTCGGCTGGAGCCGCCGGGGGGACCCGGCCCATCGCGCCTTCAATTTGATCCTGCAGGGCGGCGGGTTCGGCCTTTTGTACCTGATGGCGTATTTCGCCCTGGCCTGGTACGCGCTGGTCGGTCCAGGCTTCGCCTTCGTGCTGTTCGCCTTGCTGGGCGTGGGCTGCGCGTGGCTGGCCGTGCGTCAGGAGGGGCCGATGCTGGCCGTGTTCGGCCTGGCCGGAGCCTTCCTCGCCCCGATTCTCGCCTCCTCGGGCGGCGGCAGCCACATCGCGCTGTTTTCCTATTACCTGCTGCTGAACGGCTTCATCCTCGGCGTCGCCTGGTTCCGCGACTGGCGGCAGCTGACCGCCACGGGCTTCCTGTTCACCTTCCTGGTGGGGCTCGCCTGGGCTTGGTCCAGCTATCGGCCGGAAAACTACCTCAGCACTCAAATCTTCCTGATCCTGTTCTTCCTGCTGTATTCGGCGGCGCCCGTGGCGTTCGCCCTGCGGCGCGCGCCCGGCCGGAACGCCTGGAGCGAGGGGCTGCTGTTGTTCGGCACGCCCATCGCCGGCATCGCGCTGCAAACGCCCCTGGTGGACGATTTCGAATACGGCGCGGCCTGGAGCGCCTTTCTGGCGGGGCTGTATTACTTCGGTCTATGGCGGAGCGTGGCGGATCGGCGGGAGGCCGAATTCGAAATCCTGCGAACCGCTCAGTTCGGCCTCGGCGCGGGGCTGGTCACCCTGGCCGTGCCGCTGGCTTTCGGCGCGGAGGCCACGGTGGCGATCTGGTCGGTGGAAGGCGCCGCCTCGCTGTGGCTGGCTCTGCGCCTCGAGCGGCCGTTCGGGCAATGGTTCGGGGTCTTGGCGCAACTCGGCGCGGGATTCTGGCTGCTGGGGCATTGGCCGGAACTCGCCGGACCGCGCCCCCTGCTCAACGGCATTTTCACCGGCGGACTGCTGGTGGCGCTATCCGGGCTTGGGTCCGGCGCGCTGCTGCGTTTCGCCCGGCCCGGCCGGAACGCCCCCGGCGCGGGCCTGCTGCTGGCCTGGGGACTACTCTGGTGGTACGCCACGGGCCTGCACGAAATTCATGAATTCGCGAGATCCGATTGGCGGCCCGGCCTGAGCCTGCTGCTGTTCGCGCTCACCGGACTGAGCGGCGAATATGCGGGAGCCCGCTTCGGCTGGGCCGCTCCGCGCGTCGCCGGCGGGCTGGTGCTGCCGGCCGCCGTGGCGGCGGTGCTGTTCGAGCTGGACGGGGGCGGGGAAATCCTGCGGGGTCCCATGGCGCTGGCTCTGCCCCTGGCATTCCTGGTGCACTATTGGGCGCTGGCGCGGCGGGAAGCGGACGCGGTGGATGCCGAATGGCTCGCCGCCTGGCTCCATCTGGGAGCGGCCTGGCTCCTGACTTTCCTGCTCGCCCACGACACCTACGACCTGGCGGCACGCTGGAAGCTTGGCGGCCTCTGGCAAGCCCTGGCCCTGGGCCTTCCGGCGGCGGGGCTGCTTTACCTGGCCGCGGAAGGCATGCGCCGCGGCTACTGGCCTTTCGCCGCCCGCCCGACACTCTATGTCCATGGATTTATCCTGCCGCTCTCCCTGCTGCTGTCGGCCTGGTTCGTTTGGACGAATCTCGACGAACCGGGCGGCGCTCTCGGCCGCTATATTCCACTCGTCGATCCCCTCGACCTCGGCCTCGTGGCGGTGCTGCTGACGCTCCGCCACGCCCGACGGCTGGCGGGTGAACCGATGGTCTGGCTGCGCTGGCTGGCACTGGCCTTGGCCTTGATCGGGCTGGCGGGTCTCGCCGCGCGCCTGGCCCATCATTGGGGCGGGGTGCCGTTCGAGACCGACGCGCTGATGCGCTCGGCCCTGTGGCAGGCGCTCCTGTCGCTGCTCTGGACCACGTTCGCGATTGCGTTGATGATTCGGGCGGCCAGGACCTTCCAGCGGGAAAGCTGGTTCGCCGGCTTCGGGCTTTTGGCCTTCGTCGGCGCCAAGCTGCTGCTCGTGGATCTCGGCCATTCCGACACCGGCGCTTGGACCGCCTCGCTGATCGGCATCGCCCTGCTGGTTTTGGCGGCCGGGTATTTCGCGCCGGCGCCGCCGAAGGAGGATTAGCTGATCCAGACGGTTGCCCGCCGCCCGGAAGAATGGAAAATAAGAAAAATAAGCCTGAAGAGAGCCCTTTAACCACGCTATCGCGCTGTTTTTATAGTAGCTGACCAAAGGTACAGAGGAGAATTACGATGTCAAAAGGGAAATTTGAAAATGCGCTGAGCCAATGCCTTTCGAGCATGATTTTCATTTTCGGCACTTTGATGGCTCCCACTGGACGCGGGGACGCCACCACCACTATCAACCTCAAAAATTCAAAAGACGCCGAAATTGTGCAATCCGTTTCTCTTACCGAGACCGATTTTGAAAATGACGCGGTAGAATCGCCCCTGCAAACCACTGATGGTAGTTGCGGCGCATTAACTTGGCAGACGAGAACGCATACAGGAACCTGGACGCCAGGCAAGCCCGTTGTCGTTTTTCTCTCAGCATACCCAGGCAACGAATACTGGCTCGATCAGTTCGCAAGTGACGCTGGCTTCAGAAATACAAATGGCTACAAAATGGCCTTCTATCTTTATCGGGCCACGCAATGATCATCGAGCATAAATGGACGACCACCGATCTGCCGATGAAAAAATGTGAATACCGGAAAACTGGACAACGCGATACCTACTATCAGGCGTATCGCTATATGAATTCAGCCCTCCACACCATATTCAGTGGCATCCCCCGTAGCGATAGATTCATGGTGGGACACAGCTGGGGCGCAATGCAGATCGAAGGCACCGAAATCGCCTCTATTTTCGTGGGCATAAACCGGGCGGCTTCCTTAGCGCCGAACGGGGGCGACTTCGAAGCGTTATGCAATACCAACAAGACTACTGCGACCTCAACCTGCGCAGGCGCTGCCTGCGGTACGTCGAGCTGCTCTTACACCGGAGGCTGGGCGAAATTCTTCAAGAACCACTGTACAGATGATTATGAATATACAACAGACGCTTTCAATGCGTTTGTTGATGTGGCGGGTAAACTTGATACCTACGACATTACCTATCCTGAAACCTCCAAGGACTGTCACGAGTTGCTTGTCGAGGATGCATCCACGTGGACACCAATCCTCAGGTCAAACTCGCCTAGAGCCTGTTATGTACTCAAAGCGAGCAGCGGGATGGCTTTGGGCAACATCAAACACAGGAGTGCGAGAAAATGCAGGCCGGCCAAGGTCTCCGGCAGCCGCTCGTAATCGCGCGCCAA
>CADDYU010000059.1 GCA_902810705.1 Methylococcaceae bacterium
CACGCCGACCGGCAAGCCGAGCGTAACTGTTTCCGGAGCGATCTCGGCCTGATTGCGGCCATCCTGATCGGAGTCCATGCGAAGGCACGGATGAAGACGGACAATTAGTGAACGAAAAACGCCCATATCGAAGAATTGGCTAAAATCCTGCGGCAGACAGGCGGCCAGATCGTCTCATGGACATCATCACGTCGCTGCTGGCCGCCTGCGGCTTGCTGGGAATGGCAAGCGCCTTAGGAATATGCCCTCTCCCCCGCGTGGGAGTGATCGGCGATTTGAGCGACTGCCCACCGATTAAACCTCGAAGGAAAATTATCTTCGGAGCAGAATTAAGCCGGAGGGAAAGATGGCGTCCCCAAGGGGGTTCGAACCCCTGTTGCCGCCGTGAGAGGGCGGAGTCCTAGGCCGCTAGACGATGGGGACGGCTTGGAAGGGTGGGTAGTCTAGCGCGGGCGGCGATTTACGGCAACCGGCGCGGATCTTTTTGGGTAAGTCGTTTGCGCCGAACTCAATCGAGCTTGGCGACTTTGTCGGCGATGGCGCCGGCCAGGTGCCGGGTACCGTACGGCGAGCCCTTCTTCAAATCGGGCGTCACAATCTCGCCTTCGCGAATGACTTCGCGAACGGCCCGTTCAATTTTCCGCGCGGCCGATAGTTCCCCAATGTGCTCCAACATCATGGCTCCGGCCAGGATCGTGGCCGTGGGGTTGGCGATACCGAGGTCGGCAATGTCCGGAGCGCTGCCGTGGACGGCCTCGAACAGCGCCGCGTCGGTGCCGATATTAGCGCCGGCGGTCAGGCCCAAGCCGCCGATCAAGCCCGCCGCGAGATCGGAGAGGATATCGCCGAACAGATTGGTGGTTACGATCACATCGAAGCTTTCCGGTTTCATGACCAAGTGCATACAGCAGGCATCGACAATCTTTTCATCGAACTCGATTTCAGGATATTCCTTGGCGATGTCCCGGCCGATTTCCAGAAACAGACCCGTCGTGCACTTGAGGATGTTGGCTTTGTGCACCAGGGTGATTTTCTTGCGCTGGGCCTTTCGAGCATAGTCGAAGGCATAGCGGAGGATTCGCTCGGAGCCTTGCCGGGTAATGACTCCGATACTTTCCGCGGCGATCTTTTCCTCGTCCACCTTGATGAAGTGTTCGATGCCGGCGTACAAACCTTCGGTGTTTTCCCGAACCGTCACCAGATTGACGTTTTTGAAGGGGGTGTTGGTGCCCTCGAAGGAAATGGCCGGACGCACGTTCGCATAGAGATTGAACGTCTGCCTCAAAGTGACGTTGACGCTACGGTAGCCGCCGCCTACCGGCGTGGTGAGCGGACCCTTGAGGCAGAGTCGGTTGCGGCGAATAGATTCCAGGGTCATCTCCGGCAGAGGATTGGCTTGTTTCTCGACCGCCGCCATGCCGGCCAGCTGGCGATCCCAGGCAATTTGCACCCCGGTGGCTTCGATGACCTGAACGGCGGCGTCCACTATGGCGGGACCGATGCCATCGCCGGGGATGAGCGTAATTTGATGCATGGGGATTTCCTTAAAGTGAAGGGTGGATCGGCATCCTTTGAATTATCCAACAGCTTAGCCGAAAATTTAACCTAGATTCCGCTTCTATAAAGCGTGCGGCTCGCGACCAGACAAGAAATTATGAAGAGAAATTTCGGCAAACCAAAGACAGCAAGTCGAATGAGACGACAGAGAGTTTTTCAGAAAAGTGAAGATTAAAGGAGGGCAGCGGCAATCTCTGGACTATATAGGACTGGCCGTTGCCCTCCGATGGGTTCATTTTGGCGGTCCGGTCGGGCAAATCTCTCTTTTCTCACGCGGTCCAAATCTGATAAATTTGCTCGGGAATGTTCTTTTGAACCACACCACGATAGAGATACACCTATGGATGTTATCGACCGCATCAAACAGCAGCTTGCCGAACACCCGGTAATTCTTTACATGAAGGGCTCGCCCGAATTTCCGCAATGCGGTTTTTCTGGCCGCGCGGTTCAAATACTGGAACACTGCGGGGCGAGTTACGCCTATGTCAACATTTTCGAGGACCCGGAACTTCGGGAAAATCTCAAACTTTATTCCAACTGGCCCACTTTCCCGCAATTGTATGTCAACGGCGAATTGGTCGGAGGCAGCGACATTATGATGGACCTTTTTCAGAAAGGCGAGCTTCAGAAGATCCTGGCTGAAGCAAGCCCACCCCCGGTATCGCAATGACTTTCAGGCGCTTGTGAAGTCTCTCTAAACTAAACTATTAGAGACAAGTCCCGCTTGGAACAGGCCATCTTTACGCTGGAAATGTGCTGGAATCATTTACAAGCGCGATGGACGACCGGCTTCGGCGGCCGTTAGATCCTTCCAGCGATTGACAATCGTGCAAAATAACCTGGCGGTTTGTTCGGCATCGTAAATCGCCGAGTGCGCCTGACTCGCATCCCATTCCAGTCCGGCCGCTTGCACGGCTTTGGCCAGCACGGTCTGGCCATAGGCCAGCCCGCTCAAGGTAGCCGTGTCAAAGGTGCTGAACGGATGGAAAGGATTGTTCCTCACGCCCGAGCGTTCGACCGCCGCGTTGAGGAAGCCGATGTCGAAGGCGGGATTGTGGCCGACCAATATCGCCCGGGTGCAGCCTTGGCGCTTCACCGCTGCTCGGATCGGTTGAAAGATTTTCTTCAGGGCCTCCTTCTCGTCCATCGCGAAACGGAATGGATGATAGGGATCAATTTTATTGAAGCTTAAGGCCGAAGGCTCCATCTTCGCCCCTGGAAACGGATGAACGTGGCTCGCGTGGGTCTCCGCAAGGCGGAGCCGACCGTTCTCGTCCATTTCGGGAATAACCGCGGCAATTTCCAGGAGGGCGTTCTCCGTGGGACAAAATCCGGACGTTTCGATATCCACGATAATGGGCAGATAGCCGCGGAATCGGCGAGCTAAGGGAGGTCGGTCTTGAACGTACATGCTGAAAGCGCAATTTTTCCTCGACTAGGATTTACGAGGCCATTATATTTGCCTAGCTGCCTGAATTTGAATGGACCTCAAATTAAAAGATGCGTTTTCTCTGTCAGGCGAAAAGTTCGAGAATTCCCAATCGACCTCCAGAAAGGGCTGAAAACAATGACAATAAGTCGCCACTCACAACCACCTGGGCGATTCTTCTGGCTTGCCTTGGCGTTGAGCCTCACGGGTTGCGCCGCGACACCCGATCATGATCCGCGCGACCCATGGGAAGGCTGGAACCGACGGGTTCAAAAGTTCAACGACACGCTGGATGACTACGTCATGAAGCCTGTAGCCAAGGGCTATCAGTACGTCACACCATCCGTGGTCGATCAAGGCGTCACCAACTTCTTCAGCAACGTTAACGATATTGGCGTCATCGCCAATGACGCGCTGCAGTTCAAGCTCCTACAGACCGGTCAAGATCTCGGCAGGCTGTTGGTCAACACGACCCTGGGCCTTGCGGGCTTCATCGATGTCGCCAGTAAACTCGACCTGCCGAAACACAACGAGGATTTGGACCAAACCCTCGGGGCCTGGGGCCTACCCTCCGGTCCTTACCTGGTGCTGCCATTTATTGGTCCAAGCACGCCTCGGGGGGTTGTCGGGACGGCCGGTGACACGGCCTCGAATCCCATCAATTGGATCAATCCCTCGGCCATTCCCTGGGGTACCGGCACTCTGCAAACAATCGATATGCGGGCGGATCTCCTAAGTGCGACCAAGATTGTGGACGAGGCCTCGGTGGACCGTTACGAATTCATCCGTAACGCCTATTTCCAACAGCGTAAATATTTGATTTACGATGGAAATCCTCCACTCGACGAAGATGCCGAGAAAGAGATGGACCTTGAGATCGAAGGGTTGGGGCCAGGCGGCGGACAAACCGCTGCCCTGAAAACGAAATCGGCGGAACCCTCCCCTATGGCCTCGCAGTAGTACGCGCCTCTCTCCGATCCGGCCTGTAGCCTTCAGCTCGAGGCCGGCCGCCAAGGTGGGGCAGCCTTAATGCCCCGCCAAATTCGGCAAGCGGTCGTTTGCCGACCTCAGCGAGCATCTACCCCATGGCGAGGGCCCGTGATAAAACCGCCCCTCGCCATCTTCCACTTGCTCGCTGATGCGGCGCCGGCGCTTTCGAGAACCTCTCCGGGCGGCGGCCGGGCGTGACTGCGATCATCGGCGTTAGCCGGCTCGCACCATTCGTCTCTTCAAAAAACTAACCCAGAGGCGTCCACTGGTACAGCCAGGTTTCGGTCAGCGCGCCATGCCCGTCGCGGAGGAAACAGCGCAGATCGATCGGCTCGCGGCCTTCGCTGACAAGATCGAAGTTGCACCGCCAAGCCCGGGTGCCCCGCACGGGACGGGCGGCCGGTTCCTTGATCTGGCCGCGGGAGACACTAATCACCGGCTCCACCTTGGCATCGTCCGACAATTCGCTGAGGCGTCCGCCCTCGAAGTCGATGACGAACTTGCGGGAAGGAGCCCGGTTTTTCTGCCCCGGAATGCCGCCGGCGCCAATATGGGTCCCCACGACCTCCGCCGCATCGGTGCGGGCTGGGGGTTCGGAGCCCCAGGACAGACGATAGTTGAAGATGCGCTCCTGCCCCGGTCCGAAAGGCTCCTCGGGATTCCAGAACGCCACGATATTGTCGAAGGTTTCGTCGGGCGTCGGAATTTCCACCAGCTGCACGGCGCCCCGGCCCCACCCTCCGAGAGGCTCCACCCAGGCGGAGGGACGCCGATGGTACATGGCGCCGTCATCCAGATAATGATCGAAGTTCCGGTCCCGTTGTAACAGCCCGAACCCCTTGGGATTTTCGTCCATGAAGGAATTGACCCTGACCACGGGGGAATTGACCAGCGGCCGCCAGATCCGCTCGCCAGCCCCGGTCCACAGCGACAGACCGTCGGAATCGTGGATTTCCGGACGAAAATCGTCGGACACGCGGCGGTCGTTCTCGCCGTGCTGGAACATGGAGGTCAGGGGCGCGATGCCGATCCGCTCGATGGCCTGGCGTGGGAAAAGATGGGCTTCGATGTCCATGACCGTCGTGTCTCCCGGCCTGATCTCGAAGGTGTAGGCGCCCGTAATGCTGGGACTGTCCAGGAGGGCGTGGATCACGACGGCTTCGGCCCTGGACGAGGGCCGTTCCAGCCAGAAACGGCGAAACTCGGGAAATTCCTCCGGCCTGGGGAGGCCCGTATCAAGGGCCAGGCCGCGCGCCGAGAGACCATATTGCTTGGCGCCGCCCACGGCGCGGAAATAGCTGGCTCCAAGAAACGCGACCATATCCCGCTCGAAATCCGGCTGAGCGTGGATGCGGAAGCCAGCGAATCCGATGTCTCCCACGGTATTCGGCACCTTGGCCTTGTCGCCGAAGGTGAACAAGTCCCTCGAATAATGGATCGGCTCGGCCACGCCCTCGACCACCTCGTACAGGCTGACCGGATGCTTGAAATAGAGGCCGAGATGGAACAAGCGCACCTGAAACGGAAGGTTTTCCTTGCTCCACAGGGAATGGTCCGGCCGGTATCGGATCGACTGGTAGGCATCCCAATCCAGATCGAGAATCCACTTCTGCGAGACCTCCTCTGGGGCCTTGTAGGGTTCCCGCGCCAGCCGCCGAGCCTCTTCCCGGAGCCAGTCCTTGCTGAAGGGCTTGCCCGATGCGCCCCGTCGCGACTCCGCCCGAGCCCCGCCAAAGCCCACCGGAAGCAAAGTCCCCCAAGCCGCCAAGGCCATCAGCCTTGCCAGAATATCTCTTCGAGTCATAGGTATGTATCGCCGTAATTATTGGTTTTAAAGGGCTGAAAATCTAACGGCGTTCGAGGTTTCCGTCCAGATCGGAGCCGCCCGCGCGGATCAGACGCGCCGCTGCGCCTCGAGACGCCGCACGAACTCGCCGATGATGAGCTCGTACAACCGATCGCCCAGCACCTGATCCTCGATGCCGGCGTCGATATTGGGGTTGTCGTTGATCTCGATGACGTAGACGCCGTGTTGATTCTGTTTCAGGTCCACGCCGTAGAGGCCGTCGCCGATCTGTTCAGCCAGGCGCAGGGCGACGTCGACCACGTCCTTGGGCGCGCTTTCGATGGAAAAGGTCTTGAAGCCGCCTTCGACGCGGCGGCCGGAAGACTCGTGCTTGACCACCTGCCAGTGGGCACGGGACATGAAGTACTGGCAGGCGAACAGAGGTTGACGGTTGAAGATGCCGATGCGCCAGTCGAACTGGGTATAAAGGAATTCCTGAACCAGGATCAGATCGGATTCCTTGAACAGCCTCTCGGTAATGGCCTTGAATTGACATGGGTTGTCGGCCTTGAACACCCCTCGCGAAAACGACCCGTCGGGAATTTTCAGCACCAGGGGAAAGCCGAGCGCGTCGTCGAGAATGGGAATTTCCGAATCGCCCTTTTGCAGGACCCAGGTCTTGGGGGTCGGAATGCGCTGCGCGGCCATCAGCTCGGCTAGATAGACCTTGTTGGTGCACTTTAGGATGGAATCGGGATCGTCGATGACCACCAATCCCTCGAGCTGAGCCTTTTTGGCGAAGCGATAGGTGTAATGATCGATGGCGGTGGTTTCGCGGATGAACAGCGCGTCGTACTCGGAGAGGCGCTCGTAATCCTTCTTCTCGATCAACTCGACGTCGACGCCCAACTTTTTCCCCACTCGGACCAGCTTTTGCAGCGCTTGGGCATTGGACGGCGGCATCTTTTCCGCTGGGTTGCGCAAGACGGCGAGGTCCCAGCGGGCGGTGCTGCGCGCCCGCGGCGCTCGCCAAGGCTTGGCGAGATAACCGGATAGCGCCTCGATGAAAAACTGCCGATGGGGGCCGCTCGCCGAACCGTTGAGCGGCAGGGGCCTCACCGTGTCGAGGTTCCATTTGCCCTGATAACGAAATTCGACCTTCAGCAGCGGACAGCGGAACAGGTCGAAGATTTGCCGGGCCAGGTCCTGAAGTTCCGGATCCTCGCTGCGGCCGAAAAAGATCGGCAGCTCGAAGCCCTGATCCGGGTCAGCGGCATGTTTCTTAAGGCTGCGCTGGATCAGCCCGTCCAGATCCTCGACGTTGAGACTGTAGATGGATTTGCTGCTCAGGCTGGTGAGGGTCCGCACTGTTGGAATCACCCGATGGCTTCGCGGTTCTGCCAAGAGCGAACAGTAGTAGCCGATGCTGAGATAGCGATAGCTCCGACACAGGTTGATGACGCGGATACCCTTGGCCTTCAGATACTCCGGCATGGAGAGGTAATCGCGGGCGGTGACCACGCGCACCGTGGGGTAATCCGGATGCCAATCCTTCAGGTTCTCGATAACGACGATGTGAACGCCCATTATTGTTGTTGGTGGCGGCGCGGGGCTTTGGGCTTTTTCAGAATTAGAACCGCTTTTTGCCCGGTCTTTCCGTACCGGGCCATACGTTGGAAGTCCTTCTTTAGGATAGGCATGTTGACGCAGTCGGTGAGAGTTTTGCCGGCCTCGAAGTCCACGTATGGATCGTGCACATAAAAATAGTGTTCATCGAAACCGGTGACGACAATCCAGTGAGGAAATTTTTCCTGATACAGGCGATACGAACTAATTAGAACTACGGGAATGCCGCCCTGTTCCATGCACTCCTGGAGCTCGCCGACGCTGAGAGCGCCGTAGACCACATCGACGGGCGAACCCCGCAGCTCGTCGAGGAAATCCTCCTGCACGATCTGCATCACTTCGCGCTTCTCGGGATCGCGCACCGAGGTGATGAACAGCGCGCCCTCGTCATTGACGTGCACCTCCACCTCGAAACCCCGATGAAAGGCCGACAAGGCCAGCCCATAGGGGCCGCAGCCGCCGTGCCCGGAGGTCATGAACACGGTGGTGGACTCGCGCCAGAGCCTGAGTTCCAGCTTTCGGCTCAGTTCCAGCTCCGGCTGTAGGGCCTTCATGCCCATCATCAAGGCGGCGGGGCCACAGGTGAAGTCCAAGGTCTGCTGATAATAGGGCACGCGGACCAGTTCGGGATTGAGATGCGGGGCCAAGGTCTTTTCAAAGCGCAGCGCCGCCGCGTGGTCCTCGTAATAGTCGGGCACCACTTCGAGATAACGATAGCCGAGTTTCTCGAAAAGCTGGATTGAGGCCGGGTTGTCCCGACGCACTTCCAGCCGGAGGGCGATGCACTCCCGCTCCAGGGCCAGCCGTTCGGACGCTTCGACCAGTTCTCGGCCGATTCCCCGCCGCTGAAAGGAAGGATCGACGGCGTAGGAATAAAGGCGCGCCAGGGATGTTCCGGTGTGAAACAGCAACATGGCGTAACCCCGGACTTGGCCTTTCCATTCCTTCACCAGCGTCGCGGCATTGGCCTTGGTGAGCAGGTAACGGAAATTACGGCGGGAGATCCGGTCGGTCTCGAACGTACTATTTTCGATGCGGACCAAGGTATCCAGATCATCCAGGGTCGCTGGGCGAATCCTTGGAACAGGTGGATGAAGTGTAGAA
Organism: Methylococcaceae bacterium; assembly: GCA_902810705.1. Taxonomy (GTDB): domain Bacteria; phylum Pseudomonadota; class Gammaproteobacteria; order Methylococcales; family Methylococcaceae; genus CADDYU01. Next base: position 8,493 of record CADDYU010000059.1, read on the forward strand.
GGTGAGGCCATCAAGTCCATGGTCGCATCTTACCGGAAATTCACTCGGGGCGGAGAGGTGACGAGCCCCTTCGAGAATCGCGGCATGGCATCATTCTCAGGTATCGTGCCGATTGCGCGATTCATCGAGAGTCGAACCGGCAGCGAGGCGGGACGCTATGCCAGCCCTCGGCTCGATGGGACCGCACACTTTCAGGCGCGCCGCAAATCGCCGGGACGGCTAACCCGTGGCCTGAGCGCAGGGCTCTGTTAAACTTCGCGCGCCGCCCGCAAGAGGCGGGTAAGATCGTTTTTATCGTTTTATCGAGGAGAAGAATCATGAAGCTCAGACTCAACCGCTCCGTGGCCGTCTTAATGGCCGTATCCTTGTGTTCGCCCGTCCTTGCCGGGGAAGCCGCCTCGAAACATCACCCCGCTTCTCAAGGCCAGGCCACGGAAGGAATGATGGGTGGCATGATGAGCGAGGAGATGCGGGAGCAACATCTCAAACAGCGGCAGGAGCACATGCTGAAAATGCACGAACTTTCGAACAAGATCCTGGCCGCCAAGGATGACAAGGAGCGCGAGCGGCTGAAGGCGGAACAACTTCAACTCATGAAAGAGCACGAAAAAGCCCATCACCAGATGATGCAGCAGCACATGCAACAGATGATGCAACACGGGGGAGGAGCACCGCATGGCGGGCCGGCAGGTGGCATGGGCGGCATGCCGCACGGGACTCCACCGGCCGCCCCGCCGCAACCGCCGGCGAGCCACTGAACCTACCGTTGGCTTTTCTGAAGGCTCTCGAAGCTCAAAAGCCTGGCTTCGAGAGCGGCCGGGCGAGCGGCGGCGCGGCCCTCTCGCGCCACGTCTCCGCCGGAAGCCCGATTTCCTCGTCGGTCAAATAGCAGCCGGGGTCTTCCGCCCAAGGATCGCCCGTGACCTGATGGGCGCGCACGCGGGTATTGCCGTTGCAGACATCGAGATAGGCGCACCGGGCGCAGCGGCCCTTGACGGGCCTAGGGTTCTGCTTCAGCCCCGCCATGAGCGGATCGGAGAGATCGTTCCAGATCTCGGAAAACGGCCGCCGCCGGACGTTGCCGAGGCTGTAATGCCACCAGAAGGTATCCGGATGCACGTTGCCCAGATTGTCGATGTTGGCGATGTTGACCCCGGAGGCGTTGCCACCCCATTGCGCCAGCCGGACGCGCAGGCACTCCGCCCGCTCCGGAAACCGCCGCCGGGCCCAGTGCAGGAGGTAAACCCCGTCGGCGTCGTTGTTGCCGGTGACGAATTCCGCCGGCCGGCCGGCCCTCAGCCGCTCGAGACAGGTCTCGAACAACAGCTCCATCGCCTCGCGGGTCATGGCGAACACGGCATCGGCCCTGCGGTTCCGATTGCCCCGCCCGCCGTAGTTGAGGTGGGAAAGATAAAACTTGTCGACCCCCTCCCCGTCCATCAGCTTCAACAGGTCCGGAAAATCGTGGTAATTGTCCTGGGTCAGAGTAAACCTGAGCCCCACCTTGATTTCCCGCTCGCGGCACAGACGGACGCCCTTGAGCGACTGCTCGAAAGAGCCGGCGCTCCGCCGGAACGCGTCGTGAGTGTCGCCCAGGCCGTCCAGGCTCACGCCCACGTAGTCGAAACCGACCGCCTCGATGGCATCGATGTTATCCTCGGTGATCAAGGTGCCGTTGCTCGACAGGCCCACGTAAAACCCCATCGACGTGGCCCGGAGGGCGATGTCGAAGATGTCGGGCCGCAGCAGCGGCTCGCCCCCGGAAAGGATCAATACCCGCACCCCGGACGCCTTGAGATCGTCCATGACGGCGAACACCTCGCGGGTGCTCAGTTCGCCCGGAAAGTCGATATCCGCCGAGGTGGTGTAGCAATGCTTGCAGGCCAGATTGCAGCGGCGGATCAGGTTCCAGATAACCACGGGCCCCGGCAAGACCCGCCGCCTAGCCGGCGCGGCGACGGCCGGCGGGGAGGGATCGAGCAGATCGGCGATGTATTGGCTGATGCGGAACATGGGAGAATTACCTGTTTTTCAATCCCTCACCCTCTCCGAGAGGGAGAGGCGACTTAATGAGGCTTCCGCGGAAGTCTTGGGCTTATTCGGCGATGCGCAGGCCCGTCTTTTTCAATATCCGCGTGCTGTAAAGCACGGCGCGGCCACGGTCGTATTCGCCCAAAAGAGCGGCGATGCGGCGGACTTCGGCTTCCACATCCTCGCGGCTCCGGCCGTGCACCATGGCGAACAGGTTGTAGGGCCAATCCGGAAGATGGCGCGGCCGGCGATAACAATGGCTCACCGAGTCCAGACCGCCCACCCGGGCGCCCAATTCGTCCACCCATTCGTCCGGCACGTCCCACACGGTCATCCCGTTGGCCTGGTAGCCCAGCTTGTAATGATTGGGCACCGCGCCGAGCCGGCGGATCACGCCGCGCGCCTGCATCGCTCGCAGCCGCGTCATGACCTCTTCCGGCGGCAGGCCGAGCCGCTCGGCCACATCGTGATAGGGCCTCGGCGTCAGCGGCAGGCCCGCTTGGGTGGCGCGGATGATGGCGCGGTCGATCTCGTCGATGGCTTCGGACAAGACTCAAACCTCCAATCGTAGCCCGACAAAGTATTCGGCGAGCTTGGGCATGTCGTAGACGGAGAGCCCCGTGGCCGCCCCGATGGCGCGGATCACCTCGTCCTTGCGCTCGGGCCTCTCGGTCGCCACCACGAACCACATGTTCAAGGCATGGTCGCGGGCGTAGTTGTGGGCCACTTCGGGAAAGCCGTTCACCACCGCCGCCACGCGCTCGAACTCCGCTTCGGGCACCCGCAGGGCCGCCAGGGTCAGGGCGCCGCCCAGGCGCTCGGCATGGTAGAGCGGCCCGAAACGGCTCAGGACGCCCTGCTCCAGCAGCCCGCGCAACCCTTCGATCAATTCTTCCTCGGCGAGGCCCAGCCGCTCCGCCGCCGCCAGAAACGGCCGCTCGCAGATGGGAAAGCCACCCTGCAAGCCATTGACGATGGTGCGCTCCCGGTCGTTCACGGTTCCATCCGCCCGTATCGGGCGCCCCGCTGCTTGAAACAGCGCCGGCTGAACAACACCGCCCGGGGCGCGGCGGAGAGCCCCAGGGCCAAGGCCAGCGCCTCCACTTGCGCCGCCACTTTCGCGCGATCCTTGCCATGAATCATGCAGAACAGATTGTAGGGCCAGGCTTCGCCCCGCCGCGGCCGGCGGTAGCAGAGGGTCACGCCGGGACAGGCGCTCATCCGGCGGCCGATTTCGCCGACTTGCTCGTCCGGCACGTCCCAGACCACCATGGCGTTCGCCCGGTAGCCCAGCGGGCGGTGCCGCACGACAACGCCCAGGCGCTTGATCACCCCGCTCTCGATCCAGCGAGTAAGCCTGATCGCGACTTCCGCCTCGCTCAGCCCGACCCTTTGGCCCAACTCGGCGTAGGGACGCGGCACCAGGGGCAGACCGTCCTGCACGGCGGTCAGCAACAGCCGGTCGCGGGCTTCGCCGTTCGGAAGCTCGGCGGCGGCACCGTCGTTGCCCGCCTGGGTTCCGCCATCCCGCGATGCTTCCGGCGGACGCGGAAACGACTGGCCGTTCTCGCTAAGGCTCTCGCGCCTGGAGGCCGCGGGCGACACCGGGAGCAGCCACCCGCAGGCTTGCCCGCCGCCAACGAATCGCACCAGGCCGGCCGTCATCGCTCCTCCTGGAATTCCAGCGGAAAGCCCAGGTCGATGTGGAAGTCTTCAAGCAGAGGCAGCGACAGCACGGGCAGGCCGGTGCGCCGCTCGAGATCGGCCAGCACCTCGTCCAGCCGCGCCTGGTCCCTGGCGGTGAGCACGAACCAGAGATTGTAGCGGTGCTCGCGCTCGTAGTTATGATTCACCTCCGGCAGGGCGCTGACCAGATCGGCGACCTCCGCCAGCCGCGCCTCCGGCACGGCCATGGCGGCGAGGGTGCTGGCGCCGAGCCGATGAGGCGCGAACACGGGACCCACGCGGCTCACGATCCGGCGTTCGGCCAAGTCCCGAAGGCTCGCCAACACCTCTCCTTCGGTCACGCCCAGGGTTTCGGCGATCTCCCTGAACGGCGTGGGCGACAGCGGAAAATCCCGCTGGAAGTCGTTCAGCAGATGTCGTTCGAGTTCGGTAAGCGCCATGATTGCCCTGCCCCTACAAACCCAGCCGGTGGGCGCGCGCGGTGAAGAAAATTCCGCTGGGCTTGTCCACCGGCAGCCGGGCGACTTCCCGGAAGGTCTCGGTGTCGTAAACCACCACCCGATCATCGTCCCGGACCGAAACCCAAACGTCCTCCCCCTTGGGCGTGAATTCCATGTGCAGCACCGCCTTGCCCGGATTCAGCCGCTTGACGACCCCAAGGTCGTGGGTGTCGATGACCTCGATCTTGCCGTTGTCCGGCAGGGCGAAATTCACCCACACCTGGCGCTCGTCCGGCCGGGGGATGACGAACACCGGCTGGCCGTCCACGGGAATCTTCCTCACCACCTTCCAGTCGCGCCGGTCGATCACCAGGAGTTCGTGACGGCCGACCGCCGGCAGGAACCAGTAGTCGCCGATCAAGGCCCGTCCCTCGAGATGAGGCATCTTGAATACCGGCAGCTTGGGATCGTCCTTGGCGTGCTCGGGCAGGATGCGCTTGACGCCCGCTTCCGGATTCCAGAGGTCCAAGAGGGCCACGCCGTCCTCGCCGAACAGCCCGGCGATGTAATAGCGGCCCTCGGGCGAAATCAAGGCGTCGTAAGGCTCCTTGCCGGCCTTGAATTTCTGGACTTTGGGTGATTTGGGATCGTGCACGTCCGCCACCCAAATTTCGCCGGCCTCGAACAGGCTGAACACGAAGCGCTGGCCGGGCGCGTCCACCAGGCCCACGACCTTGGCGAGCCGGTCGGCGCCGTATTCGCTGCGGATTTCCCCGACCGGCTCCAGGGTCTCGGCGGAGAACAGACGGACGCCGCCGGGATCGTAGTTGGACGTGGCGATCACGCGGCCGTCCTGGGAAATCGCCCCGCCCACGCTGTTGTGGGCCTGCTCGACGCGCTTCACGACGCGCGCCTCGAGCAGGTCGAGCTTGGTCAAGGCTCCGTCGCGGCCGAACACATAGGCGTAACGCTGGTCCGGGGAGTACACGAGGCTCGCGTGGGAGAGATCGCCGAGCCCCTCGACCCGGGCCAACTCGGCGCGGCTCGTGGCATTGACGATCTGCACGCTGCCCTTGGCGCGCTCGACGACCAGACCGAGATCGCCGGTGCCGCGGAGTTCGGCGGCCGGCGCCGCCCCGGGCAAGAGACAGCACAGAAGAAAAAAACGCCGGAATCTCATCAAGATGGACCTTTGCGCAGTTGTTTCACGAGCCAGGCCGCCTCATCGGGCGAAAAAAGACCCCGCCACGGTGGCATCGCCGTGCCGGGGCGTCCGTTGAGTAGAGTGTCGGCCAAGAAGTCATCGGATTTGCCGGCCAGGGCTTCGGGAAGAAGTGGCGGCCCCAGTCCGCCCTTCAAGGTCATGCCGTGGCAGGAACCGCAGTCCTGCCGCAACAGGTTCAATAACTCCGCCTGCCGCTCGGCCGGAATTTCCCCCGCGAAGACCGGCGGGAGGCTCAGGAGGCCCAACAGAATCGCCGCCCTGCCCAAGCGGTCACTCGCACCGCTTGAGGCTGGCGAGATACGCCGCCACGTTGGCGATGTCGGTGTCGGCGAGCCCGGCCACCATATTGTTCATGATCGGCGCCTTGCGGGTCCCGTCCCGGTAGGCGGTCAGGGCATTTCGCAAGTAGTCTTCCTTCTGGCCGGCCAGATTCGGAAAGGCCGGCGAGGCGCTGATCCCGTTGATGCCGTGGCAGGCCGAGCAGAACGATTCGACCATGGCCTTGCCCGCCGCCACATCGGCGGCGGGGGCCGGCGCGGCGACAAGCGGGAGGCAGATTGAAAGAGGCAATCCGATTTTCTTCATTTTTTTGTTTCTCCGCCCATCGTTTACAAGTCCCCCGGCGCGAGTCCACGGGTCATGAACCTGGCCCTGGCGCGGGAGAAGATGCCGGCGGGGCTTTCCATGGGAAACGACGCCACCCGCTCCAGGGTGTTGGAATCGAACGCCACCACCTCATCGCCGTTGTAGCCGGCGCTCACATACAGCAGCTTGCCGCTGGCGCTATATTCCGGGAAGTAGGCATGGCCGCCCACGTCCAGGGTTTTCGCGACCTCCAGGGTGTTCTTGTCGATCAGCTGGATGGCGCGGGCGCGCCGATCCTTGCTGACGATGTCCACCGCGACGTAAGGCGCGTTGTAATGGGCCGCCGGGGACTCGGTGCTGCCCAGCACGGGCACCTGCTTCACCACTTCCATCGTGTCGAGGTTCCAGACGCTCACGACCTCCTTCGCGCAATCGCCGATGTTGGTGCCGAATCCCAGGGTGCGGCCGTTGACCTTCACCACCGAGCCGCCGCCCACGTGCGGCACGCAGCCGGCTTCGAGCTTCTTGATGATCTTCTTCTCCTCCAAATCGATGGCGGCCACGATGCTGTCGTCATAGGACGCCACCATCAGCTTGCGCCCGCCGTGGGAGAGAAAGGCGTCGTGCAGGTGATGGCCGACGCCGGTGATTTGGGTCACCGGGAAATCCGGCTGGGTGAGGTCCACCACCCACACCTGGCCGGCGTTTTCGAGGGCGATGGCGAAGGCATCGGCATAGGGCGTTCCGGTGATCATGCCCGAGTCGGAGGTCACGAACTTGCCGTCCGGGTCGACGCCTTCCAGTTTGAAGTACTTGAGCGGCTCCAGGGTGTTGGCGTCCAGCAGCACCGCCGCGTGCGGCACGAACGATCCGGCCATCAAATAGCGGCCGTCGCGGGAAACGCCGAGCGCGGGCCCGTTGAGGCCGGTCTTGATTTCCCGCGTCACTTTCATCGAGTACAGATCGACCTTGTAAAGCTCCGCCGTGTCGGTCTTGACGTAGGCCCAGCGCGGGTTGGTGGGATTGAATTCGATGATGTGCGCCGCGGTCTTGGTCGGAATCTCGCCGACCTTGGTATTGGTGGCGCTGTTGATGAACACCGCCTTCGAGCCCTCGCCCCGGCCGTAACGCCCGCGCGCGGCCACCCCGATCAGATCGTCCAGGTTGTCGATGGCGAACGTGGGTTTGGCCGGCAGGCTGGACTCATCCGCGACGTGGATCTTGAGGGACTTTCTGATGTCTTCCAGCGTCCACTGCGGGTCCAGCTTGGGCGTGGTGAGCAGGCGGTTCACCACCAGGCGGATGTCGTCCTCGGACAGCCGGCCGTAGAAGGGCGGCATCAAGGTGTCGAACACCCCGGTCATGACCATGCTGCGGAGCGTGGTGGGACTGCGCCCCGCGAGACGGTCCTTGTTGAGGGGCGGCGCCAGATAGCCGCCCAGATCCTGGCCGTGGCAACTGGCGCAGTTGTCGTTGAAAATCTGCTCGGCGCGCTGGTGCTCCGCGGTGCTGGCGCTGGGCGCTATGGAGCCCGTGGCCTCGGTGGCCTCGGATTTGAAAACCTGCTCGGGGCTCTGCGGCTCTGTGGCGTTGGATTCGGCGAAGGCCGGCGTCCCGAGAACCGCCAGGACGCCGGCGCCCAGCGCCTTCAATACCTGTTTTTTCATTATTAATATTAAGTTATTCATCATTAAAGTTGATCGATGACCGTCACGCAGAGATTGGTGGGCTTGCCGTCGGTGCCGAGAACCGGCTTGAGGGTAAAGGCGGCCAAGCCTTCGATTCCGGCATCGCCGAGTTCGGAGACGGGAACGTCCCGGATCTCGAGAGTCGCCCCTCGAATGCTCCACCGATACCCGGCGTCGAATCCGGCGTTTTTCTTGGAATTGTCGACATCGACCTCGAAGTTCGCGCCGCCGCACGCCGGAGTCGGGGCCTTCAGATCGAGGACATGGGTATGGAAGCCGCTGTCGGCCGCCTCGTGCGAGCTATCGTCGATCGGCAGATGGGTGGTCAGAACCAAGACATTGTTGCCGCTGTCGCTCAGCGCGGCATAGCCGAAGGCACCCGCCTTGCCGCTCATGGGAATATCCTGCCCGGTTTCGATCTGTAGGCTCACGGTGTGTGGCCCGTCTTTGGATAGCAGCAGTTGCTGAGTTCCTTTCTTTAGCTTCAAGTAATCGCTCTCGGCCGCCATCGCCGCCGTCGAGGCGAGCAGCAAACCCAGACCTAAAAGACATTTCCCGTTCTTTGTCATGGCATTCACCTCAAAAGCGAAGATTTTCTAATCCGTCACGTAAAGTTAGACTCGCGGCACCGCGCCTACCGCTAGAAAACGCGTCAACCTTCCCCAGGAAGCATTCCCACCGAACCGGGTTTCAGGCGCTTGCACGCCACGACCACATCTTCCATGTGGCATTTGAATTTCGCTTCCCCGCCGCCTCCGGGACATTCCTCGCAAACCATTTTTCCCTGATTCTTTTCTTCCGATACATACCACCCATAGCCCTGGGTTTCGCAAAACTTCTTGGTGAATTTGCTGATATTGTAAGGATCGGCGGCCCTTTTCTCGGCCTCCGCCTTGACGGAGCATTTCTGGGCCGGCAAGGTATTGCCCATAAGATCCCGGTAGATATAGTCCGCCGGAAAGGCAGCGCCTGAGAAAAACAACAGAATGGCCGATAGGCCCAATGACTTCAAAAATATCCTGGCATTCATGAATACGTCCTCTCGGAAGCAAAGGCAATATGGTTATATTTGTTAATTCAAAACCCGGATATTCATCTGGGCGGCTTCTTCGGCTTGCTGCTGGCGAATGGGATCGTACTTGTCATTTTCGTTCAACTTGACCATGGCGATGATCGCGACCGCCGCGATTGTCGCCAGGGCGACATAGACCCAGAAGTAATCTTTTTTGGATTCGTCATGCGCGCTCATTTTCCACCTCGTTCCATCGGATTTAGCTGCCTAAAAGGCAGAGCAAAAAAGACCTAAGACAGGTGCGGATATGCACCCCTATCCGTCTTCACGTGGGAAGCGCTTCCACCGACGGCTACCTCAAGTTACCCTTCAGCCCACCCGCTCAGTCACGCGCCGTAAGCTCACGAAGAATGGAGACGCTCCCCTGCCGCTTCTAGTTTCGAGGCGAAACTTTAGCCAGCCTCGATCGCTCTGTCAACCCAGAAAATATGATTTGTTGAAAATCCAGGAATACCGATGGCCTACGCCGCTGGCGCCTGATTTCCGCCCGGGCCGTGCTTTGCCGGTCGCTTGTAGGATCTGATGGGATTACCGAAACCCGGAAAGAACCGGGTTTTTCCTGACTGGGCGATGCCGTGGCCTCGCGCCGGAGATAATACTTTGGATGAATTCGGGAGTTTCCCGATGAATGCCGCAACCCCCGAAGCCGTTCTTAAACACCCGGCCTATAATTAAAATCAAAGATGGCTTTATTCCCAGGCCCGAAATAATATAAATCCCTTCTAAAATGGGGGAGTAGGAGATCGTCAAATAAACAGCCTTATATCTTTGGGATCATTGGAAACCGGCTTGCCTCGGCAAATACCAATGCCGTAAAATGGAGAATCAGGCTATCCAAGCCTAGCCTTTCATCATTGATTTATACTTTTCCATATTATCGGCATGCCGCGCGAACATACGCCCCGCCCATCAATATCAAACTTTGATTTAAAGCTTATATGACAATCTCACGCGAAGGCCACTCACGCAAACTATCGGCCGACGAATTTCTTGAGCTCATCAAGCATGCGCCCTTGGTATCCATTGATTTAATCCTCGAGAATGAGGCGGGCGATATTCTGGTGGGATATAGAAAGAATTCCCCCGCCAAAAATACCTGGTTTGTGCCGGGTGGGCGGATACGAAAAGGCGAAACCCTGAATAATGCCTTTACACGAATCACGCATGAGGAATTGGGCATCGCGATGCAGCGGACCGCCGCCGAGTTCATCGGGATATTCGAGCATTTTTATCCGGATAACTTTTTGGAAGTTCCGGATGTCGGCACCCATTATGTAGTCTTGGCGTTTAGGCTGGCTGCGCCGGATGAACTCTCCTTGCCCGCCGGCCAGCATAGCGAATTCCGATGGTTGTCTACCGCGGCCGCGGCCAGCGATGAAGCGGTTCATCCGTATACCCGCGCCTATTTTTCCGCCCTCGGTTGAAGCTATCCTTTCAGATTTAGCCATCTTATTAAATTTAACTAGTCTCTCGATGAACGACACTTACGACGCCTCCTCCATAGAAGTCCTCTCCGGACTCGACCCGGTGCGAAAGCGCCCCGGCATGTACACCGACACCACCCGCCCCAATCATCTCGCCCAGGAAGTCATCGACAACAGCGTGGACGAAGCCCTGGCGGGCTACGCGCGGCGGATCGAGGTGCGGCTCCTGGCCGACGGCGGCGTGGAGGTCCGGGACGACGGCCGCGGCATGCCGGTGGACGTGCATCCGGAACTCGGGATTTCGGGCGTTGAGGTCATCCTGACCAAGCTGCATGCCGGCGGCAAATTCTCCGACAAGAATTACCGTTTCTCCGGCGGCCTGCACGGGGTGGGCGTGTCGGTGGTCAACGCCTTGTCCGACCGGCTGGAGGTGGAAGTGCGCCGGGGCGGCAAGATTTTCCGGATGGCTTTCGCGCGCGGCGAGAAGGTTTCGGAACTGACCGAGACGGGGACGACGACCAAAAGAGATACGGGCACCACGGTGCGATTCTGGCCCGAGGCCCGCTACTTCGATACGGCGCGCATCGCCGTGCCGAAGCTCAAGGCCCTGCTGCGCGCCAAGGCCGTGCTGTGTCCAGGACTCAGGATCGAGCTTAAGGACGATCAGACCGGCGAGACCGAGACCTGGCATTACGAGAACGGCCTGCCCCAATACCTGCTTGACCGGATCGGCGCCCACGAATGCGTGCCGGAGGAACCCTTTGTCGGCAGCCTCGAAGGCCACCAGGAGGCGGCGGACTGGGCCGTGGCCTGGACACCGGAGGCCGGCGAGCTGGTGGCGGAAAGCTACGTCAATCTGGTGCCGACGCCTTTAGGAGGCACCCACGTCAACGGGCTTCGCACCGGGCTGACCGAGGCGGTGCGGGAATTCTGCGAATTCCGGAACCTCTTCCCGCGCGGCGTCAAGATCGCTCCGGAAGATGTCTGGGAACGCTGCCATTACGTCTTGTCGGTGAAGATGCAGGAGCCGCAGTTCTCGGGGCAAACCAAGGAGCGGCTGAGCTCCAGGGAATGCGCGCCGTTCGTGTCGGGCGTGGTGAAGGACGCCTTCAGCCTGTGGCTCAACCAGCATCCCGGGGTGGGCGAGCGGATCGCCGAGCTGGTGATCGAGAGCGCCCAGAAGCGCCTGAAAGCCAGCCGGCAGGTGGCCCGCAAGAAAGTCACCGCCGGCCCGGCCCTGCCCGGCAAGCTGTCCGACTGCACCTCGCAGGACTTGGGGCTCACCGAGCTGTTTCTGGTGGAGGGCGATTCCGCCGGCGGCTCGGCCAAGCAGGCGCGGGACAAGGAGTACCAGGCGGTGATGCCCTTGCGCGGCAAGATTCTGAACACCTGGGAGGTGGATTCGTCGGGCGTCCTGGCCTCCCAGGAAGTGCATGACATCAGCGTCGCCATCGGCGTGGACCCCGCCTCCGCCGATCTCGCCGGGCTCCGCTACGGCAAGATCTGCATCCTGGCGGACGCCGATTCCGACGGCAACCACATCGCCACCCTGCTCTGCGCCCTCTTCGTCCGCCACTTCCGGCCGCTGGTGCGGGCCGGCCACGTGTTCGTCGCCATGCCGCCCCTGTACCGCATCGACGTCGGCAAGAACGTCTACTACGCGCTGGACGAGGCCGAGAAGAAAGGCGTGCTGGACCGCATCGAGGCGGAGAAGATCAAGGGCAAGATCAACGTCCAGCGCTTCAAGGGGTTGGGCGAGATGAACCCCGCCCAGCTCCGGGAAACCACCATGAATCCGGACACCCGGCGCCTCGTGCAATTGGTCCTGGACGAGCGGGAATCCACCGACGAACGGCTCGACATGCTGCTCGCCAAGAAGCGGGCGGGCGACCGCAAGGTGTGGCTGGAGGAGAAAGGCAACTTGGCGGAAGTGTAGACGCGACGCGATCACCTGAAGTTTACTTCCTCAATCCAGCCGGGCGGACACTGGCCCCAAGCTCTTATCGGACAAGCGTCAGCCAGTCCCTGCCCGGAGGCTTTATCGGCGCTGTGGTTCTTAATGGAAGGCCGGTTCTGGCGTATCGATCGGATCTGATTCTATGCTTGGACGCTGGACCATTTCGGGGCACCCGCCGGCCTGCGATACTTTGAGGTCCGAAAATCCGCTGCGGGAGCAACGGCCGAATCCTAAACTGAGGAATCCTCCATGCACATCGTCATCATCGGCTCCGGCATCGCCGGCATCACCTTCGCCGAAGAGTTCAAGAAATTACAGCCGGACGCCCGCATCACGGTCCTGACTCACGAAGACCACGGCTATTATTCCCGGCCCATGCTTTCGCACGGCTTTTCGCGGGAGGACGTGGAAACCAAGATCATCCTCCGCTCCTTCGAGGATTTATCCGCCGCGGGCATCGAGATTCTGGCGGGCGCCGAGGTCCTGTCGCTGGACCGGGTGGCCAAGGCCGTGCGGTTCCGGAGGCGCGGGGAAGAGTTCGTGCTGAACTATGACAAGCTGGTGTTGGCGCCCGGCTCGGACGCGTTCATCCCGCCCCCGTTTCGCGCCGCGAAAGACCTCTATCGGGTCCTGAACAGCCTGGACGACCTCATCGCGCTGCGCCGGCAGCGGGCGGCCATCCTCGCCCGGGGAGAGACGCCGCGCTGGGCGGTGGTGGGCGGCGGACTGATCGGCTGCGAGGCGGGATCGGATCTGGCCAAGGCCGGCGACCGGGTGGTGCTGTTCCATGCCCTGCCAAGGCTCATGGAACGGCAATTGGTCGAGGCGGATTCGGCGACGCTGCTTGAGGTTTTGCGGAATCTCGGCATCGAGGTGCGTCTGGATGCCGCCGTGCAGGGCTTCGAACGCGCCGGCGGGAACTATGCCGTCAAGCTGGAGAATGGAAGCGAGGACGGCTTCCACGGCATTCTCGTCGCGTGCGGCTTCAAGCCCCGCACCGAACTGGCCCAGGCGGCGGGGCTGGAGGTGAATCGCGGCATTCGAGTGGACGGATTCCTCCGCACCCAAGACCCGGATATCCACGCCATCGGCGATGCGGCCGAATTCACGGATGGCCGGCTTTACGCCTACGTCTTGCCGATCCGTCATCAAGCCATGTGGCTGGCCCGGTTCCTGGCCGGCCAGACCGCCGAGCCCTGGCAGCCGCCGGCTTTCAAGCCGAGGGCCAAGGTGCACGGGTTCGTCGCGGCGCATCCTTACTTGTTTTGAAGTTTTTTCGGGGGGACGGCGGCCCGCTCGATGTCGGATAACGGCCCGCGAGGATTATTCCAGCGCGCTCAAGACAATGGTCCACGCTGCTCTTTAATTTGGCGCGATGGTGTTTTTATTGAGTTAAGCCGTTCCAACACTCCCTGCCCGGTCTTGCGCTGGGTTACGCTAGCCTTCCCTTGGCGACGGCCCGAAGGCGCCCTGTTCAGAAGCTTTCATGGCGCCGAGGTCGCCAGCCCTTGATCGTTTCCAATCATCCCTTATCGGTTGTAGACATGAAAATTGGCATTCCCAAAGAAATCAAGAACAAGGAAAACCGCGTCGCCATGACGCCGGATCGGGTAGCGCGGCTCGTCGCGGCGGGACATGAAGTCCTGATCGAAGCCGGGGCCGGCCTCGGGTCGGGCTTTGCCGACGACGAGTATCTCCAAGCGGGCGCGCGGCGAGCCAGCGCGGAGGACGCCTGGAACGTGGACCTGGTGCTCAAGGTCAAGGAGCCCGAAGCCTCGGAATATCGGTACTTGCGGGATCAGATCGTATTCACGTTCTTTCACTTGGCCGGCGTGCCTCGCGCGCTGACCGAAACGCTCCTGGAGCGCGGCACGACCGCCGTGGCCTATGAAACCCTGGAGGACGAGCGGGGCCGCCTGCCCATTCTGGCCCCCATGAGCGCCATCGCGGGCAACATGGCGGCGCTGGTTGGAGCTTATTACCTGGCGAAATTCAACGGCGGCAAGGGAGTCCAGTTGGGCACGGTGCTCGGCGAGCGCCACGGCAAGGTGGTGGTCATAGGTGATGGCGTGGTGGGTTTCCATGCCGCCAAATCGGCCTACGGACTGGGGGCCAGCGTCTGGATGGCCGGCATCGACGCGGCCAAGGGCGAATGGCTGCGCCGGGAAATCGGTGCCATCGAATTTTTCCATTCGAGCCCGGAAACGGTGGGCGAGCAGGTGCGCGATGCCGATCTGGTGATCGGCGGCGTGTTGCGGCACGGGGCGAAAGCCGAATACGTGGTGACGGAAACGATGGTGCAATCCATGCCGCCGGAATCGGTGATCGTCGACGTCAGCATCGACCAGGGGGGATGCGTCGAAACCTCAAGGCCGACCAGCCATTCCGATCCGGTCTATGAAAAGCACGGGGTGATTCATTACTGCGTGACCAACATGCCGGGGGCTTACCCCAGGACCTCGACCCTGGCTCTGGCCGCCGCGACCTTTCCTTACGTGGAAAAGCTGGCCAATCGAGGTCTAGGGGCCTTGCCCGAGGATCCCGGGTTCGTCAAGGCCGTGAATACTTACCGGGGATTTCTCACCTGCCGGCCAGTTGCCGAGGCGCTCGGGTTTCAAGCGCGTTACGCGGAGTTCAAAAGTCTGTAGTAAACGGCCGAAGCTTCGGTCCGCGGGCAAGGGTCCGGATCGAATCCTCGGGCCCTCGCTGCTTGAGAGATGG
>CADDYU010000060.1 GCA_902810705.1 Methylococcaceae bacterium
GTTGGAACCCCTTGGCTATATTCCGCCCGCTGAGGCTGAAGCCGCCTATTAGCGTAGCCTGACCGAGTCCGCCATGGCGGCGTGACTCACAACAATCAGCCTCCGGAAAACCCGAGGCGGTTCAATGGTCCTTGATGGTGTACCCGCCGCTGAACCCGTACTCGTCCCGCAGCCGCTCGAAAATCCGCTTCACCGTATGGCGGTGCTTCTTTGGGCTGTGCCCGTCGCTCTCCAAGGTTCGATCAATAATCCTCGCGAACTCATCCAGTTCCGGCCGTTTCGACGGCCTCGACCGCCGATACCCTGGCGGCACCGAATACTGCAAGCTCTTTCGCACCGTACGCCGGTGCACTCCAAACACCCGCGCAGCCTTGCGAATGTTCATGTTCTCGATGTGGCAGGCCCATCGAATGCGCTTAGATAACTTCATGGAATACATCCTCTTCCGGCTCTCTCAGATTTGAAATCTCCCAGGGAGACAGACCCTTCGGAAAACTGCAAGGCGATCCACTTTGGCACCGCCACGGTCGGACCACCCGGCCATTTCAGAGGTCCATTTTTGCTCCGTCATTTACAACTACGTAAATAAGCAATAAGAAGGACCGGAGCGATCGCCTTATGGCGATGGCACCGCTTCACCACTCTCTGAATCGCTGCGCGGTAACAGGCGGAGCTCTGCGGCGCGTTTTGGTAGAGACTCCCTTACGCAAAGTTAAGCTCTAGTGGCTATCGAATAGAGAGCGGGGAAATCGATAACCCGATAATTAAGTTGGGAACCTCGCCTGGACTGCAGCGAAACGGGCTTCCTGCCTTGTATAGCCGGTCGAGTATCACTGTTCCATTTAGCGAGGGTTGACTGCATCGACATGTGCGCTGATAGCGCTGCGGTACCTTATTCAGACAATTCGACCGTCTGGGAACGCTCTCAACTTTCTATGGATTTCTGGATCTATTGCGATAGACTGCCCGAATCCGTAGCTCCGGAATGAGAAGATCCATCTTTCGCATAGTAACTGTACTCGACTGTGACACCATGGCTTGCCTCAGATTTAAGTGGGCAAAAAGCCTTGTTCCGAGTAAATCTCTGTCTTTTATGGTGCCTCGGGCCGGACTCGAACCGGCACGCCGGGTGAGGGCGCGGGATTTTAAGTCCCGTGTGTCTACCAAATTTCACCACCGAGGCCAGAATGGCGGAGAGGGAGGGATTCGAACCCCCGGACGGGATCAACCGTCAACGGTTTTCAAGACCGCCGCTTTAAACCGCTCAGCCACCTCTCCTTGAAACCTAGGGAATAAACGTCTACTGCGTCGAATTTGACAAGGATAACTTATTAGTCAATCAGGTTCTATGACTTTCCTGTCCAAAGACAGCGGCCATTGCTCGCTCTTGCAATCTCGCTCAATCGTTCGGAATGGGCGGCTTGTTCCAATTCGTCACATCGAATGACTTTCAAAGGAAGGCGATCTTGCAAGCCAATGGGCGTCACTGGAAACGAGAATGCATCCGGAGCCGCCTCTAGGACAGGCGAGGATTCGGGCTCCAAGACTAGCCAGGTCTGGCCGCCGGTCATCGCCAGATAGACTTCCGCCAAGATTTCGGCGTCTAAAAGCGCGCCATGCAAGTCCCTATGGCGGTTATCTACGTTGTAGCGCTTGCACAACGCGTCCAGGTTGTTGCGTTGGCCTAGATACTTTTTCTTGGCCATTACCAACGTGTCGAGAACGGTGCAGTATTCGGTGATATCGCACTCAGCGTTCCCTAGAAGACGAAGCTCATGATTGATAAATCCTATATCGAAAGGTGCATTATGAATGATCAATTCTGCGCCTTTTAGAAAATCCCTGAGGTCGGCTGCAATATCGGCGAACCTTGGTTTGTCTGCCAGAAATTCCAAACTCAATCCATGCACTTCCACGGCTCCGGGGTCGATTTCGCGATCCGGATTTAGATAAACATGAAAGCGGTTACCGGTGAGCTTGCGATCCACGAGTTCAACACAGCCGATTTCAATGATCCGGTGACCCGCCGCTGGATCAAGTCCAGTTGTTTCGGTATCAAGTACGATCTGACGCATAAGGCTGTTTTTGAGTCGATAGCAACAATTCGTCGATGCCCCGATTCGCTAAGCGATCGGCGCGTTCGTTCTCGGGATGTCCGGCATGCCCCTTGATCCATCGCCACTCAACCTGGTGTTTATCCTGGGCAGCGGCTAGCAGCCGCCAGAGATCGGCATTTTTGACCGGAGCCTTGCTAGCGGTCTTCCAGCCCTTGCGAATCCAAGTAGGCAACCATTCCGAGATCCCCTTAAGCACATAAAGGGAATCGGTCGTGATCGTAACGAGGCAAGAGTGCTTGAGGGCCTCAAGCGCTCGAATGGCGGCCATTAACTCCATGCGGTTATTGGTGGTGTCGAGCTCGCCGCCGAAGAGCTCGATCTCCTTATTCTTGTACTGTAGTAGAGCGCCCCATCCCCCAGGACCTGGATTGCCACGACAAGCTCCATCAGTGTAAATATAAACTCTGTCATTCATGCGCTGGTGACCGGTCTATTATAATTCTCGAACATGTGCCCCGCCGCTAAACTTGTTACACTGATCCACCTCGGCTCAAGGGGGATGAGGGCATAACGTCGCTTAACAGCCTTGATGGCATAGCCGAACGATAGACCCGCTCGGGCTCGTGCCCATGCCGTGGTGGGCTTACTTAAGACCCGAGAAGCCGAGATATTGAAGGCGGCATTGAATTCCGCGTCGAACTTTAGCAGACTTAGCCAATCCAGCAGGCGATAGCGGCTGACGAAGCTGACGCTCCAGAAGGAGGAGCGGCGCGGGAGATATTGAATGATTCCGTGCGGGCTCCAGGGATTAAAACCTAATATAAATAGCCGTCCCTCCGGCTTTAGAATGCGCTCGACTTCCCGTAGGATTTGATGTTTGTTAGTCTCGAACTCGATAATATGGGGCAAAATTAAAGCATCTATGCTTTCGCTTGCGATCGGAAGCTCATCAGGGCTCGCCATTACCTGTCTCGCACCGGTTAAAGAGGAAACTGGACTATCGGTTATTAAGGTAAAAGCGCTCATAAAGTCGCTGTCTACATATAATCTTTCAGAACCTAATTGGCCTATTTGCAATATTTCATGATTATACGCGGGCTTTAATGAGGATTTGAGATAAGAGGCTTCTATCGTCTGCATAATACGCCCAAAAGAAGTCGTATGATACCACTTCAGAAATCTCTGTCGTAATTCAGGAAGCGGCGTGGATTCTTTTTTCATGACTTCACTGCGCATATACTGTAATCACTGATTAAATGATGCTTCGATAGGATATAATGATGAGACGACAAAAATCTAGAACCTTATTACTTTGCTATGCGTCCATCATCATATTATTGCTAGGCGCTTGTTCTCATCATGGTAGCAGACCCAAAAGCGAGAACAATGCAACTGATAATGTTAAACCCTCGCCAACGTCCGACAATAAAAAATCTCGTCTTTCGCAACATGCGAAAAGTGGCAGCCGGTGGCTTCGCAAGAAGGATCACTCACTCGCTTCCCGCTCGGGTAAAATCTCATCCCAATACGACAATTTATGGGAGCGCTTGTTTGATCTCTATGGCTTGCCGCCCATCGAGCACGAAGACATAGATCGCGAACTCACATGGTTTATTAATCATCCGAGCTATATAGACCGCGTCCAGGATCGTGCCGAACCTTTCCTGTACTCTATTGTAAAGCAGGTCGAAAAACACGATATTCCAGGTGAACTTGCATTGTTGCCTGTCATTGAGAGCGCATTCCAGCCACATGCGGTCTCTCCTGCCAAGGCCGCGGGCATTTGGCAATTCATTCCTTCGACCGGGCGTATCTATGGATTGAAGCGGAGTCGCGCTTATGATGGCCGGCGTGATATTTATGCGTCTACCAAGGCAGCCATCAAATACTTGAAAAAATTACATTCGGATTTCAATGGAGACTGGCTGTTAGCGATCGCCGCTTATAACTGCGGAGAAGGAGCTGTGACAAGGGCCATTGAAAAGAATTTGACTCAAAATATGCCCATTGATTTTTGGTCCTTGGACCTGCCTCAGGAAACCCGCTCCTATGTCCCTCGGTTATTGGCAGTTGCGAAGCTATTTATTGACGCCAATCATTACGGCGTCAATTTGCATGACATCCCCAATTCAGCTCAGTTCAAGCCAGTCAAGGTGAATACTCAGATTGATCTAGCACTTGCCGCAGATGCGGCTGATATCACTCTGGATAAGCTTTATGAGCTCAATCCAGGCTTCAAGAGCCAGTTCACCGATATCGAAGGAAGCTATCACTTATTCATTCCTGCAGAAAAGAAAACTTCTGAATTCAAGGAAGAATTGCAAAGATTAGTATTGGAAGGCAATTCCACCTATAAGTATTCATCTTCCCAGGAAGAAGTGTCGGCAGAGGCAAAAGATTCCGCAGCGGCGAGTGCTGAATTGGCCGAGGCGGTTCTGCCAGCTCGAACAACGAGTATTGGAAAGAGTTTTTCTGATTTATCCCTCCAAAGAGGCCGCCAGGAAATACTCAAACGATCAGAGAGAGGCGCACATCGCCGTGGGCGCTTCGAAAGTGGATCCAAATTACAGTTTAACATCAGCGAAAAAGGCAAAAGCCGGGCTGAGGAATTGGTGTCGCTTGAGGAAAGAGCTTTGAATCGGACTTCGGCAAAAAAAACCACTTATATGGTTCAACGAGGCGAGACTCTTTGGGCCGTTGCAAGAAAGCACTCAGTGGATGTCGAACAGTTAGCGAAATGGAATAACTTTTCCCCAAAAACAGCGGTCAAAGCGGGACAGACTTTAATTGTTTGGAACAAGGATGCCGGCAAGAAATTACCTCCCGTACAAACTGCTATTCGGCCATCCCAATCTAGCCGATACACCGTACGTGAAGGCGATACACTATTTTCAATCTCCAGACGATTTAGAGTCAGTGTAGCGGACCTTCGCAAATGGAACGGCTCCAATATCGAAAAGTATATGCAGCCGGGGAAAAACATCACAGTGTTATCGGAGAAGGATTAAACAATCCTCGACTTATTTCCTGGCATTCTCGACCTGGATAATTACCGCATGAAACATATTATCCGATTGGGAATAATTTTCCCGCTTGCGGGAAGCGCTGGAGGTTGTACGTCCTATATCATCCAGCAGCAAGGAAAGCATATGCCCGACCATTATGCGGACTGCCCCCAAGTTTATACTACAACGCGAATGGAATTATCATCACTGTCCTGGGCTTTTTCCGATGACTTGACCCCTTCCGATACTTGCCTTGCCCATTACTATAAAAGGGCCGGAAAAGATCCCTTCTTCCGGGATTTTAATAGAGTTATGGTTCCCGGTTATATTCTCAGCTTACCCGCCGACCTCATAGTGGACACGTTCACTCTTCCTTTCACGAACTGGTAATACTCTCGTTCAAGCATTTCGGTCCAGAGATAGAAATTTCACAGGGTAGAACTCATCCTCATTCTAAGGACTGGCGATCGAATCGGAAGCCGGCCAACCCTATTACAGCTTAGTCGGGCGCAGAGATTTGACAGTCTGAATTACGGCACGATAGTCGCCGAATATTCCCCTCCCCGGTCCGCTAAATCTTCTGACGAGCCCTTCATTAAGCCGTCGTTAAGCTCATTCAGCGTACTTTACGGCTGCGGTGCTTGAAACATGGCGCCATTTGGTGGCGAAAGGCAAATGAGGTCCGAGATGAGACGGCTTATAGGTATGCTTGCTCTTGGAATGATGCTTTTAATACAGGGATGTGTCTACCACGGTCACCGTCATGGCCATTATCCCTATTACGGGCATGGGTACAGACCGTATTACGGCTCGTATTATGGGCATCGGCCGTATGGCTACTACGGACATGGTCCACGAGGTCATCGGCACGGATGGGGGCATCATGGTTGGCGTGGGCACCACCGAGGTGATTATTGGTAAAGCGGCATCCGTCCCCAATTTCTTGGACTATTGGGTTCGCTCTCGAAAATAGATGCCGCCTATAGCGTCTCCAAAATCGTCCTTTTTACTTCATCCAGCAGCGCGGCAACCTTAGAGGGCTTGACCGCGCATTGGCTGATGGCCGTATCCGGATCTTTAAGACCATTGCCCGTGAGAGTGCAGACCACGGTGCTACCTTCCGGAATCTTGCCTGACTGAATATCCTTCAACGCACCCGCTACCGAAGTGGCGGAAGCGGGTTCACAAAAAATGCCTTCCTTTTCAGCGAGCAATTGCTGTACAGCCAGGATTTCCGGATCGGGAAATGCAGCGAACCAGCCGCCCGATTCCTTTTGCACGCGCCATGCGCTAGTCCAGGATTGCGGATGGCCGATGCGGATAGCCGTGGCGACGGTATCCGGGTGATCGACCGGTTGGCCGCTGACGAACGGCGCTGCGCCGGCGGCCTGATAGCCGCACATGATCGGGCGGTGATCGGTCACAGGCGGATGGATTCCGGCGCCGAGTGCGTACTCGCTGTAGCCCTTCCAGTACGCCGTGATGTTGCCGGCGTTGCCCACCGGCAAGCAATGGTAATCCGGGGCGCGGCCGAGGGCGTCGACAATTTCGAAGGCGGCGGTTTTTTGGCCTTCGATCCGGAACGGATTGATCGAGTTGACGATGGTGACCGGCGCGTGATCGGCGATTTCCTTGACCAGCCTCATGCCATCGTCGAAATTGCCCTGAATTTGCAGCACCTTGGCGCCGTGGATCATGGCTTGGGCCAGCTTGCCCAGAGCGATCTTGCCGTCCGGGATCAGGACGAAGCAGGCAATGCCGGCCCGCGCCGCATAGGCCGCCGCCGCCGCCGAGGTATTGCCTGTGGACGCGCAGACAATGGCGCGGCTGCCTTCTTCCACGGCCTTGGTCACGGCCATCGTCATGCCCCGGTCTTTGAAGGAACCGGTGGGATTCAGTCCTTCGAATTTGACGTAGATATCCACGTCCTTGCCGATGGATTCCGGTATGTTGATTAGCTGGATCAACGGCGTATTGCCTTCGTTAAGGCTTACGGCCTTGGTGCCGGAGCCTACTGGAAGGCGGTCGCGGTAGCGGTCTATGAGGCCGGTGTAGCGATTGGATTGGGACATGGTATTTTGAGGTTGATAAAAAATTTCAGACAACGACCGAGCAGCCACATTCCAAGGATATTTCGACCGGCGAGACATAATGCGCGGCTCCGTCTCGACGCACGTGCAGTACGACCAAAGTATAGGGATTACACACAAGCACGTCCTTGATGCCCTGCGCCAGATAGAAATTCGGCCCAATTTCCAAATCTTTGTATTCGTAACCTTTGCTGATGACTTCAATCACAGCTTCGGGAATGAGGCGGATGGGTTCGTCTTCCTCGACGGGCTCCTGGCAGAAAAGGGCGATGTCCGGACGTTTTAGCGAGCCGTCCGGAAAACTGATGTAAACGTCGGCGGCATGTACGCAGGCACAGCCGGTACGGCCAGGCTTGATTGTGGCGCGAATACGGTCGATGGTTTTCTGGTGTTTATAAAGCGGCTGGGCTTCCCATAAGGGGATGCCCCCGACGATTTCGAGACGGACGCCGAGTTCAGCGGCGGTGAGGAGTTTCGGGTCCATGAAAAATCCGTGTTACCCCAACGTCTCCATCCGAATCCGCTTCACCGGCCCTGAAATGGTCGCCAACGCCTCGATCTGGGCGACAGCGTCGTTCAATTCCCGCTCGCGGACCTTGTGGGTGAGCAGGATGATGGGCAACCGGCTTTCACCGTTGAGTGGTTCCTTCTGGATGATGGCTTCGATGCTGATGCCGTGGTTCGCCAGGATGCGGGTCACGTCGGCCAGGACGCCCGGCCTATCCTCGGCGCTGAGGCGTAGATAGTAAGCCGTTTCGACTTCCGAGATGGGCAGGATGGGGAGATCCGCGATGGCGCCCGGCTGGAAAGCCAGATGTGGGACGCGATTTTCGGGGTCGGAGGTCAAAGTGCGCACCACGTCGACGATGTCGGCCACCACTGAGGATGCCGTGGGCTCGGCCCCCGCGCCGGCGCCGTAGTACAAGGTCGGCCCGACCGCATCGCCCTTGACCACGATGGCGTTCATGACGCCATTGACGTTGGCGATGAGGCGCCGCTCCGGAATCAGGGTGGGATGGACCCTAAGTTCGATGCCTTCCAGAGAGCGGCGGGCGATGCCTAAAAGCTTGATGCGATAACCCAAGGCTTCGGCATAGGCCACGTCCAAGGCGGTAATGCCGCTGATGCCCTCAACGTAAACTTTGTCGAACTGCAGCGGGATGCCGAAGGCGATGGAGGCCAGGATGGTGAGCTTATGGGCGGCGTCGATGCCTTCCACGTCGAAGGTGGGATCGGCTTCGGCGTAGCCTAAGCCTTGCGCTTCGGCCAGCACGTCGGCGAAATCCCGACCCTTCTCCCACATCTCCGTCAGGATGAAATTGCAGGTACCGTTGATGATGCCGGCCAGCCATTCGACCTTGTTGCCGGCGAGCCCTTCGCGGATCGCCTTGATGATGGGGATGCCGCCGGCCACGGCCGCCTCGAAAGCCACCATCAAGCCCTTCTCCCGTGCTTTGGCGAAGATTTCATTGCCGTGCAGGGCGATCAGCATCTTGTTGGCGGTGACCACGTGCTTGCCGTTCTCCAAGGCCTCGAACACCAGCGCGCGGGCCGGATCCAGTCCGCCGATCAGCTCCACGACGATGTCCACCGCCGGGTCCGTGACGATGGATCTGGAATCGGTGGTGAGGCGGATGCCATCGGTATCGCAGATCCGGGGGCGTTCGAGATCGCGAGCCGAGGCGGCGACGATTTGAATGGCCCGTCCCGCCCGGCGGGTGATTTCGCCGGCGTTGCGCGTCAAGACCCTGACGGTGCCGCCGCCGACGGTGCCGAGACCCAGCAAACCGATGGATACAGGTTTCAAGACGCTCTCCCGATCAGCCATGAAAGTGCCCGGATTATAACGAGTTGTCCTTGCGCATCATATTTTTAATGCAGCGGACAGCTTGGCGGGTGCGGTGCTCGTTCTCGATCAGGCTGAAGCGGACATGATCGTCGCCGTACTCGCCAAAACCAATGCCAGGCGACACCGCCACCTGGGCGTCCAGCAGCAGCTTCTTGGCGAACTCCAGCGAGCCGAGGTGCCGATAAGGCTCGGGTATGGGTGCCCACAAAAACATCGTGGCCTTGGGTTTCTTGACGAGCCAGCCGGCACCCTCGAGGCTGGCGCAGAGCACGTCGCGGCGCATCCGGTAGGTCTCGCGGATTTCCGGGACGCACTCCTGCGGTCCCTCCAGCGCGGCGATGGCCGCCACCTGGATGGGGGTGAAGGTGCCGTAATCCAGATAGGACTTGATCCGGCCCAAGGCCGCCACGAGTTCCCGATTGCCGACCATGAAGCCCACCCGCCAGCCGGGCATGTTATAGCTCTTCGAAAGCGTGAAGAACTCCACGGCCACGTCAGTGGCGCCGGGCACCTGCAGGATGGAAGGCGCGACGTAGCCGTCGAACACGATGTCGGCGTAAGCGATGTCGTGCACCACCCAGATTTTGTATTCACGGGCCAGCTCGACGACCTTCTCGAAAAAATCCAGCTCCACGCACTGGGTGGTGGGATTACCGGGAAAATTGAGCACCAGCATCTTGGGCTTGGGCCAGGAGGTCTTGATGGCCTTTTCCAGCTCCTCGAAAAAATCGACACCCGGCACCAGCGGCACGTGCCGCACGTCCGCCCCGGCCAGGACACAGCCGTAGGGATGGATGGGATAGGCCGGATTCGGCACTAGCACCGCGTCGCCGGGCCCCAGGGTGGCGAACATCAGATGGGCCAGGCCTTCCTTCGAGCCGATGGTGACGATGGCCTGGCTGTCCGGGTCGAGCTCGACCCCGTAGCGGCGCTGATACCAGGTGCTAATCGCTTTGCGCAGGCGAAGGATGCCCTTGGAAACCGAATAGCGGTGCGCGGTGCCCTTCTGGGCGACTTCCACCAGCTTGTCGACGATGTGCTGCGGCGTCGCCCGGTCCGGGTTGCCCATGCCGAAGTCGACGATGTCGATTCCTCGCGCGCGCTCCTTCGCCTTGAGTTCATTGACAATGTTGAAGACGTAGGGCGGCAGGCGTTTAATACGTTGGAACTCTTCCATGCGGAACTCTTGAGGGATGCGAGAATGCGAAACGAACCGTCGACGGCCAAATAGGTAAAACTACCGACGCGCTCCAGGACTGTCAACGGCAAGAGCCAAGAAATGCGTCGGCCAACCCATAATTATCGTCCCAAGCCCGGCCGATAAGATGATTTAGTCCTGAGGGCGCCGCATGGAAAAATTTTATTTTAAGCCTTTTTAAGTTCCCTCATATGCGTCCTACCCTTCCGGTCCTTCTCAGCCTCTCCGGCCACGATCCCACTGGCGGCGCGGGCATTCAGGCCGACATCGAAACATCCGTCCGGCTCGGCTGTCATCCGTGCACCGTCGTCACCGCCCTCACCGTGCAGGACACCTGCAACGTGACGCGGCTCATTCCGCAGCCGGCGGGGGACTTCCTGGAACAGGTTCGTGTGCTCTTGGCGGACATGCCGGTGACAGCCGTCAAGATCGGCCTTCTAGGGAGCGCGGCGATCGCTCGCGCGGTGGCTGAAGTCCTGGACGAAGTTCGCGGAGTTCCGGTGGTGCTCGATCCCGTGCTTGCGGCGGGCGGCGGCAAAAATTTATCGACCGGCGAATTGATCGAGATTCTTAAGTCAGACCTGATTCCGAAAGTCACGGTGCTGACGCCGAACACGCCCGAAGCGCGGGCGCTTACGGGACAAGCCGATCCGGACGCCTGCGCTCGCGAGTTGCTCGCTCTCGGCTGTCCGAACATCCTGTTGACCGGCACCCACGAAGCCAGCCCAGACGTGGTGAACTGCTGGTACGATGCCGGTGGCAAGCGGGTCTATTGCTGGCCAAGGCTGCCGGCGAGCTATCACGGCTCCGGCTGCACCTTGGCGGCGGCAGTGGCGGCCGGTCTCGCGCGCGGCTTGGACCTGGAAACCGCCCTCGTTGACGCACAGCGGTTCACTTGGGGCGCCTTGAATGGGGGGGTCCGCTTGGGACGGGGGCAGCACTTGCCGAATCGATCATGGCAGGAAGCGGCGGGGTGCGGACAGCCGCGCGACGATGTCGATCAAGTCCGCACCTGAATTCGATCCACAACGTCCTGCACTCCCGGCACATACCAGGCGTCCTGCACGGCGAGATGCCGCTCCTCCTCGCTGGCGACCGATCCCTCGAGAATCACCACGCCCTGCTCCGCTCTGATCAGCACCTGATCGGGTCGAACCAGAGGATCCTTCTCCATCACCAGGCGGACCGCGTCGGCCAACTCGTCATCGGTTTCCCGCTCCTTCGGGACCACGTGCAGGAGATTTTCGACGGCCTCGCAGCCCGCCGCCCACCAGGCCAGAACCTCGGCCAGGCGGCGGTGGGTCAGGCTGAGCACGTTACCCGATAGGATCACGGTTCCCCCCCGGACTTCGATCTCGATGCGGTGATCGCCCCATTCGCTCCGATCGGTGCGGATCGTCTCGATCTGGTCGCCGTCCCGCACGACCAAGCCGGAGGTGTTGAAAACAGGCTCTCCTTGCAGCAGGTTGACCACCTCGTCGCGCAATTTTCCCGGGCCTTCGGATTCGGGCACGCTGATCCGCAATCGATCCAGCACGGGGGCATTGTTGGCCCGGCGGTGAGCCGTATTGCGGGCAATGCGCTTGGCCGCGATGTTCTCCACGGCGCCTTCAAGCACCAGAACGTCGTTCTCCACAGAGACCCGAATCGGGAATTGATGCAGATCGATCCGGGTATCCCGCTCCAGGTCGGCCATGATGGCCTTGATCAGGTCTTGCTTAGAATTCGGCATCACATGCTCCTTTCAGGACCTCTAAAAGGCCGTCCCCAATCCTGCTCGAGCCAGCCTCAGCGGCGCCAGGCCACTCTCAGCAGATACTCGTTTTCCTGATAAGTGAAATCCAGATCGCCCCGGTAAGCGCGGTACACGGCTTCTCCAGCGGCGCGCGCCAGCTGGGGATCGGTGAAGGTCGCGAGCACGCTGCCGTCGGCCTGCTCCTCGAAAGCCATCAATCGCCTAAGCGCATGCTCGGCCTTTTCCCTCTGCTCGACATGTCGGATGAGGTGCAGGATCTCATCCTTGTGACCGGCGAGAAATTCGCCGCTCAGAGTCAGAAACCCCGCCGGACAATGATCTCGGACGCGCTGGCAGGCGGGACAAAGTTCGCGCTCGGCGTCCGCCGGCGCCGCGCCCCACCGCCAGCGACCTTCGTGGTAAATCGCCTGACAGTCCGGACATTGGGTCGGCTCGGTCATTTTCTTCTTGGAATGGTAAGGGTCGTGTACAAGCTCGCGGATCAACCGGTCTTGCCGATCTTCATGGTACAGATTCGGAGGTTGTGTGTTGCTCATGGCGCGTGTTCCTTAAGCTTTAACGGCTGATGCTGGAAGCTTCCTGTGAGGGCTGTCCAGTTAGACAGGCTTCCGGGAGACTAACTTCCCGGCCGGCTGGAAATTAGAGAGCGCTGGCCAGCCCCTCGTTCCCGCCGCGTTTTCGGGCGACAATATCCACTCCATCATGACTCATTTTTCAATCTGCCGTGAAACTCCGCATCGCCATCGCCCAACTCGATTTCCTGGTCGGTGATCTCAAAGGCAACGCCCGGCGGGTACTCGAAGCCACGGCCGAGGCCCGCGACCGGCTCAAGGCCCAAATGATCGTGTTCCCCGAACTCACCCTGTGCGGCTACCCGCCCGAGGATCTGATCCTGCGCCCGGATTTTCTGATCGCCGCCGAGCACGCCCTACACGAGCTTGCCGCGCAAATTCAAGGGATCACCGCGATCGTCGGCTTTCCGGAAAAGCAAATCGGCATGCCTTATAACAGCGCCGCCGTTATCCGAGGCGGAGCGATCCTCAGCGTCTACCGCAAGCAGGCCCTGCCCAATTACGGGGTGTTCGACGAGAAGCGCTATTTTCTCCCCAGCCACGACTCCTGCGTGTTCGATCTTCAAGGCGTCCCGGTGGGACTCACCATCTGCGAGGATGTGTGGCTGCCGGGAGCCGTCGAACGCGCGGCCGAGGCCGGGGCCAAGCTGGTGCTGAACATCAACGCCTCGCCCTACCAGGCCGGCAAATCCCGCGACCGGGAGGCGGTGGTGCGGGAGCGTCTCGCCGTGGCCGGGGTGCCGCTGGTGTATGCGAACCTGGTGGGCGGGCAGGACGAACTGGTGTTCGACGGAGCCTCGTTCGTGATGGACCGGAAGGGCCGGGTGACGTACCGCGCACCGGAATTCGAGGAAGTTCTGACCACGGTGGAGTTCGACTGCGGCGAGAGTGTGGAACCCCTGCCGGGCGAAGTCGCCGAGCCGGCCTCGCCAGAGGCGAGCGTCTATAAAGCGCTGGTGACGGGTATCCGCGACTACGTCCGCAAGAACGGCTTCAAGGGCGCGGTGCTGGGACTCTCCGGCGGTATCGATTCGGCCCTGACCCTGGCCCTCGCCGCCGATGCGCTGGGACCGGACCAGGTGGACGCAGTCTTGATGCCCTCCCGCTATACCGCCGACATGAGCATCGAGGACGCCCGCCTGGAGGCGGAAATCCTGGGCTGCCGCTATCACATCATTCCCATCGAGCCGGCCTTCAAGGCGTTCCTCGGGATGCTGAAGGACAGCTTTCGGGGCCTGCCGCCCGACACCACCGAGGAGAACATCCAAGCCCGCTGCCGGGGCATCGTGCTCATGGCCTTTTCCAACAAGACCGGCAAGATCCTGCTGACCACCGGCAACAAGAGCGAGATGAGCGTGGGCTACGCCACCCTGTACGGCGACATGGCCGGCGGCTTCGCGCCCCTCAAGGACGTGCCCAAGATGCTGGTCTACCGCCTCGCGGAATACCGCAACCACCTCGCGCCGGTCATTCCACGAAGGGTCATCGACCGCCCGCCCTCGGCGGAACTCCGGCCCGACCAGAAAGACGAGGACTCGCTGCCGCCCTATCCGGTGCTGGACGCCATCCTGGAGCTGTACGTGGAGCACGATCAAGCGGTGGACGAGATCATCGCCGCCGGCTACCCCGAGCCCGAAGTGCGGCGGGTGGCGCGGATGGTGGACCGCAACGAGTACAAGCGCCGCCAGGCGCCGCCGGGGGTCAAGATCAGCCGGCGGGCGTTCGGGCGGGATAGGCGTTATCCGATAACCTCGGGGTTTGGCCGGTGAGGCCGCGCGCCTCCGGCCATCCTGAAAGTGCCCCCGAGAACACTGACCCGGGTGATTTCCCCATGAACCTCTCTCCCGCCTCCGCCTATCTCGGCCTGGACCTCGGCACCTCCGGCGTCCGGGCCACGGCGATAGCCGACGACGAGACCGAGATCGCCAGTTCCGCCGTGAGCTTGCCTCCGCCCGTTCGGAACGAGGCGGGCCATTCCGAGCAAAACCCGGAGCTGTGGTGGGAAGCGGTCGCGGCGGTGCTGCGGGACCTCAGCGGAAAGCTGGACGGGTATGCGCCGCATTGCCTCGCCGTGGACGGCACCTCCTCGACCCTGCTGCTGTGCGACGCCGACGGTTTGCCCCTGACGCCGGCCCTGATGTACGACGATACCCGAAGCCGTGGGGTGCTGCCGGCCATCCGCGCTGTCGCTCCGGCCGAGAGCGCCGTGCACAGCGCCTCCTCCTCGCTCGCCAAGCTGCTGCAGCTTTATCCCAGCTTGGCCGCAAGGCCGGGCTTGCGGGCACTGCATCAGGCGGACTGGATCTTGGGCCGACTGAGTGGCCGGTTCGGGGTGAGCGACGAGCACAACGTCCTCAAGCTGGGCTACGACGCGGTAGCGCGGACTTGGCCGGCCTGGCTGGGCCGGTTCGGATTTCCGTTGAGCCTGTTGCCCGAAGTCCGCCCGGCCGGAACCCCGGTTGACCGCGTCAGCCAGGAGGCCGTGTTGGCCACGGGACTGCCGGAAACCTGCGCGATCGCGACCGGCACCACCGACAGCACCGCGGCAGCGTTCGCGAGCGGCATTGTGCTTCCTGGCGAGGCGGTGACCTCCCTGGGCAGTACCTTAGTGGTGAAGGTGCTGTCGGAGCATCCCATCTTCGTGCCGGAATTCGGCGTCTACAGCCATCGCCTCGGCGATTTGTGGCTGGCGGGCGGAGCATCCAACACCGGGGGAGCGGTGCTGGCGCATTACTTCACGGACGAAGAGATGGCGCGCTTGAGCGCGGCCATCGATCCCTCACAGCCTTCCGGCCTCGATTACTACCCGCTGCTTAAATCCGGTGAACGCTTTCCCGTCGACGATCCCGACCTGCCGCCCCGCGTGAACCCCCGCCCGGCCGAGGACGTCCGGTTCTTCCAGGGCTTGCTGGAAGGCATGGCCGCCATCGAACGCCGCGGCTATGAGCGCCTGGCGGAATTGGGTGCGCCGTATCCAAGCCGTGTTCTGACCCTGGGTGGCGGCGCTCGAAACGAGGCTTGGCGTTCGATTCGGAGGCGATGCCTAGGCGTTCCGGTGGAAACGGTCGCGCACCGGAGCGCGGCGCATGGAACCGCCCGGCTGGCCCGCCTGGCTTCCCTGTGACACCCGGCGGATCAGGCTAAGGCGCCACCGAACGGTAGTGATCCGGCTTGGAAGAACGATGGAGATGCCAAGAACGCCCTCTTTTTCGGCCTCCAGCTTGGTCTTACCGGAAAACATCTCTTTAATTAAGGAGTCACGCATGTTCGCAGCCTCCAACAAGCTCGGCGTTCGCCATTCCCTGGGTGGAGTTCGAGCCGTGGCCTTGATCGAAGCGGCCAAGGGCGCGGTGATTCTTTTGGCGGGATTCGGCCTTCTGTCGCTGGTGCACAAGGACGCGCAAGGGATCGCCGAAGCCTTGGTGGGCCATCTTCACCTCAACCCGGCCAACCGCTACCCGCGCATCTTCATCGAACTTGCGGGACGCCTCACCGACACCCGGCTCTGGCTGCTGGCCGGCTTGGCGATGGTTTATTCGAGCCTCCGGTTCATCGAGGCTTATGGGCTCTGGCGGGAGCGGCGCTGGGCCGAATGGTTCGCGGTGGCGAGCGGGGCTATTTACGTACCCATCGAACTTTATGAACTGTTCGCGGGTGTCTCGGCGCTCAAGCTGATGACGTTCACGCTGAACGTCGCCGTCGTGGCCTATATGGGGTATTTGCTGTCAAACCCGGAGGCGCACGAGGGCCGTATTGGCCTTTAACTCGACCGGCCGCCTCTTGACGGGAATGATCTGGAGGATGGGCCTGGCCGGCCGCGCTCTGCATCAAGGCCATCATGGGGACGACAGCGATGCGCGCCCTGCGCGATCTTGCTATGACCGATCTACGCGAAGCCCGAGATTGGTTCGTCCTGACCGCACGCCTCGCCTCCGATCGATCTCTGATCCGCTCTCGGAAAAGAGGCTTAAAAATAGCCTTCCTTCTTTTTCTTCTCCATCGATCCGGACTGGTCGTGGTCGATGAGGCGGCCCTGCCGCTCCGAGGTCGTCGCAAGCAGCATTTCCTGAATGATTTCCGGCAAGGTCGTCGCCATGGATTCGATGGCCCCGGTCAGGGGATAGCACCCCAAGGTCCGGAATCTCACCATCTTCACTTCCGGCTGCTCGCCCGGCTCCAGCGGCAGGCGGTCGTCGTCCACCATGATCCAGATGCCGCCGCGTTTCACCACCGGACGCATCGCCGCGAAGTACAGCGGGACGATGGGGATGTTTTCCAGGTAGATATACTGCCAGATGTCCAGTTCGGTCCAATTGGAGAGCGGAAACACCCGGATGCTTTCGCCCTTGTTGACCTTGCCGTTGTAGAGATTCCAGAGTTCCGGACGCTGGTTCTTGGGATCCCAGCGGTGATTCCGGTCGCGGAACGAGTACACCCGTTCCTTGGCCCGGGATTTCTCCTCATCCCGGCGCGCCCCACCGAAAGCGGCGTCGAACTGGTACTTGTCGAGCGCCTGCTTGAGCGCCTCGGTCTTCATGATGTCCGTGTGCTTCTCGCTGCCGTGGGTGAAGGGATTGATCCCCTGCGCCACGCCCTCCTCGTTCACGTGAACGATCAGATCGAAACCCAATTCGCGCGCCATGCGGTCGCGGAAGAGAATCATGTCCCGGAACTTCCAGGTGGTGTCCACGTGCATGAGCGGGAACGGCGGCTTGCCAGGATAAAACGCCTTCATGGCGAGATGCAGCATGACCGCGGAGTCCTTGCCGATGGAATACAGCATCACCGGGCGCTCGAACTCCGCCGCCACCTCGCGAATGATGTGGATGCTTTCGGCTTCCAGCTGTTTAAGGTGGGTCAATTTATAAGCAGTCATCGGAAAAATTCTAAGGAGTGAATTAAGGAAGTAGGTTTAGGCATAAGACCCCATGCTAACACACTGTTTATGCCGAGCGTCTCCCTTGATCGAGCCTGTCAATAACACACTTCCGCTACGCGAATATTAAATACCGAGACCAGGAGCCTCGGGTCATGAAAGATGCCGCACGCGGGAATTTCTGGAAAGATCAGCCTGGCCTAGATGATAATAGATGTCATTTGCAAAAATCTCCGTTACCCGCCAGCCACCCGTTACTTTCATGATCAGGACTCAGATTAAATTGCTTTTTTTGGTGCTTTGCATCTTTCCGAGCGTCTCGCCGCTCGCCGCGACCCGCATCTACTTCATCGCCGCGGAGGAAGTGCTTTGGGACTACGCTCCCTCGTTTCCCCTAAACCCGATGCACCACGGCGAATTCACCCCGGAAGAAAAAGTCTTCGTCGACGGCAACAAGTCCGACCGCATCGGCCGCCAATACTACAAAGCCCGGTACGTGGAGTATTCCGACGCAAGCTTCAGCAAGCCCAAGGAGCGTCCGCCGGCCTGGCGGCACCTCGGCATTCTTGGCCCCGTCATTCGCGCCAATGTCGGCGACACCATCAAGGTCATGTTGAAGAACAAGCTGGAGAAGATGCCTATATCCCTGCACCCTCATGGGGTCCTTTACCGTAAGGATAGCGAAGGGACGCATTATGAGGACGGCACTTCGGGCAACGATCACGCCGACGACATGCTCGAGCCCGGCGCCACTCACAGCTATACCTGGGAAGTGCCCGAGCGCTCCGGCCCGGGCCCCAAGGACCCGAGCTCCATCGTGTGGCTCTATCACTCCCACGTCAACGAAGTCATGGACACCAACGCCGGCCTCATCGGCCCCATCATCATTTCGCGCCGCGGGGAACTTCAGGACAACGGCAAACTGAAAGGCATCGATCGCGAGTTCGTGGTGCTGTTCACCGTGTTCGACGAGAACAAGAGCTTCTTCCTCGACAAGAACATCGCGGCCTTCGCTCCGGCCGCCGCCGATCAGAAGGATGACGGCGAGTTCATCGAAAGCAACCTGATGCACAGCATGAACGGGTATGTATATAGCAACCTACCGGATCTCATGATGACCGAGGGCGAGAACGTCCGCTGGTATCAGCTGGCCCTGGGTAACGAAGTGGATCTCCATACCCCCCACTGGCACGGCAACACTCTCATGGAAACCGGCCGGCGGGTGGATGTACTCAATCTTCTGCCAGGAACCCACATCACCGTCGACATGAAGCCGGACAATCCCGGCACCTGGATGTACCACTGCCACGTCAACGACCACATCGATGCCGGCATGATGGCGAACTACGTCGTAAAACCTCATCGCAAATGATCTAACGCTTATAACCCGAGCCAAACTTTCCCGCGCCCGCTTCGGCGTAAAGTCTGGAGCCCGGGCCTATAATGAATTTGGCATCCGCCTCCGGTCACGATCGGCGTCCGAGGGAAGGACGAGACCATCTCCTAAACTAATCCCGAGGCGGATCGCCCACGGATCAACTCCATCGGAGAACTCACATGGAAAAGAAACTGCACAACTTCGAGCAAGTTAAAGACGTGCTCGATTACGGGAAAGAATTGCACGCCCAGCTGAGTGTTCTATACACCTCCCTCGGTCGGCAAAGCGAGCAAGCTCGCGTGAAAATGCTCCTTGACTATCTCAGTAAGCACGAAAGGAACCGCAGGGAGGCTATCAAGCGCTTTGAGCAGAATTCTCACCCTGGCAGTCTCGATGTCTGGCTGCAATACGCACCCTCTTTGGATATCGATCGCATGCTGGCAAACTGCGTCATTCGGCCCGACATGAACGTGGACGATGTCGCCAAAATCGCGCTGGCTTTTGACAACGCGCTAATTGAAATTTACCGGGAAGGTGCCCGAGAGGCCGAAGATACCCGAGCCAGGGAGCTTTTCGAAAACCTGGCGGAAATGGAAGAAAAAGAAAAGCAGCGCTTCATCCGCGATGCGGAGTGGCTGCAAGACATTTGATCGGAATGGCTGATTGGAGATTTCCGGGGCATTCCACCAGCACACGGCGCATGCCCGACTAGGCCTGCGCTCTGAACTAAAGAATTGAAAGCCTAAGCTAGTCGTGGCAAGGAGAGCGTCCGATTAGAAAAAGCACCGATTTCCAGGAGGGAATGCCTGATCGAGGTAGAGCTAAAGCTCAAAGCGGGCGAGCAGAGCCTTGATCTCAAGAAATGAAGCCTTCTCGCCCATTGCCGCCCCTCAGGGCAAGCTGAAGTCTATATCGATAAAGCAATGGGCATTGTCAGAAACTTTTTCCAGGCTATACTGTCAGACTTTTGATTTGGGGGTGACTCTGGTTTCGACGCGGATCGCAAAACCCGAGGTGCATGCCGAGGTGCAGTTCCCCTCGTAAATCAAACTGCGACCTATATAGTTGCCAACGACGACAACTACGCTCTGGCTGCTTAATCCAGCCAGCCTCTGACCGAAGCCTGCTTATTGGACTTCGACTCAGGGGTAACCCAAACATAAGCTCGCGAGGAGGCACGTCCGGGGCCGAATCGCTAAAACTCACGGAATCGCCGATCGCCCGCCCTGCCGCTCGGGTGGCGCTCGGTTAAATATCAATAGAGTCGGATAAGCATGTAGAGCCAACGGCGGAGGATTCGCGGACGCGGGTTCAATTCCCGCCACCTCCACCAACACCCAAAGCGCAGAAACTCTCTGCGCTTTTTTATTGCCCGCTTGTAGGCCAGAACTGGCGCGGCTTCCAGAAAACGACTGCGGACTTCGGCGAGTCAAAAAAGCCGGTTTCCGGGCCAATTTTCCCGTTTTTCGCTCTCTCTTCTCCGAATTCGCGGACTTTCATGTGGCGAAGTCCGCAAACGAGAGTGGTTCAAAATCAGTGGGTTGCGAATCGAAATCGGGCCGGAGTTTGGAAACGGCATTGGGTAGGGAATTGCGGTTTCAGGACTGGAAGTCCGCGATAACCATCGATTTCTCAGCGATAAATCAATGGAGTAGATACGGATGCTTTACCTGATCGGTTTTCGGCGCTGCAATACCACCTCTTATGATCGTTGGTAATTCAAGCTAGCCGCAATGTACACGGAAGGGACGAGGACGGGGTCCGGGTCGGGTTAAACCAAAGGGCTAGGCGTTCGAGTCGATCGAGAGACAAGTGGCCAAGCGCGACTTCCGGACGAGATTCACTCATCATCAGGGCGACCACGGAGCAAACCCATGACCTCCACGTAGAAATATGGACGGCCCCGTTGAATTATTGAAAGTTTTGTGATCGACTTACGCCAATCCAAGAAAGCCAAACCTATCGTAAGATAGGGGCAGAAAGTCGCGGATCCCCAGCGGAAAGCCGGACTGCCGAGTGTGACTTCGTCATGGTCACATACGGGAGTTCGGCTTTTTGTTTGGTTGATCAGAAGCCCGACAAAGTCACTGCCACAGGACTCTATCCGCCATCTCGCTTAGTGATGGGGAAGAGCATGAACGAACAGCAAGGCAAAGGCGCTAATCTGCTGGGGTGAGCGCTAATGATAAAAGGCCAAAACTGCCGCAAGGCAACGGCGGAAAGTAACGGGTCTGGACCCTATCCGGGTAGCCGGACCACTGAGAGTAGCAGCATAAGAGTCACTAAAACTGTCTGATTTTGTCTATTGGTCGGATGATCAACAAGCGGTGGCGTATCGTGACTGGCAGACGCAATCTCAGTGCCTTTCGCCTCTTGACGTTACTAGTGGCTGTACTCCCTGTACTAATAATCTTGGGTATTGCCGCGGTAACGCCCCGCGCTGATTCGACCATACCGACCGGCATCGTGCCGACCGATGTGAGCCCGGAGAGCGACACCGTTCCCGGCCCGAGCGGGGGCGAGTTCGGTGTCACGGATGATGGCGCCGCATCCTACGCGCTCCCCCTCTGGACGCCAGACGGGCCGACAGAGCCCAGGCCGGACCTCGTACTCCGCTACAATAGCCGCGCAGGTAATGGCATCGCCGGCATGGGGTGGCGCCTTGCGGGCTTGTCGCAGATCCGCCGCTGCCCCAAAACAGTAGCTCACGATTTCACTGCCAGTCCGGTCTTATACAGTGAGCCGCAGCGCCCCGGAGTGCCGACCTACGCGCTCTGCCTAGACGGCCGCCATCTTCAACCCATCTTCGACGGCACGCCATCCAGCAAAGCCTACTTTGTCCCCGACGACCCACGGATACGCATCACGGTCGAAGATTTTGATACGCTCGGCCCGATCGGGTTCCGAGTCTCGCTCGAGGATGGGCGGGTCCTCACTTTCGGCGCTACGGCAGACGCACGCCTCGAAGGACCGCGCGTCTCTATTGTCGGTCTCGAGAACAACTCCGGGTGGACGGAGAGCTGGGAGACGGTCCGGCTCGCCTGGTCGGTATCGCGGATCGAGGACCGGTACGGCAATACGCTGTCCATCTCTTATGAGACTTCCGTGCAGCCGGATCAGGCGATTCAACATCGTCTCAAGCAGATCACCTATCTGCCCCGCGAGGGTGGGCCGTCTCTGCGCTTGATCCGTTTCGAGTACGAGGACCGGCCTGACCCGATCAGCGAATTCGTTGGCAGGGTAACGTGGTCGAAACCAAGCGCCTGTCGTCGATCGAGATGATCGGCCCCGCGCCCGTCGAGCCAGCTGTACTGAGATCCTATCGCCTGCGCTATGTCCCCGATGGGGGCATCAGTGGACGCAGCCTTTTGTTCACCATCACCGAGTGCGATGGTCAAGACAAGTGCAAGGCGCCGATCTCCTTCGGGTGGGAATTAGGGAGCCAGACCTTTACGGAGACCTCGTTCCCCTTCCCCTTCGGTGCTCTTACGCTCCAGGCGGTAGACCTGAATAACGACGGTTTCCAGGATTTGCTGTTCCTAGGGTACGATGTTGTAAGAAATGTAACGTGGTTCTATATGCTGAGCGACGGAATGGGCTTCGCCGCTCCGGTCGCCACGAACCTACCACAAAGCCAAGCTCGCACGCCGGGTGGAGCTTTGGCCCGCCCGCCTCACGATGCTCTGATCGCAGATTTCGATGCTGACGGCGTCCCCGAAATCGGGATCTTTGACGAGCCGACGAACGGCTACGTCTTCTACCGCCAAACTGGTGAGGGGACGTTCGCCGCGGTGCCCGCTGCCTTGCCCCCGTACCTCGGCGACATGAACGGTGACGGTCTGCCGGACATGATGAGCCGCGACAATAAGACCAAGGCTTGGGGCGTTCTCGTGAATAACCGGCTCATGCCAGGTAACTTTCCGCCGAGCAACCTCAGTGTCGTCTTAAACACTCCTGACATCAGCAACTCGTACTTCGCCGACATCGATGGCGACGCGCGCCTGGAGTTCCTGTTTGCTACCATTGGATCGAACCGCCTCTCCGCCTTGAACGCTCCGGACTCGCAGCTCGGTGCTCCGTCATTGCGCAAAACTTCTTTGCTCAGTTCCCATGATCCAGGCGGCAGCCGCTACCTTTTTCTCGATGCCAATGGGGATGGATTGACCGATGCCTTCCGCTTCGACAGCAGAGGAGGAGCGGAGTTTCTGCTCATCAACTCGGGCAACGGCTTCTTCGATGGTAGCGGCTCGTTCCCTTCACCCTTCTCCGTGTGGTCCGTTCTCACTGCTCAGGGCGCGCCGGCCGATACCGGGCTCCGCGTCGTTGATTTCAATCAGGACGGCCGCGAGGAGCTGCTCAGCTTAGCCGGCACCTTGGAGTGATCTGGCTAGACTATCCCGGACACACAACTTCACACTATTACGAAATTACTAGATGAGGCGTGTGTCAGCATGAGCGAGAAATCAAAACCCAAGACCTATCCGGCGGAGTTCAAGGCGTCGG
>CADDYU010000061.1 GCA_902810705.1 Methylococcaceae bacterium
TCACGGAACCTCCCGACCCGACACCGCCCAAGGCACCCTCCGGCCGCCTCTCCGCGCTCGATTCACCGGCCTAACGGTAGAGGGCCGAGCAGCCTCCCCGAACCCGGCCGAGCGGTCACACGAGGCCAAGGACAAGGCCCAGCGTCAGCAAGCCCAGGCCGATCAGAAGCGCCTTGAGGGTGAAGTCCGCGATCTTCCGAAACACCCTGTCGCGAACTTCGACGAAGCGCGCGAGCGGTTCGATCTGGGACGCCTGCAAAGGCGCCGCGCTCACGCTGTCCGGACCGACCACCACGTTCTCGAGTTCCATTTGCATCTGCCGATGGGCCATCAACTTCTCGTAAACCTGGCCGCAGCGAAAGCCGAAGTCGGCCAGCCCTTCAGGCAAAGGTTCGGCTTCTTTCCGCAATATCGTCTCCGTGTTTTCGAGCTTGGCCAGTATTTGAGCGAGATCGTCGGGAAGCCGAGAGACGGCGGCTTTCACCTGGCCGGCAAAGTCCGGGGCCGAGGCGCCAAACTCGCGGGCGAGCAGTTCACGAAGCGGGAAGAGGCTGGCCTCGATAAGGCTGTTTTTATTCATGAAAGTCAACGAATTTCTTATAGGGTGGTGTTAAGTTCATAAACCATTTCGCGCGCGGATTTTCTAATGAGTTGTAAACGGATACGTCACAAAGGAGCATGTCATGAAAGTTAGACGACTCATTATTGTACTTTTGGCCTGTTCCATGGCGCTCGCCGGCTGCGAGACGCCGGGCAAAAAGCCTGATCCCGTGGCCGCGGCCCGGATCGACCGCGATGTCGACGCCAGCCTCAGGAATCTTTTCGATAGGACTCCTACGGCTCGCATGCTCGCAAAGCACGCCAAAGGCATCCTCGTCTTTCCGGGCGTCGTCAAAGCCGGCTTCCTAGGCGGAGCGCAGTACGGGAAAGGAGCCTTGCGGCAGGGCGACCGGACCGTGGGTTACTACAATCTGGTCGCCGGCTCCTATGGCCTCCAGGCCGGGGTCCAAGCGTTCGATTATGCCCTGTTCTTCATGACCCAGTCCGCCTTGAATTATCTGGACCGCAGCGAGGGCTTCGAACTCGGAGTCGGCCCCACGATTGTCGTGGTGGACGCCGGAGCGGCCAAGTCGCTCAGCACCACCACTCTGAAGGATGACGTGTATGCCTTCATTTACGATCAGAAAGGGCTAATGGCGGGCTTGAGCCTCGAGGGTTCCAAGATCACCCGGATCAATCCTTGAAGCGCCGGAATCTTTATCAATTCCTAACCCTGGAGGGATGACTCCGACCTCAATCCGGCTTTCTTACAGATACAGCTGCGCCATCTTCCGCCAGTAATACCCTTGATGGGCGCGGCCGTCCCATTCATGGAGGGCGTGCCCAATGCCTTTTTCCCAAAGCACGCGGCTCAGATTGCGATTGTTTTCCAGGAAAGGGTCATCCCGGCCGACCACCAGGACGATGTCCATGCGACGTAGCGCGCTCAAGCGATCCTCGTCGCCCAGGTTGGGAAGGAAGTGGCAGGGCGTGTTGTAGTAGATGTTTTCGTCGTAATAGCCATCGAACAGATTCCCGAAGTGCTCGACATGGTGGGTCAGGTCGTAGCGTCCGGAAAATGCGGCGAGCTTCTGGAACAAGTGAGGGTGGCGGAAGGCCACGTTGGCAGCGTAAAAGGCGCCAAGGCTACAGCCGTGGGCAATGGTGCAGGGATGACTGTTCTTGGCGGCCATCAGCGGCAGCACCTCGTTGAGCAGGTAATCCTCGTACTGCACATAACGGCGGATTCGGTCAGCCGGGTGCCGCCATCCGCAGTAGAAGATTTCATCGGCGAGTCCCTCCACGCAATAGAGCTGCAAGTGCCCGGCCTCGATCTTGTGGCCCACGGCCTGGACCAGGCGAAGGTCCTCGTATTCGTAGAAGCGTCCTTCGCGAGTGGGAAAGACCAGCACCTTGGCGCCGGCGTGACCGAACACCAAAAGCTCCATGTCGCGGCCGAGCCGCCGGCTGTGCCAGCGGTGATATTCACGATTCATAAAGGGGCCAAGAAAGCGTCAAGGTCGCTGCGCAATTCCCGCTCCTGTTCGGAACGGCGCAGATAATCGACATGGCCAGCGTCCAGCACGAACAATTTTTTTGGCGCCGGCAGGCAATTGTACACGGCGAACTGGCCGGGCGGCGCCACCACCGGATCGAATAGGGCCGCCGCGACATGGACCGGTATCCGGCTGTGCCTGGCGGCGCTCGCGGCGTCGTAATAACGCAAGGTGTCCAGCACGCGGCCGTGGCGGCGCTCGAAGACGCGAACGGCTTCGCCGCTGCCCAGGGTCGGGAGGCTCAGGCGCAGTGGCGCATGGCCGAAGGTTGGAACGTTGAGGTGCGCGATCCGGATGCGCTCGTCCCACGGCAAGGCCAGCGCGCCGATGCCGCCGCCGAAACTCAGGCCCAGATAGCCCACATGGCCCAAGGTCTGCGGAAACAGTCCGATCAGTACCGTCACCGCCAGCCACAGATCGTCCACGCAGCCGCCGAGGATATAACGGTCGCGCTTGTCGATGTCATGCAGCACGT
The DNA here is from genome assembly GCA_902810705.1 of Methylococcaceae bacterium. Taxonomy (GTDB): domain Bacteria; phylum Pseudomonadota; class Gammaproteobacteria; order Methylococcales; family Methylococcaceae; genus CADDYU01. The sequence continues at coordinate 2,572 of CADDYU010000061.1, forward strand.
GCCAGGCGGGATTGTCGGAAATCCCCGGACGGCGGCTCCGAGAGAGGCCACGAAAACAGGGAAACAGCAAGGCCGCATCCCTGACCGGCAGATCGAAATCCGGCCCCTCGCGCCCGCCGTAGCCGTGGCCCACCACCACGCCGCGCTGGACCGGGGCGTGGCGGGGCGTCAGCAGCCAGCCGCCGATGGCGACGCCATCGGTGGAGGGATAGGTCAGATCATAAACTTCGTAGTCCGGATGGCCGCCGGCTTGCCGGACGAGCCGGGGTTCGGGGGCGAGATTCCGGACCCGCTCGAAGCGGGCTCGCCAGAATTCCGCGAAATCTTCCGGTTCGTCGGGACCCTCGATTTGCAGCAGCCGGTCCAGGGTGTAGCCGTAAGTGGGATCGAAATGGAAGGTGTGCGGGAGGGAGATCACGAGAACCTTATTGTCCGAAACCGGGTGGCGAGATCTTCATGCGAGAAGCCTCCGGAGCACCGCCTTTTGCCGGGAAGTCCGGCCAAACTCGGGTGCAAACCTTCCCATCCTGCCCCGCCAATGGCCTGCCCTGGCGTTCAAGTTTAGGAACAAGAGGCGCATTCCGGTCCGTTTCCTGGGCAAGGTGCGAGGGGAACGCTTTACTCAAGGGCCACGGATTGCCCCACCGCCTCGAAGTACTGCACGCTGAAAAGACTTTCGGCGTCGGTCCAGCATTTGACGGCGCGGAATCCCGCGCCACGGGCCAAGGCCTCGAATTCTCCAACGGTGTACTTGTAGGAATTTTCCGTGTGTATGGATTCGCCATCCGCGAACTTCAAGCGCCGGCTCGCCAGGCGGACTTCCTGGGCCCCGCGGCTGACCAGGTGCATTTCGATCCGACCCTTCCGGGCATGGTAGAAAGCGTAATGATAGTAACGCTCGGGGTCGAAATCCGCCTTCAATTCGGCGTTGATGCGAAAGAGCAGGTTCAGATTGAACTCCCGGGTGACGCCCCCGGCGTCGTTATAGGCCCGGTGCAGCCTATCCGGATCCTTCTTGAGATCGACTCCGATCAAGAGCCCGCCACCCGGTCCCGCCAAGCGCGCCGCTTGCCAGAGAAAGCGGGCCGCTTTGGAAGGCTCGAAATTGCCGATGGTGGAGCCTGGGAAAAACACGATTTTTTTTCCGCCCTCCCCTAAATCGGCCCCGCCCAGACCGTCTAGCCGATCGAGTCCTCGGCTGTAATCCATACATATCGCCTGCACGGATAGCCAAGGATACTCGGCGGCGAGGCCTCGGGCGGCGACTCCGAGATGGTCCCCGGAAATATCCATCGGTAGATAGGCCGCCGGACGCAAGCACTCCAGCAAAAGGCGCACTTTGCCCAGGTTGCCGGCGCCAGGCTCGATCAGCACGCCGCCGTGGCCCGCCACGGCGGCGATTTCCGGGGCGTACCGGCGCAGAATGCCGGCCTCGGCGCGGGCCGGGTAATACTCCGGGGTCGCGCAGATGGCTTCGAACAATTCGCTGCCGCGGCTGTCGTAAAAAAACTTGGGCGGGAGGCGTTTTTGCGGCCCCGAAAGCCCTTCCAGCACCTCGGCCAGAAAATCGGCGGGAGCGGGCCTTCGGTCGTAGAATTCGAGACGCGGCGCCATCACGCGGCATCCTCGGCAAGGCGGATTCCCATGAATTGCCAGCGGTCTCCCGGATAGAAGAAATTGCGGTAGGTGGCCCTGATATGATCGGCGGGCGTGGCGCAGGATCCCCCTCGCAACACCATCCGATGGCACATGAACTTGCCGTTGTATTCGCCCAGCGATCCGGTCAGGGGCCGGAATCCCGGGTAAGGCCGGTACGGACTTTGAGTCCATTCCCAGACATCGCCGAAAAGCTGCGCCGGTTCCCCCGGCCGGGCTTCGGCCGCGGCCGGATGATGGAGCCCCGACTCGCGGAAATTGCCCCGGATCGCGCCACCCGCCGCGGCGCATTCCCATTCCTCCTCGGTGGGCAGGCGCTTGCCCCGCCAGCGGGCATAGGCATCGGCCTCGAAGAAGCTCACGTGGCAGACCGGCTCGTGCTCGTCCACCCGCCTAAAGCCCGCCAGCGTCATGTGCCACCACCCGCCATCGAGCCGCTCCCAGTAGAGCGGCGCCTGCCAGCCGGCCTGGCGGATTAGGCTCCAACCGTCCGCGAGCCAAAGTTCGGGACGCTGATAGCCGCCGGCCTCCATGAACTCCAGGAACTCGCCGCTGGTGACCGGCCGCGACGCCAGACGATAGTTCCGGAGCCAAACTCGGTGCCTCGGGGTTTCGTTGTCGAAAGCAAAGCCGGAGCCGGCATGGCCCACTTCCCGAAGACCCCCGGGATAATCCAGCCAGTCCAGCGGCGGAGCCGAGCGGCGTTCGGCTCCCGCGGCAGAGCAATAGACGGGGCGAAGCGGATTGAGAGCGAAGTTGTACTTAATATCGGTGAGCAGCAGCTCCTGATGCTGCTGCTCGTGATGGAGCCCGAGCGCCGTGCGAAAGGCGATGTCCGGATGCGGCGGCCGGGCCCCGCCCAGGAGTTCCGCCATGGCGGCGTCGACATGGGCGCGGTAGCGGTAGATCTCTTCCACCGTAGGCCGGGCCAGGAGGCCCCGCGCGGATCTCGGGAAAAAGTCGCCCACGGTCTCGTAATAGGAATTGAAGAGATACGCATAGCGGGGGTGGAAAACCCGGTAGCCGCCGCCATAGGGGACCAGGATGAAATTCTCGAAAAACCAGGTGGTGTGGGCCAGATGCCATTTCGGCGGACTCACGTCGGGCATGCCCTGGATTCCGTAATCTTCGATGGCGAGCGGGGCGCAAAGGGTTTCGCTCGCGGTGCGAACGGCTTGGTAGCTCTCGATCAGAGCATTGCCGGCGGCGGCCTGTCTAACCTTCCGAACCGGGCGGTCGATTTTGTGCATCGGGTTTCCTCTTGGACTGATTCCGCTTTGTACAACCGTTTCCAATTCGATCCGTCTCGGATTTGAGGGGTTCCTTTACCCGGAGGACCCCCGGAAAGTCGTGTGTCATCCTGAAAATAACGAGTACGCGGTTTAACGGGACCGCGAAGGAGGAACGGACATGGCCAAAGCCATTTGGAACGGGGCAATTATCGCCGAAAGTGGCCGCTGCGAAATCATCGAAGGGAATTGCTATTTCCCGCCAGAAGCGGTACGACGAGAGTATTTGGAAGAAAGTCAAGCCCATACCGAATGCCCCTGGAAGGGTACGGCCCATTATTACGACCTTGTGGTCAATGGCCAGCGCAATCGAGACGCCGCCTGGTATTACCCCGACCCAAAACCCGCCGCCCGACAGATAAAGGACTATGTGGCCTTCTGGCAGGGAGTGACGGTGGAGCCGTGATAACCGATTTTGGCGGCGGATTCAATCGGATGAGCGGAATACAGCGCAGTTGGCAAGCTGAAGATCGCCATCACCGATCCACAGCGGAAGCCAACAGGGCCGCCACGAAGCAAACGGCAACGACCAAGACGGCCAGAATGCTCCCCCCGATAATTCCGAGCGTTTCCATGGCGATCCTTCCATTTCGAGTTGAGTCATCCGCAAGGCTGTATGAAGATGTGGACGCCCATTAGTGTGGACCACACGGCCGCCGCGCCAAGTCCGTAAAACTCCTTAGTCGGCGCCGAGCTCATACGATCGCGGAGCCATTCCAGAGCTGCCTCTAGCGAGGAACTCGATCGCTTATGTAAATTGGCCAGGCAGGGAATGTCGGATAAGTGCTTCTGCTGAACCTGCCTCTCCTTGAGGGCCGGAGCGGCGGTGAAACAGTCGGCGTAAATCCAGGATGAAGCAGTCGTGAGCGTGACCGCCTCCCAAAATGGATCATCGGCGAATGGCCCGATCTCGAGGGGAGCCGGGGAATTTCTTGGCGCTTTCGTTCGGTAACCGTCCAGCCAAACCGTTTGCCGATACGGTAGCGACTTCGCCGAAGTTAATCGGAGGCAACAATAGCCGGCAGCGGTCGGCACGGCCGATGGCCCGGATGAGCAAACCCGGCCGTACCCATCAGGCGGAGGTTACGAGGCGGTTTTCTTCCGGAAACCCCTTTCCCCAATTCAAGATTCCGTTCGGATCGAACTGCCGCTTGATGGCGTGCATGAGGCTCAGGGCCGTGGCATCCAGCTCCCGGTCGACGAAATCCCGTTTTTCGATGCCGACGCCGTGTTCGCCGGAGAGGGTGCCGCGGAGGCGAAGGACCAAGGAGAAAATATCGTCGAGGCAGGCCTCAGCCCGTTCGGCTTCGCCAGGCTTGCCGGGATCGTAGAGCAGGTTGACATGGATGTTGCCGTTGCCGGCGTGGCCGAAGTTGACGATGGGAAGACCGTGGCGCCTTGACAGTTCGTCCAGCCCCCCGATGAGCGCGGGTAGCTCGGTGACCGGGACGACCACGTCCTCGTTGATCTTCTTGGGGGCGATCTTGCGAAGGGTGGGGGACAAGGCCTTCCGCGTTTGCCAGAGGGCTTCCACCTCCTGAGCCGTTTCGGCAATGCGGAATTCCAGAAGCCCATCGTTCTGCGCCGCCGCGCGGATGCTCTCGATCTGGGGCGGCATGGCCTCGGCGAAGCCGTCCGCTTCGATCATCAAGAGGGCGCCGGCCCGTTCCGGGAGATCGGCCGTCGAATAGCGGCGCACCATCTCGATGGCGTTGCCGTCGATGAATTCCAGCGCGCAAGGCACGGCCGGCTGGGCCATGATGCGGCCGATCGCGCGGGCGGCGGCTGCCACGTCGGCATAAACGGCCCTGAGCGTACGCTTGGTTTCCGGCAGCGGGGTCAGCTTGAGGGTGGCCTCGGTGATGAGGGCGAGGGTGCCTTCCGAGCCGATCAGAAGCCGGGTGAGATCATAGCCGACCACGCCCTTGGTGGTGTAGACGCCGGCCCGAAGTTCCTCGCCCGCGCCGGTGACGACGCGAAGTCCCAGGGTGTTGTCCCTAGGCGTCCCGTATTTCACGGCGCGGGGACCGGCGGAATTGTAGGCGAGATTGCCGCCCACGCTGCAAAAGGCGGCGCTGGTGGGATCGGGCGGCCAGAAGAAGCCGTGGGGCCTGACGAAATCTTGCAGCGCCTGGTTGGTCAGTCCGGGCTCGACCACGATGTAGCGGTTGTCGGCGGAGAACTCGATCACCCGCTCCATGCGCTCGAACGAGGCCACGACGCCCTGCCGCAAGGGCACCGTGGCGCCCGTGGTGCCGGTCCCGCGGCCCCGCGCCGTGAGCGGCACGCGGTGTTCGTTGCAGAGCCGCGTCAGGGCCAGGGCCTGTTCGTGAGACAACGGGAAGACCACGGCGTCGGGCAGCACCTGCCGCTTGCTGTTGTCGTAACCGTAGACCCAGCAGTCGGCGGGTTCGGTGTAAAGGGACCCGGGCGGAAAAATTTCCTTCAGGCGGGTGAGAAACGGGTTGGGCAGGGGCATGGATTTACTCCCCGAAAAGCTGATGGTCGATGAGATCGCAGAAGCAGTGAGTGATGAGCAAATGGGCTTCCTGGATCCGGGCGGTGGTTTCCGAGGGCACCCGGATTTCGATGTCGGTTTCTCGGAGCAGCGCGGCCAGCCGACCGCCACTCCGGCCGCTGAGGGCAATGATGGACATGTCCCGGTCATGAGCGGCGGTTGCGGCGCTTAGGATATTGGCCGAATTGCCGCTGGTGGTGTAGAGCACCAGTAGATCGTTGGGATGACCCAGGGCGCGGATTTGCTTGGCGAACACCTCGGCGAAGCGGTAGTCGTTGGCGATGGAGGTCAAGGCCGAAGTGTCGGTGGTCAGCGCGATGGCGGGCAGGCCGGGCCGGTCGCGTTCGTAGCGGTTCAGGAGTTCCGAGGAAAAATGCTGGGCCTCCGCCGCCGAGCCGCCGTTGCCGCAGCAGAGAATCTTGCCGTCGTTGAGCAGGCAGTGAGCCAGCCGAACCGCGGCGGCTTCGATGAGATCCCCGAACCTGAGCACGGTGTTTTGGCTGATTTCGGTGCTGGTGGTGAATTGCTGGATGATTCGTTCTTGTAGGCTCATGATTTGTGGGTCTTGGGTATTTCGAGGACTTCGGGACCGGCTGTTCCTCCCTTTCTCTTCGGAAGGATTCTCACATGCTCAATCCACCCGAAAAGCGTCCTTAATCCATTCTATCGCAAGCCCGTCAGGAGACGGCGCTAGAGCGACGACATCGAAGCGAGCCGGCCGATTGAGCCGCCTTTGCTGTAGAAAATACGCGGCCGTGGCCAGCAATTTGGCTTGCTTTCGCCGATCCACGCTCTCCAGGGCGCCACCGAAGCGGGGATTGGTTCGTAAGCGCACCTCCACGAAGGCTAGATCCCGCCCGTCCTCCATGATCAAGTCAATCTCGCCGTAGCGGGAGCGATAGTTACGCTCGATGAGGCGTAGCCCCTCGCGGCGCAGGAATTCCAGCGCCCGGTCCTCCGCCGCTTGCCCCTTCGAGGATTTCGAACGCTTGCTGTCGGAGCGGGTCACGGCTGGCCCGGCACGGGTGCGCCCGGTTGCAGCAAGGGCGCGGCGCCGCGCGGCTGAATGGCGCCGTTCTCGATCTGGGCGCATTCGAGCTGGCGCTGAATGCGGTTGCCCGCTTGCAGGGACAGAGTGCCCGTGGCGCCGGGAAAGCGGTACTGCGGATCGGCCCTGAATCGCTCCAATTCGGGCACGAGCCGATAGGCGTCGAGCCCCAGGGCGACCAGCTTCACATAATCGGGCGGCGTCTGTCGAATCTGCGGCTCGAGGCTGCGAGCGGACAAGGGGCCTTGATCGGCGGAATTCAACAGCCAGGGAATGTCGCAGAAGATAACGCCATTTAGATCCTGGCTCGCCTGGGGGTCTGGTCTGCCGCTGTAGATATGGGAAGTCGCATACACCGGAATTTGGCTGCCCTGGCTGGAGTTGATCTGGGGCAGCAGCAGGCGCGCGTCGCGTCCGTCGGCGATGAGAAAAATGAAATTGCCGTTCGGCGCTGGAGTCGCGGCCGGAGGCGCCGCTTCGAGCAAACTCTTGGCGGGCGCGGAGAAATCCTGACCATGGTAAGGATAAGTCTTGACCGCCGTGATTTTGCCGCCCAAGGTGCGCCAATAATCCGTGAAATGCCTGATCATGCGCTGACCGAACTGGGTGGCGGGCGCCAGGACCAGGGCGTTCTGCCGGCCGTCGAACCAGGCGCTGCCGGCGGCCTGCTCGACCTCGTGTTCCGGGGTCAGGCCGAACTGGTAAACCTCGGGGCTTTCGGCCTCGGCCGTTTGGTTGAGCGCCAAAACCGGTACCGGCAAATCGCCGCTCCGGGCCAGCGCGGCCACGTTCTCCTTGATCAAAGGTCCCACGACGGCCCTCGCTCCCTGATCCGCGAGCTGGTGGTAAAGCTGGTGAATGTCGCCGGATTGGGAGTCGACGAAGTGAAGCTGGGGCTTTGCGGGATCAGGGTCCGCGTAGTAAGCGGCGATGAGCCCGGCGCGGATAGCCTCGGCGGCCTTCGCGTAGGAGCCGGACAAGGGCAACAGGACGCCGACGAAGGGGCCGGCCGGGGAAGGAGCCGCGGCAGGTTGCGGCGCGCCCGACGGCGCGGCGGGGCGGGTCTGGCCCAGCGGGGTGATCTTGACCGTGCCGCCGGCCTCCTTGACGATCTCTTGCAAGAACTCGCCGTCCGCCGGATGACCCGGGTGGCGGGCGCGCCACTCGTCCAGCGAAGCAGCCAGGCCGCCGGGCGGGGTGATCTTGAGAATCCGGGTCAAGGCCATCCAGCCCCCCAAGGCATTCGGCGGAGGCGGCTGCTGGCTGGCCAGGATGCTGTCGGGCACGCGGCTGAGGGCGTCATATATCGCCTCGTTGTTCTTTCTGATCGCTTCCGGCTGGCTAAGCTGCGCGCCGAGGGCCACCCGCTCCCGCGCGCTGGCGAGCATATCGCCCAGCTGGTTGTAAGCCGAGGCGCGCAGTGTGTGATAATTGATGGCCTGCCCGCCATCGAGTGGTTCCTGGGACAGCGTATCCAGCTTCGCCATGGCCTCGCGCGCCCGCCCGGCATTCAGGTCGAGTCGGCTCGTCAAGAGAAGGTATTGGCGGTAGTCCGTCGGATCGAGGTCTCTGGGATTGATCGCGGCGGCCAGTTGCTGGGCGGCTTGGCCGTCGCCGGCCCGAAGCGCGGCATCCGCGGCCCTCAGCCAGTAATAATCCGGATACGAGGAATCACGGGCCAAATATTCGTAGCGCCGCATCGCCCCTTCGTAATCGCCCGACCTGAGCAGGTTCTCGGCTTGAAAGTCGCCCTCGGGACCGCCCCAGCGCGGCATCGGGCCTTTGCAGCCCGTGAAGGCCAGGACAAGCAGCAAGATCGCGAACGGGCGAACGAATGGCGGCATGGGGAGGTTCCCTTGAAGAGAGCGGGGTAAATTAAAGCGTAAATGGCGGAAATTAAGCGGGGCATACTATACCTAGTCGCAACGCCCATCGGCAATCTGGCGGATTTCAGCGCCCGCGCGGCGGAGGTTCTGAAGAGCGCCGACGTCATCGCCTGCGAGGATACCCGGCACAGCCGTCCACTGCTGGAGCATTACGGGATCTCTCGGCCCCTCATGGCGCTGCACGAGCATAACGAGGATGTCGTCGCGGCGCGCCTGGTCGAGCGTCTGTCGCAAGGCGAAACAATCGCTCTCGTGTCCGACGCCGGCACGCCCTTGATCAGCGACCCGGGCTTTCCGCTGGTGCGCTTGGCCCGCGACGCCGGCATCCAAGTCGCGCCGATTCCGGGACCCTGCGCCCTCGTCGCGGCCCTGTGCGCGTCCGGCTTGCCCTCCGTCCGCTTCGCGTTCGAGGGATTTCCGCCGCGGAAATCGGCGGCTCGCCGGGCGCTCTTCGAAAGCCTCAAAGAGGAATCGCGCACCCTGATTTTTTACGAATCCGCCCATCGCGTGGAAGAAACGCTGAAGGACCTGGAAGCGGTAATTCCCGCCGAGCGGCGCCTGGTTATCGCCCGCGAACTGACCAAGCGCTACGAGACCATCGTCTCGACTACGATAGGCGAAGCTCCTGCGCTTCTGGAGCGGGAGCCGGACATGCGGCGAGGCGAATTCGTGCTGCTGCTAGAGGGCGCGCCGCCCACCCTGGAAGCCGAGGATCTCTCGCCGGAACAAGCGCGGGTTCTGCGGCGGCTGCTAGAGGAATGCTCTGTCAAGACGGCGGTTTCCCTGGCCGTCAAGATTACGGGGGCGCGCCGCGAACGGGTCTATCGGGCGGCCTTGAGAATGGCCCAGGACGACAAGCGGAAGGACGTCGAAACCTAGGAGTTCTTTACCGGGCCGGTTCGGACCCGGAGTCCGGGCGTCCGTTGCGCACCGAATTGCGGAGCGGATGAGCCGGTTCGGCATGCTCGGGCTTCTTGCTATCCCGCGCCGTCAGTTCCTTCACCATGTTTTCCCAGGAGCCGTATTTGCTGAACTGAGGATCCCCGGCCTCGATCCTGGCGTTGACCTCCTGCCGCGCCGTTTCGACGATTTCCTCGGCCGTTTTCCCGTCGACCACGGCGAGAAAGGCGTCTTCCCCGCCTTTTCCCCCTTCCTGGGATTTGATCGTCTCTAGAGTCCAGAAGGACGTTTCGAACAAGTGCAGCTCTTCAGGCGTCATATAACGCTTGATCTTCTTGGCGGATTTGAAGGCGGCGACGCGCGAGGAGCCATCGATGGAATCGGTCCGTTGCGTGAAAGCGGACGCGAAGTAGATGACGGCAAGCAACGCCATGACAGCGGCTAAAATTTTCATAGAGGTCTCCACTAGGTAAGGCGGGCATTATATCTTTCCGCGGCGGGAGCGGCGTCACACCCACCGTTCTCGCGGCAAGCGCGGCCAAAGCCTTCATGATTTCGGCTTGACGGCCAAGCCACAACAGACACGGGCCAATATGGCGTACTCTAGGACTCTAAAATCGGTGCGGTGGTTCGCTTGCGGCCTGGCGCTCTCGGCGTGCTCCCACGACTATCAGTTGATGAGGATGGAGGAACAGCTCAACGGCTACGGCGGCGCCATCCGCTGGAGCTTGTTCAAGCGGGCGATGGACTACTTCGCCGATTCTCCCATGGCGGCTCCCGACTGGCGGGCGCTGCAGAAAGTGAAGGTGACTTCCTATCAGCCGATCTTCAGGGATTCGCTTTCGGACGGCAAGATCGTGTTGCAGTCGGTGGAGATCCGCTATCTGCCTCCCGACAGCGTGGTGGAAAAAACCCTGACCGACGAGCAGAGATGGCGTTACGACGAGGAAAAGGGCCGTTGGCTGCTGGAAACGGGGCTGCCGAAATTCAGATAGCCACGACTTCAGATATCGGCCGCCGTGGCCTAGAGCCTGATTCCGTAGCCCATGGCGTGATGGGCCAAGAGCCGCTTGGCCGCTGGGAATCGATCCAGAGCGATTAGGGCAAGATTGCGGGCCAGCGCCAAGGGCGGGAAGCCGCTGGAAAAGATGTGCACCAGACTGTCGGTAAACCGGACAACCCTGCCGAGATCCGAGTGGCGGGCTTCGGCATAGCGGGCGAGAAAACTACGATCGCCGATGTCTTCGCCGAAGGCCGTCTGGACGAACAGCCGCTCCGCCAGGAGCGCCGCGTCCCTGAGCCCCAGATTGAAACCCTGGCCCGCCACCGGGTGGATTTGGTGCATCGCGTTGCCGATCAGCACGACCCGCTCCTCCGCCATCCGCTCGGCCCGGATCAGCTTGAGCGGAAAGCCTTGGCGGGACGAATCCGGCTTGATTCTCCCCAGCCAATAGCCGAACGCCGCTTGCAGGTTCGCGGTGAACTCGGCCTCGGATTGGGCCAGGAGTTCATCGGCGGCCTCGTGCTTCAGGGTCCAAACCACCGCGCACTTTTTCCGTTCCAGAGGCAGAAAGGCCAGAGGACCGGACTCCGTGAAGCGCTCGTAGGCGGTGAAATTCGTCTCCCTCTCGGTGCGAACCTCGGTGACGATGGCGGTTTGGCCGTAGTCCCGCACGTCCTGCTCGATGTCCAACAGATTCCGCACCGTGGAGTTGCCGCCGTCGGCGGCCACCACCAGGCGGGCCGTCAAATGGAAGTCCTCGCCGTTCCGCCTCAACGTGGCGCAGATGCCATCGCGCCCGCCCTTGAGGCCGATGACGCGGGCGGGGCGGAAGCGCGCGGTGGCGAGCCCTTCCAGGGCGCGCTCGAGGGCATCCTCCAGCACCCGGGCCACGGCCACGTAGCCCAAGGCATCGACCCCCTGATCGGAAGCGTGGAGGCGAGTCTTGCCGAAATGCCCGCGGTCGGATACGTGGATGTGGCGGATCGCCATGGCCTTGGGCGCCACCTCTTGCCACACCCCCAAGCCTTCGAGGATCTGCGCCGTGCCTCGGGACAAGGCCAGAGTCCGGCCGCTGGCCGGAGAGGCCCGCCGTTCCGCCTCGCTCAGGGCTTCCACCACGCCAATCCGGAGCGGCGTGTCCCGCAAGGCCAGAGCCAAGCTGCCACCGACCAGGCCGCCTCCGACGATGAGGAAGTCGTAGTCGTAATTCATGCCGATCCCGCCATGAGGGCTTCGATCTCGGCCACGGTTTTGGGAAGCCCTTGGGTCAGAATTTCGCAACCTTCCTGGGTGACCAGGGCGTCATCCTCGATGCGCACTCCGATGCCACGCCATTTCGGGTCCACGTCGGAACAATCGGGAGCGATGTAAAGTCCCGGCTCCACCGTCAGCACCATGCCGGGCTCCAACGGGCGCCATTCGCCGTCGATCTTGTACGGCCCGACGTCATGCACGTCCAGACCTAACCAGTGACCGGTACGATGCATGTAGAACTTTTTGTAGGCTTCGTCCTTGATGAGCTTGGAGACTTGGCCTTCCAAGAGGCCCAGTTTGACCAGGCCCTTGGTCAATACCTTGACGGCGGCGTCGTGCGGAGCGATCCAGGGACGGCCGGGGCGGACTTCCTCGATGGCGGCGGCTTGGGCGTCCAGCACCAGTTCGTAGATGAGGCGCTGGCTCTCGCTGTATTTGCCGTTGACGGGGAAGGTCCGGGTGATGTCGGCGGCATAGTTCTCGTACTCGGCTCCGGCATCGATCAGCAGGAGATCGCCGTCTTGGAGCCGCTCGCTGTTCTCGGTGTAATGCAGCACGCAGGCGTTTTTCCCGCCCGCGACGATGCAGGGATAGGCGGGCGAGCGGCAGCCGTGCAGGGCGAATTCGTGCAGGAGTTCCGCCTCGATCTCGTATTCGTAGCGGCCTGGCCGGCTGGCCCGCATCGCTCGTTTATGGGCGAGCACCGAGGCTTCGGCGGCCTTCCGCATGAGGGCGATCTCGGCCGGCGTCTTGAACAGGCGCTGCTCGTGCAGCACGTGCTCCAACGCCACGAATTCATAAGGCGCCCGGACGCCGGTGCGGACGCGGGCGCGGATCTCGTTGACCGCCGCCATCACCCGCCCGTCCAGGGCGGCATCGTAGCCGATGGGAAAATAAACCCGATCCCGGTTCTCCAGAATCTCCGGAAGACGCTGGTCCAGTTCCCCGATGGGAAACGCCTCGTCCGCGCCGAAAGTCTCGCGGGCGCCTTCGAGGCCGGCGTGTTTCCCGGTCCAGATGGCTTTTTCCGGATCGAATTCCCGGCAGAACAGCACGAATTCGCCTTGCGTCCGGCCCGGCGCGAACACCGCCAGCGCGTCCGGCTCGTTGAAGCCGGTCAGATAGAAGAAGTCGCTGTGCTGGCGATAGGGGTATTCCGTATCCCGATTGCGGATGCGGGCCGGGGCGCTGGCAAGCAAGGCCACGCTGCCCTTCTCAAGACGCTGCATGAGGTGTTTGCGGCGCCGCCTGAACTCATTCATTTGAAGCATGGGGCCAGGAATCAATGAAATTGCCGGGGCGTGCCCGACTGCAACTCGCTGTGGATGACTTGCACGCCGACCCGGACATACTCGGTGAGTTCGGCATAGGCGGCTTCGTCGGCCTCGCCGGCGACCGCCGGGTCCAGCCGGGCGATTTCCACGAAATCCCGGAGAATCTCGGTGCATTCCCCCGGCCACTCCGACCCCTTGGAAGCATAGCCCAGCCCCGCGAGAAATCCCTGGCACCACTCGCCGAGCGCAAAAGCCCGCTCTTCCAAGGGCGCGTCATCGTCCGGGAGCAAAGGCTCGAAGGAAAAATCGAAATCGTCCAACTGGCGCCGGGTTTCCTCGAACAATTGGAGAAAAAGCGCCCGATCCCGCCCCTCCGGAACGGGCTCCGCCGGATCGGCCGCGTTCTCGAGCCATTGCTCGCAATCGATGCCGGCGTCCATGCACAGCACGCCGGACAGCAGCCCGTGGGCTTCGGCGGCGCTGCCGGACCCGAGGTAATCCGGAACAATCTCCTGAATGTCCCGGTAAGTAGGTTCGTGCTTCATGGCAGCCTTGTAGACCTTTGGGTAATTCATTATGCTACCACCCGGAAGTGCCGCATCGAAAGCCATTCTCCCGATCGAATACCCGTCCTCGGCATGTTCGGCGTTGCCGCCGTACTCCCCGACCTCGCACCTGAATCCATGGGACATTAAGTCATGAGTGAGATAAACCCGCCGATCAAAGTACAGATCCTCGGCAAGGAGTATCCGATTTCCTGCCCGCCGGAAGAGCAGCATGATCTACTCGTCGCCGCCCGTTATCTTGATGAAAAAATGCGCCAGATTCGCGGCGCCGGCCGAGTGATCGGCACCGAGCGCATCGCGGTGATGGCGGCGCTGAACATCGCCCATGAGCTTCTGCAAACCCATAAGCAAAACAAGCAACTCGCTCAAGATACGCACGCGCATTTTTCCACCTTGCACGAGTAATAAATATACCGCGGCGGCGCCCGTGGAATAATTTATGGTTCTGGTGCTTTCACAGCTTGCAGTTATCCGCCGAGAGGGTAAAATTCCCTGTAGGTATTCCCTGCGGCGTGCGAAGTACGCTGGGTTACTTCTTGAGCCTAATCCAAAACCCCGGGGGCTTTCGAACATCCGATGTGCGCAAGTCCGCTCCGAGCGGAAAGCCTAATTCGATGTTCCTAGCCCCCACCTGAGCCATCCGGTTCAAGGGCGAAAGCGGGCTACGGCGCAGGCGGGGAATACTTCCATGAATTACGGCTGAGTAGCTCGGACGTTAAAGATTGAGTCTGCCTAATTTATTGAAAAGCAAGAATATCTTTCCTCATAGCCCCTCCTTTCAAAGTAGCGTCTAATTCTTTGGGTTGGATTTTGGGTGGGACTTCCGGATGGTCTGCCCATACGCGTCTAAGACTTAGTTCGCCGTTCGGACCAATGTAAGGGTCAACGGCAAGGAATTCCGGGCCTGCTGCCTGGTGCTCGGCAAGATGCCGCGGCTGTGTCGAGTCTTTCCCTAGTGAATGCCTTTGGTAGTCAACACGCTAACGTATAGCGCATCGGTAGCACCGACAGGTTCGGCCGATAGTTTGGCGTCGTGCTAATAGCCTTTACATAAGCACGGATTAGCCCGCCAGGAATTATCAGGCGCCGTTCGTCAGCTTCACGAATGTCCGTTCGATGGCTTCGGGGGCAAGCCTTTTGAACATCGCTCTGTCGAAATGCCGGTCAAGCCAATCGCGCGCCCGGCAGGTTTTCCGCGGGTCCGGGTGGTCATAAAGCACTGCTAGCAAATACCCGTTAATCCGAATGATCCAGCGCAACCCCCGCCACACCCGAACATTCCGACAATCGCCGTGGAGAATGTGAGGCTTGCCAAAAGCCTTGCGCTCGTCTTTGGTCTTGATCCGGTGGATCGCCCTCCATGCAGCTTGCAACGGCCATTGTGCAGTTTCCCAGCCCATTGGTAGGAGTGCCCGCGCGGGTTCGGGCACCGCAACGGGGAAGCCTCGCAAGATTGAGCGGATTTCGGTTTATGGTTTACCGCCATTCATTCAGCGCTCGGCGCTGCTCCCGCAGTGCCCGGCTCAACGCTCGAAGCATTGGCCGCGTTCCACCCCTGTCGGCGTTCCTTGATGTCTTGGCCTTACCTTCCGCCGTCTTCGGGCCAGTTGAGTGTTCCAACGGTCGCCATAGCCGTTTTTTTCCGCTTGCCCTTTGCATTCTTCCTCGGTCCACCGTCGCATGTGGTGATTTCCTCATATTGCTTTTCAATAGAGCGAAGTTTGGGCGGATGCCTGATAGATGCTTTGATCCGGCCCGAAATAACTGTCGTAGATATGGCAATAGGTTAAATCGGTCTTGGCTTTTTTGATGTCGCCCGTGTAAGGGGCAGGGAGTCGGTTTAAAGCATCGCGGATGGTTTTACGGACCAGCGCCGTGGCTTGCGGCTTTTTCCGCCAGTCCAGCACCAGCTTGTTGGCTTTAAGCTGAGCCAGCAGTTCCTTAGCCACCTTCTTCACCTCGTCCTTTTCCTTGTCGGTGAGTACCGGATCCGGCCGGGTCAGGATGTCGAAGACGGCCAATTGCTCCTCGGTCAGCCCTTCGCGCTGCGCCCGCTTTTCCTCCTCGGTCAATTGCTGGGTGAAGGCCATCAGCTCCTGGAAGAACTCTTCCAAATTGCGGCTCCCGGCGTTGTAGGTCTCGATGAGTTGCTGAAACTTTTCCAGGAAGTCGATCCGGTTATGGTTCAGCCGCACCAGATCGTTGAGCTTTTGCTGAATCTGGCCCTTGAGCTTTTCCGTCTCGGTGCGCTTCCGGCCTTCGGCGAATTTCTTTTGCAGCTTCTCGAAGTCAACCCTGGAAAGGTCGATCAGCGGTTCCGCCTTGGGCGTGGCGCCGATCCGGTAGCCCTCGGTGGCGATGGAATCGTTCAGCAGCGCCTCGATGTCGCCCATCAATTCGGAAATGTCTGCCGCCGGAGTGAGTGCCTTGATCATGGCCCCCAAGTACGCCACCAGCACCGCCAGCTGGGCGAATTCATTGGCCGCCGTGTCGGGCAGGATCGCCTTGAAGACCCGCGCCACATTGTTGGCGAGTTGCAGGAAGGCTTTCTTGTCCTCGTCCTTGGCGATGAGGCCGTCCACCGCATCGTTGAGAAGGGGCAAGCGCTTACCCGGTTCCGCCGCCGCGATGTCCGCCAGTGCGAAGCCCCGCGCTTGGCAGAACCCTTCCGCTCCGGTCAGCAGCGTCTTGAGTTGTTCCACCAGCGCCGCCTTGTCGCGAATGGGGCTGGCGCCCGGTCGGGCGGGTTGCGCGTAAATCGCCAAAGCCCGCTCCAGGTTGCGGAAGATGCCTACATAATCGACGATCAGCCCCGCCGTTTTCCCCGGTGCCACCCGGTTGGCGCGGGCGATGGTCTGCATCAGGGTGTGATTCTTCATCGGCTTGTCGAGGTACAGGGTGGAGCAGGTGGGCACGTCGAAGCCGGTGATCCACATGGCGCACACGAACACCAGCCGCAACGGGTCGGCCGGGTCCTTGAACTTCTCGTCCAGTTGCTCCTTCTGCATCCGCTCACGGTGGGGCTTGATGTCCAGCCCTTTCTTCTTGAGGTCTTCCACCTCGTTTTGGGCTTGGGAGACGATGACGGCCATGTCGGTCTTTTCCAGCAGGTTCAGCCGTTCCCGTAGGGGCGAATTCATTCGCCCTTCAAAATCCGGCCCGTCGGCAACGGGGCGAATGAATTCGCCCCGACATTTTTCCAACTCCCCCCGCCAGTGCGCCCGCACCTTGTCGTACATCCGCACCGCCGTGGCCTTGTCGATGCACACCATCATGGCCTTGCCGCGATAGCCCCGGCCCAGGAAGTGCCGCACCACGTCTTCCGCCACGGTGTCCAGGCGGTCCTCGCGGGTGATGAGGTGGTATTCGCGGGCGAACTCCCGCTCCAATTTCTTCTCCTGTTCCGCGTCGAGCTCGGCGGCTTCCAAGAGCCGCGCCAAGTCCTCGTTGAGGCTGTCGTTGGTGAGCTGCAGTTCCGGGATGCGATTTTCGTAGTAGAGCGGCACGGTGGCCCCGTCCTCGATGGAACGGGCGAAGTCGTAGACCGACACGTAATCGCCGAAGACTTCCCGCGTCCGCTCTTCCTCGCCCCGGATCAGCGGGGTGCCGGTGAAGCCCAGGAAGGCCGCGTTGGGCAAGGCGCTCCGCATGTTGAGGGCGAAGATGTCGTACTGGCTGCGGTGGGCCTCGTCGGTGATGACGATGATGTCCCGCCGGTCGGAAAGCCGGGGGTAGACGCCGCCCTTCTCGGCGCGGAATTTCTGGATCAGGGTGAAGACGTAGCGGTGATCCTGGGCCAGCAGTTGCTTGAGGTGTTCGCCGCTTCCGGCCTGCACTTCCGCGCCGGTGACGGCCCCGGTCGCCGTGAAGGTCTTGTAGATTTGGCCGTCGAGTTCGTCCCGGTCGGTGACGATCACGAAGGTCCAGTTGCCGGGGAGCTTCCGGAGTATCTTTTGGGTGAAGAACACCATGGACAGGCTCTTGCCGCTGCCTTGAGTATGCCAGAACACTCCCAGCCGCCGGGCTTCCACGCTGTCCGATATCCGCAGTTGCTCCACCTTGGCGATGGCCTTGTTCACGCCCAGGTATTGGTGATTCTTCGCCATCTTCTTGACCAGCCCGCCTCGTACTTCCTCGAACAGGGTGAAGTTCTCCACGATGTCCAGCAGCCGGCCCGGCTCGCAGAGTCCCCGAATGGCCGTTTCCAGGCGGGTGTCGCCCGGTTCGCCCTCGTCGGCGATGCGCGTCCACTCGAAGAAATGTTCCCATTCGGAGGTCAATGTGCCGATCTTGGTGCTCTTGCCGTTGGAGAGCAGGATGAAGGCGTTCGGGTGGAAAAGCTGGGGGATGCTCTGCCCCCGGTAGTCGCGGAGGTTGTCGTCGAAGGCGGATTTCAGTGGGACATGGGGCGCCTTGAGTTCGATGAAAACAAAAGGAATCCCGTTGACGAAGCCCACGAGGTCACAGCGCCGCCGGTACATATCGCCGGACACCCACAGCTGCTGGGCCAGGAAGAAATCGTTATGGGCGGGGTGGTCCCAGTCGATGACTTTCAGTTCCACCGTTTCCGGGATGCCGTTCTCGTCGGGAATCGTGACTTTCACCCGGTCCCGCAGCAGCCGGTAGAAGTCCCGGTTGGCGTTCACAGGGATTTGCTTGGAGCGGTCCTCGGCGAGGGTGGCGAGGGCTTGCGTGTAGGCGTCCGAAGGCAGGCCGGGATTGAGCTTTTCCAGCGCCGCCCGCAGTCGCTTGGTGAGGATGACCTGGCTTTCCGACTCGCGGCCTTCGGTGCCGTGAAGGCCGAAAATCTCGCCCTGAAGATTGGCGGTTTGCCAGCCGAGCCGGGCGAATTCCGCGATGGCGGGCAATTCGACCAAGGCCCGTTCGCCGTAACAGGCGTAGATTTCCTTGACGGTGAACGGTGAGGTCATGCTGGAATCCCCCAAAGCCGATGATGTTGTGGTTTTACGGGCGGATCACGCGGATTCCGAAGCCGAGATTCAGGGCTTGCCAAGCCTTGTCGGCGGTGATGACCGGGCACCCCATTTGTAGTCCCAAAGCCAGACAGGCGCGATCCCCGAGCGAAAGGCCGAGAGCGCGGGTGGGAAGCCATAAGCGTCCGGCGGCCTCGGCCTGTTCGCGGGTAAAGGGCTGTAGCCGCACGCCCAAGGCCGCCAGGTCCTCCCACAGGCCCGACGCATCGGCGCCCTTCGCCAGCGTCTTTTGGACGACCTCGCTCCAATTTACCGTGGAAATCAGCGATTGGGAGAGGAGGCCGCGAACCTCGTCACCGCCCGGCTCGTCCTGTAGGAATGCCAACAGGGCCGACGCATCGAGCACGACGATCATGGCGAGTTTTCCCGTGTGGCTTCCTGTCGGCGTTCGGCGATCAACTCATCCGCCAGACTCACGCCGGGGGGCAGGTGGGCGTAGCGCGCCCTGAGGCGGCGGACGATGGCCTCCTCATCGGGGGCGGCGGGCGTTTCCCGGAGATAAAGAGTGTCGATGGCTTCATTCAGGATTTCCGCCACCGGCTTATTCATCCGCGCGCGGAGTTCGTCCAGGCGTTGGGAACGAACGGGGTCCAAGTCGGTTTCGATGTGCATGGCGCTTTCCTTTAAGATAAGGGTTTGTTCGTGCGTGGTTTAGACGCGCGGTTTCCTGAAAACAGTCAGGCCGCGATGTCCTCGGGTTCGGGCAGTCGCGACACGTCCAGTTCGCCGGAGATGAGTTTGGGGAGGAGAAGGTCGCGGGTGGTGCGGAGATTGGTGTTTTTCCGCTTCAATACTTCATATAGCTCAAGCATGGGCGCTACTACAGAATGAAACTGATCGGTAACATGCCGGTTCGGTTTCAGAATGGTCGCTTTTTCGAAAGTATTGACCGTTACGGCTGGGTATGCGGCCCCGGTTGCATGATTTGTTAAATAACTGACAAATGCATCAGTGGTAACGCTGAAATAAATATATGAATATGGAATTCCCTGAGCTGAAAGTACGGCAAACCCGGTAGAGACGATAAGGTTAGGCTCTGGGTTTAAAACTAAAGCGAACGATTTCCGATTGGGCCTAACACAAGACCAGATCACATCTCCATGAATAACGATGCGTCTAGCCCTGCCTGGGGCATCTTCAAATTTAACAGGCTGTTTTTGTTCGATAGCGCCAAGACTCACCGATGCAATATCAATGTAAAGGATTTCGCTCGGAGCATTCTTTGCATTAATCGACTTTGCATTGACTGCGACAAAATCGCTTAGGGCACACACTGTCCACCCTTCCGGTATCAACCCCAACTCCGACTCCACCATCCGTACATGCTCATGCCCCGGAAAGCGGAAGTGGACAAACCATTCCTCGTAAATCCGCCGGGCCATTTCTTCCAGAATGGCAATGCGCCGGGTGTTGTTTTCGATGAGGTCGTCGTAGGCGGAGAGGATGCAGGCGATGCGGTGTTGCGTTGATAGCTCTGGCAGCCTTAATTCGTAAGAGGTCAGGACTTGTGCATTCGCATTAGGCTGGGCGGCACCACCTGCATTACGGAACACAAAGTCCTTGTAATTCGATGACTCAACAATAAAGCCCACATACTCAGGATCGGCAATTTTGGTATTGATTTTTAGCCGTACAAGATAAGAAGCGAAGACAGATAGCGGAGGATGTTTTAGACGTTTCGCATATCCAACTGTAGCGCCCGTTCTAGCAATCACGATGTCATTGTGGTGCAGCCGGAATTTAGCGAGCTTCTTGTCCTCAATCTGACAACGAGGCACCCCAGGCCAGTCAATTAGGTTCGGTACGATGTCAGTGATACGCAAGAATTGAGGTCCACTAATGTCATGGGATGCGCTAGCCGTATAACCGTATTCAACTGATGAGCAAATATCTCGTAGCTTCAAAATTGATTCGGGCATTTTTAGCGCACCTCACAACTTAGAATGGCTGATACGGATTCGCCAATTTGCTCTTCAAGCTCACGGGCTTCTACATTAAGAATTTCCAGTTCCTCGCTCAGCATTTCCAGTCTTTCTGCGAAATCGACTTGATCCGCCCCTTTTTCGGTAACCCCCACATACCGCCCCGGATTCAAACTCCACCCCTGCGCCTCGATGTCCTCGATGGTCGCCACCTTGCACAGTCCCGGCACGTCCCGATATTCGCAACCGGGGAACAGTTCGGCGGGGTCGATCAGCGGCCCGTGCCCGCCCAGGGGAAAGGTCATCCCCGGCTTATAGCCATCTTCCCAGCCCACCCCGAAGCGGTCCTCCACCATCTCGCCCCGGTACATCCGCACGATATTGGCG
>CADDYU010000062.1 GCA_902810705.1 Methylococcaceae bacterium
GCCGTTTGGCGCGCGATTACGAGCGGCTGCCGGAGACCTTGGCCGGCCTGCATTTTCTCGCACTCCTGTGTTTGATGTTGCCCAAAGCCATCCCGCTGCTCGCTTTGAGTACATAACAGGCTCTAGTCAATCAGCGGGAAGTCGGGGTGGATACCCAAAACTACGAGGATGCCTTGAAGAATACCTTAAGGCAGGCGCCGGACGTGATCCTCATCGGCGAAATCCGCTCCCAGGACACCATGGAATATGCCCTCAGTTTCGCCGAAACCGGCCATCTGTGCCTCTCCACCTTGCACGCCAACAACGCCAACCAGGCTCTAGATCGCATCATCAATTTTTTCCCGGAGGAGCGCCGTAACCAGTTGCTGATGGATTTGTCCTTGAATCTCCGCGCGTTCGTCTCGCAGCGCCTGGTGCCCACGGTGGACGGCAAGCGTGCCGCGGCCATCGAGATCCTGCTCGGAACACCCTTAGTGTCCGACCTGGTCCGCAAAGGCGAGATCCACACCATTAAGGAAGTCATGGAAAAATCCGAAAGCATCGGCATGCAGACCTTCGATAACCACTTGATCAAGCTGTACCAGCAGGGTCGGATCTCGGCGGAAACGGCGATCAAGAACGCCGATTCGGCCAACAACGTCAGGCTGAAAATCAGTTTGAGCCAGGGTCTACAGCGCAAGACCGGCGAGGCGGAGCCGGCGGATCAAAACGCCTCCCAGATCGACGCTCTACAGCATTCGGCAAAAGAGTCCGCCCTGGCGGAGACTGGCTCGCCCTCGGGCCCGCTTAGTCTAAGCCTCGAACCGATCAGCGCGGCGGATGAAGAGGAAGAAAAGGCCTCGAAAGGGCTGTCCAAGCCTAATGCCCCGTAATAGGTGGGCCTCGGGGAGATTTCACCTAAGGACGGATTCAGGCGGAAGCCCTTGTTCCTCGCCGTCCCTCCCGGCTAGCCAAACCCCTTACCCTTGGCCGCGATCGTTTGCTCCCCGGCCAGCCATTCCACCCGAAATCCTCCCTGACCTTCGATCGCGAGCCTTTTCCACAGCCAGGGCAATGCCTCGTTCAGCTGTTCATCCAGCCGCCAAGGCGGGTTGATGACGATCATGCCGCTGCCGTTGAGGCGGAACGGCTTGTTGGGCAATACCGTAAATTCCGCGAGTAGCACTTTGGGGATATTGAGGCGCTTGAACCGGCGGACAAGATCGTCGGCCATGGCACGATCCTGGATCGGATACCAGACGGCGAAAATGCCGCTGGCCCAACGTGTGTACCCTTCCTTGATCGCGTCCAACAGGCGCCGCCGTTCGTCCTTAAGCTCGTAGGCCGGGTCGATCAGCACCAGGCCGCGCCGCTCCGGCGGAGGCAGCAGGGCCTTGAGTCTTTGATAGCCGTCGAGAGGCTCGACCCGGACCTGGCGATCCCCCGCGAATTCAGCCGAGAGGAGCCTGGCTTCGTTAGGATGCAATTCGCACAGCACCATCCGGTCCCTGGGCCTTAGAAAGGATCGCACGATACGCGGCGAGCCGGGGTACCAGCGCAGTTCCCGTCCGGGATTGATCGTGCGGACCGCGGCCAGATAATCCCGCACCGCTTCGGGGGGGCTGGCCTCGTTCCAGAGACGGCCGATGCCGGTTTCGTATTCCCGGTTCTTGCGCGCCATCTCCGACCCCAAGTTGTAGCGGCCGGCGCCGGCATGGGTATCCAGATAGAAAAAGGGCTTGTCCTTGTGAAGCAGAGAGCGCACCAAAAGACTCAGGATCAAGTGCTTGAAGACATCGGCATGGACGCCGGCATGAAAGGCGTGGCGATAACTGAGCATTGGGATAAACTCGTCCTCCTTCCGGAGACGCCTGGTTTCGCCGAGGAAAAGGCTTGGCGAAAGTTCAAGAAAAGCGGCTTGTACTCGATGGGAGCGGAATTATAGCAATCTTGCCCGGCCGGCGCCGGCCGCATTTTTAGAAAACTACGCCATGAATCCGTTCCTCTACAAAGCCCATCCACGGCTCTTGCAGTGGGCCGATCTTCTGGCGAACCCGTCCGCGCACGGGATCGGCGAAATCGCGGATCTGGCGCTGGTCTTCCTGGCCCTGAACGCCCTGATGGCTCTGGGATTGCGCTGGGCAGCGGGCCGGGCGGCCGGAATCCGGCCGTCTTTCCCCAAGGCCTTTCTGCTCGCATCGCCCGCCAGCCTGCTTTACCTTCCCCTCATGTTGACTGCGGTGGGCGATGTGGTCGGCCACGGTTTTCAGCTGCGGGAGCGTTATATTCTGATTTTCTCGATTTTCGTGGGATCCCAAATGCTGGCCGGCTTTTATGCCATCGCGCTGCGCCATGGGCCTCGAGGCCAGCCGGCCGGCTTGAGGGCGGGAATGGCTGTTGCGTTGTTTCTGCTACTAATTTCCATACCCGCCTGCCTGGCGTTTCTCGGCCTGGATGCTTTGCGGCGTCTTTCGTAACGGCGGCGTAGGCGCCGAAAAACAATAAGCGACAGTTATGTCCTTATGCTGATTTAAAGATTTGGCCGAGGCGGCCAGCGCCCCTATAATCCGGTTTCGCAACTGTTTTCTCGATGCCAACCATCTAAGTTAAAGGATGCACCGTGAGCAACAATTACTTCTTTACCTCCGAATCCGTCTCCGAAGGGCACCCGGACAAGGTCTCCGACCAGATCTCTGACGCCATTTTGGATGCCATTATTGCCCAGGACAGCCACTCGCGCGTTGCCGCGGAAACGCTATGCAACACGGGACTTGTGGTCCTGGCGGGCGAAATCACGACCAACGCCAACGTCGATTACATCGGCATAGCGCGGGAAACCCTCAAACGTATCGGTTACGACAACACCGAGTTCGGCATCGATTACAAAGGCTGCGCGGTACTAGTGGCCTACGATAAGCAGTCGCCGGACATTGCCCAGGGCGTGAACAAGGCCTACGACGACAATCTCGACCAGGGCGCGGGCGACCAGGGCCTCATGTTCGGCTATGCCGTCGACGAGACGCCGACCTTGATGCCGCTGCCCATTTATCTCTCGCATCGGCTGGTCGAGCGCCAGTCGCGGCTGCGCCATGGCGGCCATCTGCCTTGGCTGCGACCCGACGCCAAGAGCCAGGTGACCGTCCGCTACGTGAACGGCAAGCCCGACGCTATCGATACCGTGGTGCTGTCCACCCAGCATTCGCCGGACGTGTCCGACAGCACCCTACGCGAGGCCGTGATCGAGGATATCATCAAGCCAGTGCTGCCTCCGGAACTGGTCAAGGGCAACATCAATTACCTGGTGAATCCCACCGGCCGTTTCGTGGTCGGCGGACCGCAGGGCGATTGCGGCCTGACCGGGCGCAAGATCATCGTCGACACCTACGGCGGCGCGGCGCCCCACGGCGGCGGCGCGTTTTCCGGCAAGGACCCGTCCAAGGTCGATCGTTCTGCCGCCTACGCCGGGCGCTACGTGGCGAAGAACATCGTCGCCGCAGGCCTGGCTTCCCGCGCCCTGATCCAGGTTTCCTACGCCATCGGCGTCGCGAAGCCAACCAGCGTCATGGTGGAAACCTACGGCACCGGCAAAATACCGGATGAGCGGATCACCGAATTGGTCTTGAAATATTTCGATCTGCGCCCGAAAGGCATCGTCAATTCATTGGATCTCCTCCGGCCGATCTATCAGAAAACTGCCGCCTACGGCCACTTCGGCCGGGAAGAGCCGGAATTCACCTGGGAGAAAACCGACAAGGCGGCGTTGCTCCGGGAAGCCGTGGACTTGCCGCCCCTGTAATCCTAAGGCTATTCGCGAAGGTCGCCGAAGCATTAACATTTTGGTGTAGACTTACACACCGCGCCGAGGAGCGCTGCGACGGGAATCGATCCCGCCAGGCTCGGTGCCGTGTTTCATTGTTATAACGGCGCTCGATTCACCCACCTTCCGGACGCGGTGTATCGAGTCACGCAGCGGCGGAAGGTGGATTGCCACGAAAGGAGCATGAAACCATGAACGCTGTCGCCAACCTTGAAACCTTCCACGATTATCGCGTCGCCGATCTTTCCCTGGCCGAATGGGGCCGCAAGGAAATCAAGATCGCCGAGACCGAAATGCCGGGACTCATTGCGATCCGCGACGAATTCGCCAAGAGCCAGCCCCTCAAAGGAGCGCGTATCTCTGGCTCGCTGCACATGACCATTCAGACTGCGGTGCTGATCGAAACCCTGACCGCGCTGGGCGCCGAGGTGCGCTGGGCCTCCTGCAACATCTTCTCGACCCAGGACCACGCCGCCGCCGCCATCGCGGCTCGAGGCATCCCGGTGTTCGCGGTCAAAGGAGAAAGCCTGGAGGAGTACTGGGAGTACACGCACCGTATCTTCGACTGGCAGGATGGCGGCTATTCCAACATGATCCTCGACGACGGCGGCGACGCCACCTTGCTGCTGCATCTCGGCGCCCGCGCCGAAAGCGATGCCTCCGTGCTGGCGAATCCAGGCTCCGAAGAAGAGCGCGTCCTGTTCGCCGCCATTAAAGCCAAGCTGGCGGTCGATCCCACCTGGTATTCCGTGCGTCTCGCCAAGGTGCGGGGGGTCACCGAGGAAACCACCACCGGGGTCCACCGCCTGTACCAGATGCACGCCAAGGGCGATCTGAAATTTCCCGCCATCAACGTCAACGACTCCGTCACCAAGTCCAAGTTCGACAATCTCTACGGCTGCCGCGAGTCACTGGTGGATGGCATCAAGCGCGCCACCGACGTCATGGTGGCCGGCAAGATCGCCGTGGTGTGCGGCTACGGCGACGTGGGCAAGGGCTCGGCCCAAGCCCTCCGGGCCCTCTCCGCCCAGGTCTGGGTGACCGAAATCGATCCGATCTGCGCCCTTCAGGCGGCGATGGAAGGCTACCGCGTCGTCACCATGGACTACGCCTGCGACAAGGCCGACATCTTCGTGACCGCCACCGGCAACTACCACGTCATCACCCATGATCACATGGCGAAGATGAAGGATCAGGCCATCGTCTGCAACATCGGTCATTTCGACAACGAAATCGAGGTCGCCGCCCTCGAGAAGTATCAGTGGGAGGAAATCAAGCCGCAGGTGGATCACGTCATCTTTCCCGACGGCAAGCGCATCATCCTCTTGGCCAAGGGCCGCTTGGTGAACCTCGGCTGCGCCACGGGGCATCCTTCCTACGTGATGTCGTCCAGCTTCGCCAATCAAACCCTCGCTCAAATCGAGCTCTGGACCGAGCGGGATTCCGGCAAGTATCCGATCGGCGTCTACACCCTGCCCAAGCACCTCGACGAAAAGGTCGCCCGCCTGCAATTGAAAAAGCTCAATGTCCAATTGACCGAGCTGAGCGAGGAGCAGGCGGCCTACATCGGCGTGCCGAAGCAAGGGCCCTACAAGGCAGAGCACTACCGGTACTGAGAATCACCGGACGCTAGGTGATCTCTTCCGAAAGAGGAGGATAGCGGTGGACACGAGGAAGCTGCTGTTGAAAGCCGCCGAAATCGAGGCAATGCCGGGCGAGCGAAAGACGCACTTCCTCAACCCCAACGCGGTTCGACTCAACAAATCGCTCGGCGATGCGGTGGGCCTTAAGCATATGGGCGTCCATATGATCTACGTCGAGCCCGGCAGGGACACGACCGAGTATCATAGACACCATTACGAGGAAGAGGGCGTTTTTGTCTTGTCAGGGCGAGGCAAGCTCGTGATCGAGGGCGAAAGCTTTACTCTCGAAGAGGGCGATTTCGTCGGCTTTCCCGGCAATACCGCGGCCCACGGCATTTCCAACGATGGCGCCGAGACCCTGATTTGCCTAGTCATGGGGCAGCGCTTGCCCCAGGACGTGTCCGATTATCCCCGGCAAGGCAAGCGCCTTTACCGCAACAGTGGCCAATGGGATCTGGTGGACTTGAATTGTGTCATCGATCCGAGGCGATAAAACCAAACCTGGAGCTGGGCTTTGGCATTGAGCTTGTCTTTCCGCGCTCAGAGGACCGAGCCCACCCGTTGCGCTAGGCCTGAACCCCGGCCTAGCGGACCGTTTGAAGATCCTGCCCCGTACGGGATTTCTTCCATCAAAAAGCTGGCAGCCATACATGGAATCGCAAAAAAAGCACCCTCGAATTTTCAGCATGGAGTTCTTTCCGCCCAAATCCGAGGAGGCGGAAGTCAATCTGCGCAAGACCTTGACCAAGCTGGCGCCTTTAAAGCCGCGCTTCTGCTCGGTCACCTTCGGCGCGGCCGGATCGACCCGCGAGAAGACCTTCGAAACCGTGGTGGAAATTCAAAACAGCTTCGGCCTCGAAGCCTCGCCGCATATCTCCTGCATCGCCTCCACCAAGGCGAGCATCCGGGAGATCTTGCACGCCTATAAGGATCACGGCATCCGCCATATCGTCGCGCTGCGCGGCGACCTGCCTTCCGGGATGCTGTCCGCGGGCGAATTCCGCTACGCCAACGAGCTGGTGGAATTCATCCGGCAAGAAACCGGCGATCATTTTCACATCGAGGTGGCCGCCTATCCGGAAATGCACCCGCAGGCGCCCAGCCTGGAGGCGGACCTCAGGAGCTTCAAGCGCAAGGTGGAGGCGGGCGCCGACGGCGCCATCACCCAATATTTCTTCAATCCCGAAGCCTATTTCCGCTTCATCGACGATTGCGAAAAGCTGGGAATTGATCTTCCAATCGTGCCCGGCATCATGCCGATCACCAATTATTCCCAGATCTCCCGATTTTCCGAGCTCTGCGGGGCGGAGATTCCGCGCTGGGTCCGGAAGCGGCTGGAGGCCTTCGGCGATGACCGCAAATCCATCCGGGCCTTCGGGCTGGAGGTAGTAAGCGATTTATGCCGGAGGCTGCTGGAGCAGGGCGCGCCGGGCCTGCATTTCTATACCCTGAACCAGGCCGAAGCCGTGCTAGGGATTTGGAAAAATCTGGGCATTGGATTGGGGGATTAGCCGCCAGGCAGGCACTGCCGGACACTACGAGCTTAGGCCCACAAGTCCGCGAGGGAAAAGCAGACCGCATCGAACGGCGGCACCTGCACCGGGTCATCGTCCTTGAGGGTCGCGATCAACAGCCAGCCTTCTTCCCGCCAGGCGAAGGCTTCCAAGGTGTGAGCCAAGGGGTCCACCAGCCAGGCATGAGCGACCCGGTAACGGGCGTAGAGCGGCAGTTTTCGGGCCCGGTCCTTCTGCGCGGTCGAAGGCGAGAGAACTTCGCACACCCAGTCGGGCACGATTTCGAAGCAATGGTCATCGGGCAATTCCGGCATCCGCTCGCGCTGCCAGCCGGCGAGATCGGGTACGGCCACCTCGGTGTCGCGGATGAAATGGACTTCCGGCTCCATCAGTATCCACCAGCCGCCAGGACCACCGTCGCCGTAACGGAACGGCGCTCCAATTTTGCTCTGCAGGCCGGACTCGGCGGCACTATGGGGGCCAGAAGGCCGCGGTTGAGTATGCAGTTCGCCGTCCAATACCTCGCCCACCAGGTTCTCCGGCAGGGCCAGCAAGCGTTCGTAAGGACTGGGGTTAACAGCGCTTTGGGGTCTGCTCATGAAGGTGCTCCCGAGCCAAACTTCCGTTCCTCATAAAGAACTATACACGGGACGAACCGCCCGGCAAGGTTTCTCCCCACGATCGCATGCCGAGTTCGCGATAGAATTCGGGCTTCGCCTGGTCACTCGAACCTCAACGATGAAAAACGCCGACTGGTCCGCCCGCGACCTCGCCGTCCTCTGGCACCCTTGCACCCAGATGAAGGATCACGAACAACTGCCGCCGGTCCCGATCAGGCGCGGCCAGGGCGTATGGCTGGAGGATTTCGACGGGAACCGCTATCTCGACGCCATCAGTTCCTGGTGGGTCAATCTGTTCGGCCACGGCCATCCCCACATCAACGCCGCCCTCAAGGACCAGCTCGAAAATCTGGAACATGTCCTGCTGGCCGGATTCACCCACGCGCCCGCCATCGAGCTGGCGGAGCGACTGATCCGGCTCGCCCCGGCGGGCTTCTCCCGCTGCTTCTATGCCGACAACGGCTCCTCGGCCGTGGAAGTCGCGCTCAAGATGAGCTTTCACTACTGGCGGAACGCCGGAAAGTCGGCCAAGACCCGCTTCGTCACCCTGACCAACAGCTACCACGGCGAGACCCTGGGCGCCCTCGCGGTAGGCGATGTGCCGTTGTACAAGCAAACCTACGAGCCCTTGCTGATGAAGCCGCTCACCGTGACCAGCCCCGACTGCTACTATCGGGAGCCCGGCGAATCCTGGGCCGATCATTCCCGGCGAAAATTCGCCGATATGGCAAGCGCCCTGACCGAACACGCGGGCTCCGTGTGCGCGGTGATCGTCGAACCCCTGGTGCAATGCGCGGGCGGCATGCGCATGTACGATCCCGTTTATCTCTCGCTGCTGAGAGAAGCTTGCGACCGCCATGGAGTCCACCTCATCGCCGACGAGATCGCCGTGGGTTTCGGCCGCACGGGTACACTGTTCGCCTGCGAAAAAGCCGGGATTCGGCCGGATTTCCTGTGCCTTTCCAAGGGGCTGACCGGCGGCTATCTGCCGCTCGCCTGCGTGCTGACGACGGCCGAAGTCTATGCCGCGTTCTACGACGACTACGAGAAGCTCCGGGCGTTTCTCCATTCCCACAGCTACACCGGCAATGCGCTGGCCTGCCGGGCGGCCCTGGCGACGCTGGATTTGTTCGAGCGGGACGATACGCTGGCGAACAACCGGAGCCTGGCCCAGGTCATGGCGCAAGCGGCCCGCGGCTTCGAGGACCATCCTCACGTCGCCGAAGTGCGCCAGACCGGCATGATCCTGGCCATCGAGCTCGTCAGGGATAAAGCCACGCGGGAACCTTTTGCCTGGCGGGAGCGGCGGGGCTTCCGCGCTTACCGCCATGCCCTGAAGCGTGGCGTCTTGCTGCGACCTTTGGGTGATGTCGTTTATTTCATGCCGCCTTACGTCATTGCCCCGGATGAAATCCGCTTCCTGGCGGACGTCGCCGGCGAAGCGATCGACATGGCCACCAAAGATTGACTATGCGGGTATCCAGACTTTATTTGCCGGACCTGCTCTCCGAAGGCTCAACGGCGCGTCTCGACGAGGAGCGAGGGCATTATCTCAAGACCGTATTGCGGTTGAAGCGCGGCCATGCCCTCACGGTATTCAATGGCGACGGCAGCGAGTACGCCGCGACCGTGGCGGAGCTAGGGCGCGGCGGCGTTCTACTGGCCATCGGCCGGTGCCGCCGCCGCGACGCCGAATCGCCGCTCATTACTCACTTGGGCCTTGGGATTTCCCGCAGCGAACGCATGGACTGGGCGATTCAGAAGGCTGTGGAACTCGGCGTCAGCCGCATCACGCCTTTGTTCACCGAGCACTGCGTGGTGCGCCTGAACGAGGCGCGAAAAGATCAGCGCTCGCTGCATTGGCGGAAAGTCGTCCGGAGCGCCTGCGAGCAGTGCGGGCGCAACCGGGTGCCCGAGCTCGACGAGCCGGCTTCCTTGGAAGCCTGGCTAGTTGGGCGGGAAGGGCTGAAGCTGTTTTTCGATCCGGAGGGCGAAGCCAGCCTCAAAAGCCTGCCGCCGCCGGCGGCGACGGTTTTCCTCCTGTCGGGACCCGAAGGCGGCTTCGCCGAGCGGGAACGGACGCAAGCGCGGGAAGCGGGATTCATCCCGGTGCGGCTCGGGCCGCGCATTCTCAGGACGGAAACCGCGGTGCTCGCGGCCTTGGCGGCGATTCAGGCGCTCTGGGGCGATGGCTAGGGCTTTAGTGAGGCCTTGACGCGGCCCTTGCTTCCATCGACGCTTCCGTAAGATTCATGTAGTCCGCGAGCCGCTCTCGGAAGGCGCGATTCCGCTGATACTCGATGTGTCCGGTCAGGTAGCCCAAATTCGTGAACAGGTTGCGGGTGAGGACGATCAGTGGGACGTAGAAAAACCGATCGGTCGATCTGAGGTCGGCTTCCTTGAATTGGTCCATGTTGGGCAGCGCGGTCAGCCGGAGGAGATGCGCCAGCACGGCTCCGCTAAGGAGCCAGAGCCAAGGCTGAAACACACCGGCGATCAGCATCGTCATCCAGAGGGCATGGTAGCGGAGCCAGTAGCGAGTCCCTCGTATGTCACCCCATTGGATTCTCCCGTTGCCCCGCCCGTAGAGGAAAAACATTTTGGCCGTTTTGGGCAGCGTGGGTCTTGGATACCAGTAAAGGTGCGATGCGGGCGCCGTGACGATCTTGGCGCCCAGTTTTTTCGCGCGCAAGGCGAACAACGAATCCTCGGCCGTGTAAAGCCATTCCGGATAGCCACCGACCCTGCGCCAGAGGGCCCGGCGAAAGGCCGAGGATCGCCCGTAGAACATGCTGCCCTGGCTTGGACCCAGTGAATTCGACACGGTCAGGAGGCCGCTGTAGTAGCCGAAACGGCTGGTCGCGATCGGGAGGGTCAGCCCCGCGACCGCGTCCACCGACGGATCGCGCTGGAAAGGCGCCATCAATTCGCGAAGCCAATCAGCGTCTGGGTGGCAGCCGCCATCGGTGACCGCGATGATGTCGCCTCGCGCATGGCTGATGGCGATATTCCGCCCGCGGGCGATGTTTACGCCCGGTTCCACGAAGATCTTCAGGCGCGGATGCTGCCCCGCGAAGCGCCGCAGGATTTCCAGGGTGCCGTCCTTGGAGCCGCCGTCCACGATCACGATTTCGTCCGCGGGCCAGGATTGAGCCAGCAAGTCGTTCAGCAGCGAGGGCAGGCCTTTTTCCTCATTCAATACTGTCAGGATGACACTGACCTTCATCTGGCCTATTGCTCCTAAGGCGCCCGAGCGGGACCTCTCCCCTTTGGAGAGATCAGTGGGGAGGGGATTCTGCATTCTTGGAAACGAGGATGAGATCTTCCTTCGCGCAAACTCCGAACCGCCGGGTTTCCTCGGCGTTGAAGTACTCGCTATGGGGCTTGAGATCGAGGGTGAAGCCGGCGGCCTTGATCTTGTCGAGAAGATCGCGGCCGAACAGCCGGACATGGTCCTCCTGACCGTAATAGCGCCATCGCAGCGGGTCCGTGTTGATGTTCGGATCTTCAAAGGTATGGGCGAGCAAGCGCGAGAAAGGCGTCTGCAAGACCCCGTAGCCTCCCGGCTTTAGAACCCGACACAGCTCCCGCAGCGCCCGCTGATCGTCCGGGACATGTTCGAGTACGTGGCAACACAGAACAAAATCGAAGTGATGGTCCGGAAAGGGGATCTCCATAACGTCGATCCTCGAAACATCCGGCTGGCTGGAAAGCAGGTCCGCCTTGACGTACTCGCGGGGGCAAAGGGCCTCGATTCGGCCCTTCAAACCGGCTTCCGGGGCGAAGTGCAACACCGTTGCGCCCTCGAACTTTTTCCAAAGCCCAAGCTTATCGAAAAACATGACGAGGTGTCGCTCCCGATCGCCCGAGCCGCAGTAGGGACAGGAGAAGTTCTCGATATTGCCGGTCATGAAATCCAATTCCGCCAGAAAGGGCGAGGGTTTCACCTTGCCGTTCCGGTAGGGATAGAAATGGTGAAATCTGCGCCCGCAAATACAACATTCCTGTCGCGGAACCAGCCCGTTGAAGAGAGTCTCGACCCGTCTCATGTAATATTGGACGGCATGGGTTACCTTTTCCATGGCTTTGTCCCCAATTAAATATTTTGGTAGCCGGAATGATTTGACGTCGCCGATTATAGTTCGCTCCTCGATATCACGGTATAAGCCGTTTCGCCATTAAATTATGGCGCCAGGGCTTATCGTTGCCCGCACAGCTCACCCGAACCGGCCCGTGAGGAGGCGTCTTTAAGAGCCTTTCATGAGCGGAAAGGGAGCCGGGTAAATCGAACTAGCCATTTCAGCCGATCGGCCTTTCGCCCAGGGATCTCAATCCCTGAAGTTAACGAACTGCAACGGCAACTCCAGTTCCGCCTTGCGCAGCAAAGCGATGGTCTCCTGCAAATCGTCCCGCTTCTTGCCGATGACCCGCACCTGCTCTCCCTGGATCGACGCCTGCACCTTGAGCTTGCTGTCTTTGATGAGCTTGATGATGTTTTTCGCGAGCGGCGCGTCTATGCCCTGCCGTAACGTGACCGTCTGCCGGGCCTGCTTGCCCGATACCTGCGGCGGATCGATCTTGAGGCAGAGAAGGTCGATCCCCCGCTTGGCCAGGCGGGGTTGGAGTATGTCCAACATCTGCTGAAGCTGGAACTCGGTTTCGGCATACAAGGTGATGGTGGCATCGTTCAATTCATAGTGGGCGCCGGAGCCCTTGAAGTCGAAACGGGTGCTGACTTCTCGGTTGGCCTGGTCGACGGCGTTGGTCGTCTCGTGGAGATTCACTTCCGAGACGATGTCGAAGGATGGCATGGCGTGTTCTCCTCAGAGGTTACGGGCTTTCGAGATGGCGTCGTAAGCCTTGCGTATCTGCTGGGTCTTTTCCGTAGCGAGGCGCACCATTTCTTCCGGCACGCCATTCGCCGCCAACTTGTCGGGGTGATGCTGACTCATGAGCCGCCGATAGGCCCTCTTGATGTCGCTGCTGCTGGCCGCGGACGTCAAGTCCAGGACCGCATAGGCGTCCGCCAGCGAAAGCTCATCCGCGGCGGGCGCCTCGCGCCGCTCCCAGCGCTGCTGACGGCTGCGGTGGTAACGGGCGAAACGCCGCTCGGCTTCGAGCCGCGCCTTCATAGTCCGGTATTCGAAGCGGGAGAAATGCAGCCGGTCGCACAGGCGCAGCAGCAGCCGTTCCTTGGCGCTATGTAGAGCGCCGTCAGCCAGAGCGGCTTCCAATTGGATTTCGACGAACATTCGATAGAGCGAATAGCGGCGGCTACATTCGGCGTAAAACTGCTCCACGGTGGCATCCAGGGGAAAATCGGGCCGCTTGCCTTCGTTGTACAAGCGAATGGCGGTGAGCCGCAAACCTTCCGAGAGGGCCATCCGATCCATGACATTCCGCGCGGCTTGAATTTCCGCTTCCGTCACCCGACCGTCGGCCTTGGCGATGTGACCCAACGTCGAAAACGTGGCCGTGAAGAAAGCCATCCGTATCCGTTGCCGCGTGTCAGCCGTGAAATCAGCTTCCAGCAAGCCGATGTCGGCAGTATTCCGATCGAACTGATGCCCAAGCGCCGCGCCGAGCAAGGCGCCCAAAGGCCCTCCCATGATAAAACCAAAAGTTCCGCCGACAACCTTGCCGAGCCACATCATAATTGCGCTAAAAAAGAGGTAATGTTTTACGTAGTCGTGATCCGAATTTATATGATAATCGGCTTTTCGACATTAGGTCTTAATGACTTGATTCTCCCCAGGGAGACAGTAAAAGCTCGACAGGCGCAGAGCGCCTGGTTATCCTTTCGAACCCCGCCTAGCCGCACAGGCCGCGCTTCTATCGGCCCCGTTTCGCGACGGGCGAAATGACCCCGCGGAATGAATCGGACTTGCCCGGAAACAGATCCTCATGAACGCCCCGGATACCTTATACCAAAGCACGCTCGGTAGTCTGAAGCTGCGCGGTCGCGGCAAGGTCCGAGACATCTACGAAGTGGATGCGGCGCATCTTTTGATCGTGACGACCGACCGGATTTCCGCCTTCGACTGCATCTTGCCCGATCCGATTCCCGGCAAGGGGCGGGTGCTCACGGCCGTCTCCAATTTCTGGTTCGGCCGACTCAAATCCATCGTTCCCAACCATCTGGCTGATTGGCCTTTGGAACGCGCCGTGCCGGACCCGGCCGACCGCGCGCAGGTGGCCGGGCGGGCGATCGTGGTGAAAAAACTAGAGCCCCTGCCCATCGAGGCCGTGGTGCGCGGTTATGTGATCGGCTCCGGGTGGAAGGAGTACCTGGCGACGGGCGCGATCTGCGGGATTCGGCTGCCGCAAGGGCTACGACAGGCCGAAAAGCTCCCGCAGCCGATCTTCACGCCGTCGACCAAGGCGGAGTTCGGCCAGCATGACGAAAACATCAGCTTCGAGCGCACGGTGACGCTGATTGGCCCGGCTCTGGCGGAACAGGTGCGGAAGGCCAGCCTGGCCCTTTATGCGGAGGCGGCCGCTTACGCCCTGGCGCGGGGCATCATCATCGCTGACACCAAGTTCGAGTTCGGCCTGGATGCCGATGGCGGGCTTCATCTCATCGACGAGGCGCTGACGCCCGATTCGTCCCGCTTCTGGCCGGTGGCTGAATACCGGACAGGGATCAGCCCGCCGAGTTTCGACAAGCAGTTCGTGCGGGATTATCTGGAAAGTCTGGCCTGGGACAAGCGCCCGCCGGCCCCGCGCCTGCCGCCCGAGGTGATCGCCAAGACCGCCGAGAAATATCGTGAAGCGGAGACGCGGCTGACCAAGCCGTAGAAGAGAAATCGTGCGGCCTGCCCGATCGCCAACAAGGCCCATGTCAACTCCGCTCTCGCCATTCCGGCCGAGCCTGCCTGGCACTTCCTGCCGGGGTGGCGAGAGCATCATCGGTTCTATTGAAAGAGGATAAGGGGCACGAGATTTCCGGCGGCCCCCGTAGGAACCTTTCAAAGGCCGCCGGGTCTTGATTAATTATATCCAAATATGGAAATACGGTATTTCCGTCTTGGATTGTTATGGTAGGGATCTTTGTGAGCGGTGTTTTCAATACACCGTGCAGATCTTACCACCCAAGTTCTTCCGCCAACCCGCAACTTATATTTTAATATTATGAAATCAATAATTTATTCTCTGGTACTGCTGCTGTCATTACCGTTCTCGGGAATCGGGCATGCGGCCGGCGGTCCCATGAACGAGGACCTGACCCCACTCGTCCCTCTTGCTCAACAAGCTGTCGATGCAGGCAAACGTGGAGACGCCGAAGCCTTTGTCAAAGCCGCCGAAGAGGCCTTGGCTCAAGCGAGGGCTCGGACCTCCTCCGCTAGCCAGCAAAGAATCGTCGGCAAACTAAAGACCGCCGTTGCAGAAGGTAAGGCCGGCAAGCTCACTGAGGGTACGCAGGCCGTGGAAGAAGCCATGACCGACATGAAAAAAAGCGGGCCGCCGCGTTTTGGAGGCGGCTCTTAAAGGCGGTTATTTTTCCCGTTCCGGCAACGCCAGAAAATGTTTCCCTCTTTTCTGCCAGGGGAGGGAATAGATTCAACTAGCCGCGAAGCCATGCCACAACGCCTGCCGCTTTCCTGAGAGATCGCTGGATTAGAGAGGCGGGCCTTGGTCCGCCCTTTCGGAATTTCGCCGCTCCCGCACCGCCTCAATCCGCGCCTTCCGCAGTTCCCAGCCGAGCTCGGCGCCCTTCAAATTTCTCGCCAGCAGCGGTTTCACCGGCACCGATGAAGCCGCTTGCCAGGCCGCCCGCAGCCAAGCAGCTTGGGGGTAAGGCCGCTCCTCGAAGCCTGGCCGGCCCTTGGCGTCCGCCTCGCAGGCCAGAAGAAAAGGCTCCAGCGCGTCTTTTTTCCGGAATGCGTCCAGCCGCTGCAACAGATCGACCACGGTGCCGGGGCGCAATTCCAGCGCCCGGTGGCAATGGCCGTGATAGTGCATTACTTTTTCGGCAAGCCGGCGATAGGCGTTGGGAACCTTGAGCCGCTCGCAGAGACTGTTCAGGGCCGCCAATCCAGCTTTTTCGTGGCCATGATGGCGAGGCCAGAATTCCGGCGGAGTCAATCCCTTGCCGAGATCATGGGTCAGGGCCGCGAAGCGCACCACGGGGTCGGCGGACAGCTTGGCGGCCTGGGCCAGCACCAATAAGGTATGGAGACCGGTGTCGATCTCCGGATGATGCTCCGGGGGCTGCGGCACGCCGAACAGACGATCGATTTCCGGGAACAATCGAGCCAAAGCGCCGCAGGCTCTCAGAACCTCGAAGAAAGCGCCGGGCTCGGGCTCGACCAGCGCCTTGGCGAGCTCGGCGAACACCCGTTCGGACACCAAGGCGTCCACTTCGCCGGCCTCCACCATGGCTCGCATGAGGTCTTGGGTTTCCGCCGCCACCCTAAAGCCGAGCGGCGCGAAGCGGGCGACAAACCGAGCGAGGCGCAGGATGCGCACCGGATCTTCCCCGAAGGCGGGCGAGACGTGGCGGAGCCGGCGCGCGTCCAAGTCCTGGGCTCCGCCGTAAGGATCAATCAGCCGGCCTTCCGAATCCATGGCCATGGCGTTGATGGTGAGATCGCGCCGCAAGAGGTCCTGTTCGAGCGTGACATCCGGCTCGGCATGCACGACGAATCCCCGATAGCCCGGCGCCGTCTTTCGCTCGGTGCGGGCCAGGGCATATTCCTCCTGGGTCTCCGGGTGCAGGAACACCGGGAAATCCTTGCCGACCGGTCGGAATCCGCGGGCCGCCATGCTGTCGGGCGTCTCGCCCACAACCACCCAGTCGCGTTCCTTGACCGGCCGGCCAAGCAGCAAATCCCGCACCGCGCCACCAACGAGATAGGTTTTCATGGGTTTTCGCCGAGAGATCTTGATAGCATTAGCGGCTATTTTACAGGGCGCAGATTCCGTTAGCGTCCTCGCCCTTCGCTAATCTCAAGACAACTTTATAAAGAGCGCATCTTGACCGTTCGCCTCCCGATCGAGTGCTTTCGAAGTGCCGGCCCTTGGGGCCGATCATCGGGGTGTTCGGAACGCTTGATTTAACAATCCGGATCATGCGGCGATATCTCCCTCATGAAGGTAGGAATTGATTCGAGGCTCAGCTTGCTCCTCACGCTCGTCGCGCTGGCCATCGGCGCGGCGATTCTGGCGCCCGCCATCCCTCAGGACCCCGCCTACCATCAATTCGCGGACCGCCGCGCCCACCTGGGCGTGCCGAATTTCTGGAACGTGATGACCAACCTGCCGTTCCTGTGCGTGGGCCTGGCCGGCATCGGGACCCTTTACCGCGGAACGCCGGCCATCGTGCCGGAACTCCGAGCGGGTTACCTGACCTTCTTCATCGGCATCGCCCTGATCGGTCCAGGCTCCGCCTATTATCATGCCGCGCCCGGCAATGCTACCCTGGTTTGGGACCGGCTCCCCATGACCCTCGCCTTCATGGCGCTTCTTTCGATCATCGTCGCCGAATACATTTCCGTATCGGCGGGGAGAAATCTGCTGTGGCCGATGGTGCTCGCCGGCATCGCCTCGGTTGTCTACTGGCAGGTCACCGAAGCTCGGGGCCAGGGCGACCTCCGCCCCTACGGACTGGTTCAGTTCCTGCCCATGGGACTGATCCCCTTGATCCTGCTCATGTTTCGGTCGTCTTTTAGCGGCGTAGGGTATTTCTGGGCCATGCTCGCCGCGTATGCCGTCGCCAAGTTGGCGGAACTTCTCGATGAACCCGTTTTTCGGGCGCTTCACCTCTTGAGCGGCCATGCCCTGAAGCATCTTCTGGCGGCTTTCGGGGCCTATTGCTTTCTCCTGGCCATCCGGCGGCGGCATATCCTTAAAGCGGAGCGCTAGCTTTCCCTGAAATTTCGTCTTCATGGAAAGCCTAAGATAGCGTTAAGCTTGGCGGTGAATTAGCCGGCGGCGCGGCGGATCGGGCCGCCCTTAACGGCACTTTTATGTTTGGAAGAGACCGCGATGACCACGACTGAATTGGACAATATCGGACAATATCTCCTGAAGCGCCTCTACGATGCCGGCGTCAAGCACATCTTCGGCGTCCCCGGGGATTACGTGCTCGGCTTTTATGACTTGATGGCCAAAAGTCCCATCCAGCATATCGGCACCACCCGGGAAGACACCGCCGCCTTCGCCGCGGACGGCTATGCCCGTTGCCAGGGCATGGGCGCGCTGGCGGTGACCTACGGCGTCGGCGCGCTGAATACGGTCAACGCGATCGCGGGCGCCCATGCGGAGTCCTCGCCCGTGGTGGTCATCAGCGGGGCTCCGGGGGTGCGCGAGCAAAGGGAAGACCCTTTGATTCATCACCGTTTCGGCCCGTTCACCTTTCAGCGCGAGATCTTCGAGCGCATCACCTGCGCCACCGTGGTGCTCGACGATCCCATTATCGCTTTCCGTCAGATCGATCGCGCCATCGCGCAAGCCCGCCGGTTCTGTAAACCGGTTTATATCGAGATTCCCCGCGATCGGGTCATGGTTGAGGGATATCCCATGCCGGCAGAGGCTATGGATGAGCCTTCGAGCGACGCGGCGGCACTCGCGGAGGCTGTCGCGGAAACCGTGGAACTCATGGCGAAATCGGTGTCGCCCATGATCGTCGCGGGCGTCGAGCTGCACCGGCGGGGGCTTCAGGATGCCTTGGTCGGGCTCGTCGAACGCACGGGCCTGCCGGTGGCGGCCACCTTGACCGGCAAGTCCGTCATCGGCGAGCGGCATCCTGCCTATCGGGGCGTCTACGAAGGCGCGATGAGCGCGGAGAACGCGCGCGACATGGTGGAGCAATCCGATTTGCTGCTCATGCTGGGCGTGACCTTGAACGATGTAGACACTGGCGTATATTCGGCGCGGCTCGATCCTCAACGCATGGTCCGCGCGGCTCAAAACGAAGTCGTGATCCGCTATCACCGCTATCCCCAGGTCACTCTGTCCGACTTCGTCATGGCCCTCGCCGGCTCCGCCGACGTTCGAGGCGAAATGCCCTCGATGACGACCGCGCCAATGGCAGAGACTTGCCCCGCTTTCCCCGAACCGAACCGGCCCATGACGATCACCCGTCTCATCGAACGGCTCAATCAGGCGCTCACCGAGGATATGATCGTGGTGTGCGACGTCGGCGATTGCCTGTTCGCCGCGATCGATCTGCGGGTGCACGAGCGTAGCGAATTCCTGGCCTCCGCTTTCTACACCACCATGGGGTTCGCGATGCCCGCCGCGCTCGGCGCGCAAATCGCCCGCCCCGACCGGCGCGCGCTCGTCCTGGTCGGGGATGGCGCCTTTCAAATGACCGGCACGGAGCTCTCGACGCATGCGCGATTCGGCTTGGCTCCGATCGTGGTGGTTTTCAACAATCGCGGTTACAGCACGGAACGATTCATCCTCGAGGGCGCCTTCAACGACATCAGCAGCTGGCGTTTCGACCGGCTCGGCGAGGTGTTCGGCCCCTTGAAAGGGTACGATGCGCCCGATGAGGAAGCCTTTGAAAAAGCGCTCGTCGAGGCGCTCGGCAACCGGACCCTGCCGAGTCTCATCAACGTCCATCTTTCCCCCGATGATGTCTCCTCGGCCCTGCGGCGTCTTGCGGAACATTTGCAATCCAGGGTCAAGGGCGTCGGCTGAGCCGGGTGGAAAACGGGCGCCAAGGCTCCGGCTTTTGAGTCCGGGACCGAGCCCAAGAACGGCTAGGCTCTGCCGGCATTCCTCCGCTTTCACCGTTCCGGTGGCTTAAACTTTAGGAATTTAAAGGATTTGTCACCGAAATAGCTTTACGGCCGAACCGTTCTTGGTTTATGGTTTTTTTCACTCTACTTTGCGAGAGATGAGAGAAACCTGGTGAGCCGGCAGCTTCGCAGCCATCAGCGCCTGGTCGACCGCATCATGCAGGCCATCGCCGCCAAGGAGACGGAGGTGCGCGACGTCTTGGCCGCCGTAACGCCGGGCGGCGGGAAAAGCCTCCTGCCGGTCATCGCCGCCAGCCGGCTGATCGGCGCCGGCCTCGTCGATCGGGTGGTTTGGATCGTGCCGCGGGAAACCCTGAAGTACCAGGCCGAGGAAGCCTTCGCCGATCCCTCCTGGCGGAGCGCCTTAGGCCACGAATTGTCGGTGCGGGCCGCCGACAACGAGCCGGACCCGAGCCGCGGCCTCGCCGGCTACATCACCACCTATCAGGCCGTCGCGGCGGCGCCCGATCTTCATCTCGCGGAATTCCAGCGGCACCGGACGCTGCTGGTGGTCGACGAGCTCCACCATCTGCCCGCGCTTTACGATATCAGCCCCGAAGCCGGCGAAGAGGAGGCGGCCTGGAGTCGGGCCCTGCTCCCCCTCTTCGAGACCTCGGTCGTCCGACTTCTGATGTCCGGCACGCTGCAGCGGGCGGACGGCCGCGCCATTCTATGGCTCCCGTACCG
The DNA here is from genome assembly GCA_902810705.1 of Methylococcaceae bacterium. GTDB lineage: Bacteria > Pseudomonadota > Gammaproteobacteria > Methylococcales > Methylococcaceae > CADDYU01. The sequence goes on from CADDYU010000062.1 coordinate 20,008, forward strand.
GCTGCTGGCGCACCGGAGCCGCCTCCGCGAGATCGCCCTCGATGCGCCGGGCTGGGCGGTGATCGGCTACTCGCGGCGGATGGCCTTGATGGAGCGGGCGGTCCTGCCGTGCATCTTCGGCGCCGTCGACGGCGAGGCCGAGTGGCTCGACGCCGATGAGACCCCGAGCGGTCCGCACCGTATCAGCGGCCGGCCGGACACGGCCCGCCCGGCCCTGTTCACGGCCCTGCGCACCGAGTTCGCCGATCATCTGCTCCGCAGAGCCTTCACAGCGTGCCGCGAGCATCGGCACCGGCGCCGGCGGGCGCTGGGCCTCGCGCCTCACGAGACGGCGCCAGGCCTTGGCAAGCTGCTGGTCGTCGCGCCCAACCAGGCACTGGCGCGGCGTTATCTCGATTGCCTGCGCCGTTTTTTTCCCCCCGAGCAGGCGGCTCGCCAAGTGGGGATCGCGGTGAGCGACGTCCGCAACGCCCACGAAATCCTCGCCGCCTTCCGCTTTCTTCCGGAGCCGTCCATCCTCTGCACGGTCGCGATGGCCTACGAGGGCATGGACGCGCCCGGCGTGACCCACATCGCCGCGCTGACGCACATCCGCTCCCGCCCCTGGCTCGAGCAGCTCATCGCCCGGGCGACCCGCGTCGATCCCCACGGCGGCGCCTATCAGGAGCAGCAAGCCACGATCTTTCATCCGGACGATTGGCTGTTCCGCGAGTTTCGCCATCAGATCGAGACCGAGCAGGGCACGAAGGCGGCCGAGAAGCGGCGCCGGAAACAGCAGGAGCTAGCTTTCGAGTGCCCCGAGGAGACGGAGGCGAATCCGTTCGGGATCGTGCCGCTGCGATCCAACGCCTTGGCCATCCGGTTCGAGGAAGTGGCGCCGGGACCTGACTTCGTGGCGGCGCCCCGCGCCGAGCAGCGCGATCCCGGATCGGCCATCGAGACGCCTTCGGTCGCCGAGCATCGGCTGCGACAGCGCATCGGCCAGATGGTGGCGGCCCAAGTCATCGAGGACGAGCCCTTGGCGAACGGCACGCCCCGGACGGCCAGCGATTATCATGCCTACAACGCGATTTTGCGGAACCGCTTCGGCAAGCCACGGGCCGAAATGACCCTCTCCGAGCTCGAGGCGGTCATCGGCTGGCTGGAGCGGAACCGGCTGTCGGACTATCTTCATGTGCTGGAGAATGATCAGCACTACCGCTTCTCGGCGGCCCGCCGAGGCCACACGATCCCGGTGCGGAACCGAAACGCGGACAAGCTTTCCTCGAGCCCTCTCGCTTGAGTCTCGATCCCCAAAGCGGATTGTTAGAGGCGGGTCCTTGCCGAGACGCTGAAGTCTCTCAGGACCTTCCGTAAATTTCCCCTGGGCGGGATATCCTGCTTGAGGCCCGGCAGATCGATCTTTCCAAAAATCACTCAACCAAATCCACCGATGCCATTCGAATCTCCCTTTCTTAAATGCCCCTGCAGCATCTCCGAGTGCCCGGAAATCCAAGCGTCCCGGCCCGCTGATCAAGCCTCGGTCAAGGCAGGCGAGCCATGAACGCCGAAACCCTCCTGTTCCACACTCTCCTCCAAATCAGCGTGATCATCCTGGCGGCCCGCGTCATTGGGGTTCTCGCGCGGCGGCTGGGCCAGCCTCGGGCGGTGGGCGAAATGATCGCCGGCCTGGTCCTGGGCCCCTCCCTGTTCGGGATTCTGGCGCCGGAAGCCTTTCATTGGCTGTTCCGCTCGGTGGACGGTGCGCCGATGAATATCCTGAGCCAGATCGGGCTCATCATGCTCATGTTTCAGCTGGGGCTGGAGTTCGATTTCAGCCAGCTCGCCGAGCGCCGCAACCGCCGGGCCGTGCTCCTGGTCACCCTGGCCGGCATCCTGCTGCCCTTCGGGCTGGGGTTCTCGTTCGGGCAGCTGTCGGCCGCCCGGCTGGCGCCCAATATCCAGGCTCCGGCTTATCCCCTCTTTCTCGGCATAGCCCTGGCGATCACGGCGGTGCCCGTCCTCGGGCGGATCATGCTGGAATTCGGCTTGACCAAAACCCGCATCGGGGTCATTACCCTCGCCGCCGCCGTAGCCAACGACGCCCTCGGCTGGGTGCTCCTGGCGGTGATTTCGGCCGTGGTCGCCAGCCGGTTCTCGCCGACCGACATGCTGGCGCGGCTGGGGCTGCTCGCGGCCTATGTCCTCGCCTGCTGGTTCGTGGTGCGCCAAGCGCTGCGCTTCGTCCTGGGCCGTTTCGGGCAGGGGCCGGAAGCCCTGCCTCGAGATCTTCTGGCGATCCTTCTGGTCATCGTGTTCAGCTCCGCCATGCTGACCAGCCAGCTCGGCATATTCGCCATCTTCGGTGGGTTCATGATGGGCGTCGTGCTGCACGACCAGGCCGATCTGGCGAGCGCCTGGAAACTGAAGGTCGCCGACCTGGTGGAAGTCCTGTTCCTGCCGATATTCTTCACCTACACGGGGCTCAGGACCGATATCGGAACCCTGGTCGGCGGCGAGTTGTGGGGCTGGTGTGCTCTCCTGATTTCCCTGGCCGTGCTGGGCAAGTTCACCGGCGGCTATCTGGGTTCGCGCCTCGCGGGCCTGTCCCGCGCCGAAGCCCGGAACATCGCCGTCATGATGAACACCCGTGGCCTGATGGAGCTGATCGTGGTCAATCTGGGCTACGATCTCGGCGTGATCCCCAGGGAAGTCTTCACGATGCTGGTGCTGATGGCGATCGTCAGCACCATCATGACGGCGCCGGGCCTTAGGCGAGGGCTGCCCGGCCTCGGGCGCCGGAACTCAGCTATCGGGGAAATCGTTCAAACTTCGAGTCTATCGAAAGCGCCCGGCCATCGCTCTTAAGGAGGGCTTGGCGGCTCAAGGTCCATGAACGGCGGCATGCGCGAAACAACCCGAATCGAGGCGGAACGTTTCAGTACCAGCGGCGGTAAGGCCGCGGATGAGGAAAATAGGGTCGATGCCAGTAGGGTCGATGGCCCCAGTACGGACGATAATAGGGACGGTACCGATAACCCCAGCCATTCCAGTACGGCGCGGGTTGCCAGTAATAAGGATAACCCCAATAACCGCCC